>DAIOID010000033.1:15067-23311 GCA_036744355.1 Brevundimonas sp.
ACCCGCACGATCGACACCTCGGTTCCGGGGCAGATCATCGTGACCCTGACCGGCAACGAGCCCAGCATCGCCAACTGGCAGACGGCGCTTCAGGCCGTCGAGTTCCGCAACACGTCGCAGAACCCCGCCACGGTCGACCGCATCATCGAGGTGACCGTCAACGACGGCTTCCTGTCCAGCCAGGTCGCCCGCACCACCGTCAATGTCTTGGCGGTCAACGACCAGCCGACGGTCAATAATGATACGGTGATCACCAACGTCACGGCCGGGTCCTTCGCCATCCCCGAATGGGTGCTGCTGCGCAACGATGTCGATGTTGATGGGAACACCATCGCCGTCACCGGGCTGAGCAACCTCAACGGCCTGACGGCGACCCGCGCCGGCGGCGTGGTGACCGTCACCGATACGGGCGGGGCCGGCGGGTCCTTCGTCTATACCGGCAATGACGGCTCGGGCGCCGCCAACGCCACGGATACGGCGACGGTGACGCTTAACCGCGACGTGACCGGGACCATCGGCGGCACGAACGGAGCCGACATCCTGATCGGCGACAACGCCGCCAGCACGTTCGACGGGGCGGGCGGCGACGACGTCATCCTCGCCGGCGGCGGCAATGACACCATCCTGTGGAATGTCGGCGGCGGCCGCGACTTCGTCGACGGCGGCGCTGGCACGGATACCTTCATGGTCAACGGCGCCAACACGGCCGAAGCCTTCATCGTCTACTCCCGCGTCGCGGCTCAGGCCGCCGGCATCCTCGGCCTCCGTCCCGAGACTGAGATTGTCGTGACGCGAAATGGCGTGGTGATCGCCGAGCTCGACAATATCGAAGAGATCATCATCAACACCGGACCGGGCAACGACACCGTCACCACAAGCGGCAATTTCAACCCGACCAGTCTCAGCTTCTCGACCATCACCATCAATGACAGCGGCGGCAACGACACGCTCGACATCACGGGCATGCAGTCGGCGCACCGCGTCGTCCTGCGCTCCAGCGGCGGCAATGACACCATTGTCGGCGCCCTGCGACCCCAGGACGTGATCGAGCTGGCTGATGGAAAGACGTTTCGGGATTACGTGAAGACCTACAACCCGGACGGCAGCGTGAAGCTGGCGAGCGGCGCCCACTCGGTCACCTACTTCGGCACGCCCAGCCTGGCCGCCGAGGGCGTCGTCCTGGCGCCTTCCAACAGCGCCTTCGACCTGCCGATGGACGAGGAGGACTTCGACGACCTGTTGCAGATGGTGCGCGACGGTTTGTACCGGGACGCCTCGGGCCTGGGCAATAATGTCGCCAATCCCCACCAGGCCAACGCCGGCCAGCCCTTCATTCGTTTGACCGATCCCTATTATACGGACGGCGCTTCGGGCGTGCGGCAGACCACCCTGACCCCGCGTCAGATCTCGGATCTGGTTTCGAACCAGGA
The DNA here is from genome assembly GCA_036744355.1 of Brevundimonas sp. Taxonomy (GTDB): domain Bacteria; phylum Pseudomonadota; class Alphaproteobacteria; order Caulobacterales; family Caulobacteraceae; genus Brevundimonas. The sequence continues at coordinate 16,498 of DAIOID010000033.1, forward strand.
CAATGACGGCGACGGCGTCGAGGAAAGCACGCCGAACGCCTTTGGCGGCACCGCCCTGCTGACCGCCTTCGGCCAGTACTTCGACCACGGCCTGGACTTCATCAACAAGGGCGCGCCCGGCAGCATGCCGATCGGCTCGCCCGCCTTCCCGATCTCGGCGCCGAGGGCCAATATCGTGCCTGGCACCGGGGTCGATCCGGACGGCGTGCCCAATACCGGCGACGAGATCGCGGCCCAGTACATCAACGACACCTCGCCCTTCGTCGATCAGAACCAGGCCTATGGTTCGCATGAGGCGATCACCGATCTGTTGCGGGAATGGGTGGTCGGCCCTGACGGCCAGCCGCGCCAGACCGCCTATCTGCTGAAGGGGGCGCCGGACGCCACCGGCCGCGCCAACCTGCCGACGCTGGACGATATTCGCGCCAACTACCGGATCATGACCGGCGGTCAGGAACTGACGGCGGGGGACATCTCCAACTACGACGGCACGGGCCAGCCCCTGCTGATCGACTTCGTGCCGGTTTACAAGACCGATCCGGCGACGGGCCAGCCGGTCCTCGATCTGGATGCCCTGGGCCACTACTACGTGGTCGGCGACGGCCGCGGCAACGAGAACGTCATGCTGACCTCGGTCCACACGATCTGGGAGCGCAACCACAACCACTGGGTCGATCGCCTCAAGGAATCGACCAATGGCGCCTGGACCGAGGAAGAGTATTTCGACGCCGCGCGCATCATGAACGTGGCCGAGTATCAGCGCGTCGTCTTCACCGAGTTCGCCCAGGCCATGGCCGGCGGGCTGGACGACGACGATGAGCACGGCTTCACAGGCTATGACCCGACCGTGGACGCCTCCATTTCGCTGGAGTTCGCCCAGGCGGCCTATCGTTTCGGCCATTCCATGCTGAACGAAACCGTCAGCTATGTGGATGCGGACGGAACGACGCGGCAGATCTCGCTGGTCGACGCCTTCCTCAAGCCCGAAACCCTGGTCGGGATCGGCATAGACGCCCTCTTGCTGGGGGCCGCCACGACCCCGCATCAGGCGATCGACGTCGACATTGTCAATGCCCTGCGAAACCAGCTGGTGGGGCGGCCGCTGGATCTTGCCGCGCTCAACATCTTCCGCGGTCGCGACGTGGGCATCCCGCCGTTCAACGCCGTGCGCGAGCAGCTCTACGCCAAGACGGGCGACGCCAGCCTGCGCCCCTATACGGGGTGGGCGGATTTCCAGGCGCGCAACGGCCTGTCGAACGAGGCCCTGCAACAGCTGAAGACGGCCTATCCGGACGGGTTCGCCAGCATGGACCTGTGGGTCGGCGGCCTGTCCGAAAAGCCCCGTCACGGCCAGCTCGGCTCGACCTTCGGCTACATCTTCCTGGATCAGCTGAACCGGCTGCAGCATGGCGACCGGCTCTACTATCTCGAGGTGTTCGACGACTCCCTCTTTAACAATGGTCAGGCCCTGACCTTCTCCGAAATCATCATGCGCAACACCGGGCTGACGAACCTGCCCGAGTTCATCTTCCAGCCCAATCCGCCGTCTCCCGCTGGAGATGATGAAGACGATGATGAGGACGACGGCACGCTTCCTCCCGGCGATGATGATGACGACGATACGGGCCAGCCGGGCGGAGACGATGACGATGAAGATGACGACGGGGACGGTGCGGGCGCCGGGACGCCGCCGGTCGTTCCCGTCACGCCCCCGGTCGACCGGGTTCTGGCCGGCGGTTCGGCGGATGACGCCCTAGTCGGCGGCGACGGCGACGACAGCCTGAGCGGTGGATCGGGCGATGACAGCCTGACCGGCGGAGCAGGGGACGACTTCCTGTACGGCGGCTCGGGCGACGACCTGCTGAAGGGCGGCGCGGGCGATGACCATCTGAGCGGTGGTTCCGGCGATGATCGGCTGGACGGAGGGACCGGCGATGATGTCCTGACCGGCGGTTCGGGCGACGACGTCTTCGTCTTCGGCGATGGCGACCGGATCACCGACTTCAAGGTCGGCACGGACAAGATCGACTTGAGCGGGCTCGGCGTGACAACGTCCAACTTCGCCTCCATGGTCGCCATCGGTGCGGCTGGCGCGGGCGCCAGCGTGACGATCGGCGGACGGACCATGCTGCTGGACGGCGTCGCCAGCGCCAGCCTTACGGCCTCCGCCTTCATTCTGGACGGCGGGCCGGGTCTGGCCGCCGCTCGGCACGAGGCGTCCTTGCCCACTGGCGAGACGCGGACGCTGGCGAGCCTGACGGATGCGGATGACTTCCTGCTCCCGAGCGGCCGGGCGTCTCGTCCTGTTTTCGGCGATCTGCACGATCGGGAAGATGCGACAGCGAGCGACAGAATGGCGGCGAGCGGGACCTCGCGGCATGTCTGGCGACAGTTTGACGACGATCCGACCGAGTTCGGCGTGTGTGACGACGACGGCTACATCTTCTGGTGAACCTACCGGACCGCGTCCCCGGGCGCGGTCCGGTGCCTCCGTCAGGGAGACGCGACTGTGAAGATCGTTCTGGGCGACATCCCCAAACCCTTCGATAACGCGCTGAAGGCGTGCCGAAGCTATTTCTGGCTGGCCGCCTTCTTCAGCGCCCTGGTCAACGTCCTGTATCTGGCCCCGACCATCTACATGATGCAGGTCTATGATCGGGTGGTGCCGACCAGCGGCGTCCTGACCCTGTTGTGGCTGACGGTTCTGGTCTGCGTAGCCCTGGCCACCCTGGCGGCGCTGGACGCCATGCGCAGCCGGATCATGACCCGGGCGGCGCTGCGCCTGGACGGCCTGCTGGCGGGCGAAATCCTCGACCGCCTGATGATCCGCAAACGGCTGGCGCCCGGCGAGCCCTCGACCGCTCAGGCCATGCGCGACTTCGATGCGCTGCGCACCGCCCTGGCGGGACCGGCGGCCATCGCCCTGATGGATGTCCCCTGGACGCCGATCTATCTGTTGGTGGCCTTCATGATCCATCCGCTGCTGGGCGGACTGATCATCGCGGGCGGCTGCGTCCTGGCGGGGCTGGCCCTGGCCAATGCGTCGAGCACGCGCAAGGCCGCCCGTGAAAGTCATCGGGCCTCGGCCAACGCCCACGCCGCCCATGACGCGGCCGTCGGCATGTCTGAAGTCGTGCGCGCCCTGGGCATGCGCCGGGCCATGGTCGCACGCCAGCTGGAGGCCCGGTCCCAGGCGCTGGAGGGCGGCGTCGACGCGCAGCTGACCGGCAGCCGCTACACCGCCCTGGTGAAGTTCACGCGCATGGCGCTGCAGTCTCTGGCGCTCGGCGCGGCCGCCTGGCTGGCTGTCAGCGGCCAGATTTCAGTCGGCGCCATCATCGCCGGATCGGTCCTGCTGAGCCGGGCGCTGCAGCCGATCGAACAGACGGTCGGCGTCTGGCCGACGATCGTTCAGGCCCGGCAAGCCCTGGGGGTTCTCCGATCCCTTCTCGCCGACACCGAGCCCCTGGTCCGCGACACCCTGATCCTGCCGCCGCCGGAAGGCTATGTCGAACTCGCCAACGTCAGCGTCCGCAATCCGGAAGGGACGGCCTATCTGCTGCATGCGGTGTCGCTCTGGCTGGTGCCCGGCGACATCCTCGGCGTGATCGGCCCGTCGGGCGCGGGCAAGTCCACCCTGTCGCGGGTGGTCGCCGGCGCGCTTGCGCCGGACGCAGGTCACGCCCGCATCGACGAAGCCAGCTACGCCGATTGGGATCCCGAGGCCCTGGCCCGTCACATCGGCTATCTGCCGCAGGACAGCGGACTGATGGCGGGCACCATCGGGGAGAACATTTCCCGGTTCGCCGCGGATCTGGACGCCGATCAGGAGACGATCGACCGTCAGGTGGTGGCGGCGGCGGAAAAGGCCGGCGCGCATCAGATGATCCTGCATCTGCCCGGCGGCTACAACGCGATGCTCGGGCCCGGAGGCAAGGGTCTGTCGGGCGGCCAGGCCCAGCGCATCGCTCTGGCGCGCGCCCTCTACGGCGACCCCCGCATCCTCGTTCTCGACGAGCCCAGCGCCGCCCTCGACGCCGAGGGGGAGCTGGCGCTGCGCAACGCCATGGACGCCGCCAAGGCGCGCGGCGCGGCCATCCTCATCGTGGCGCATCGGTCGTCTGTCCTGCGCAACGTCGATCGGCTGGCGGTGCTCAACGGCGGGATGATCGAGCGCCAGGGGCCCCAGGCCGAGGTGCGGGCCGCCCTGGCCGCGGTCGGGGCCGGCGACAACGTCGTCAACATGAAGCCGAGATAGACCCATGCAGGATCTGATCCGTCCCAAGCCTTCGTCTCTTGCCCCGACCCGCGCCAGTCTGGCCGCCCCGCACCGGGAAGCGCGGATGGGGTTCATCCTCTCGGGCGCCTTCTTCCTGGGCTTGCTGGGGTGGGCGGCCGTCGTGCCGCTGGACGCTGGGGCCATGGCCGACGGCGTCGTCGCCGTATCGGGCAACCGACAGGTCGTCCAGCACCGGGACGGCGGCGTCATCACCGGTCTCTATGTCACCGAAGGTGAGGCCGTCCGCGCGGGTCAGCCCCTGTTGCGTGTGGCGACGCCGGAGCTGGTGGCGTCAGAGCGCGCCATGACCAGCGAGGTGATCTCGCTTCTGGCGAGACGCGCCCGCCTCGCCGCCGAGCGTGACGGGCAGGGCGTGCTGACCGAGCCCGTTGAGTTCGCCCATCTGTCCGCCGCCGACGCTGACTTGGCCAGGGAGGCGCTTTCCGGTCAGCGGCAGTTGCTGAAGGCGCGACGCGCCTCGATCCAGACCGAACGCGCCGTTCTGTCGCAACGCGTCCGTCAGCAGAGCGAGCAGATCGGCGGTCTGGCCCACCAGATGGACTCCAACCGCGAGCAGTCCAAGCTTCTGGGCGAGGAACTCGAGGGGATGCGCCGCCTGCTGCCCGACGGCTTCGTCGCCGTGAACCGGATACGGGCCATGGAGCGCAACGTCTCCGAGCTGGACGGCCAGTACGGCGCGCTTCGCGCTGACTCCGCCCGGACCTCCGAAGCCATCGGCGAAACCCGTCTGCAGATGGTTTCGCTGGACCGGATACGGCTGGAGGAGATCTCCACCGAACTGGGCGAGATCCAGCAGCGTCTGGATGAGGTTCAACCCAAGCTGGACGCCATGCGCGAACAGGTGGCGGGTTCGGTCATCCGGGCGCCGACGGGCGGCAAGGTCGTCGGCCTCACGACCTTCACGATCGGCGGCGTCGTGGCGGCCGGCGCCACCATCATGGAGATCGTGCCCCAGGATCGCGCCCTGGTGGTCGAGGCCCGGGCCGCGCCGACCGACGCCGACGACCTCAGGGTGGGGATGAAGACCCAGGTGCGTTTCAGCGCGCTTCAGGAGCGCAACCTGCCCATTCTCGAAGGCGCCGTGACGCGCGTCTCCGCCGACAGCTTCGAGGATGAACGTACCGGCGCACGATACTTCGAGATCGAGATCGTAGTACCGCCCGCCGAACTGGAGAAAATTCGGGAGATCCGCGGCGACACCGGCTTGCGGGCGGGGCTGCCGGCGGAGGTCATGGTTCCCCTGCGGTCGCGCAGCGCTCTGAGCTATCTTTTGGAGCCTCTGACCCAGACGCTGTGGCGAGCCGGTCGCGAGCATTGAGATGATGGCGCGGAGAATGAGTTTCAGGAGCGATCAAATATATCAAAAAGTATTTTAGACGATCTCGGGGTGCATCGTTTCTGTGGTGATCTTTGTTTCAGGCTTCTCATTTGATAAAGAATTCAGGTTTGACAAAACATTGATTTTTCAGCTTGTCCGTTGTCTTGGCTGAAGGCAGTATTTCTTGCGTGGAAGCAGGAATGACGATCGTGTTCGGGGGAGATCGGCCAGACAAGGGCTGCGGGCTGAAGAATGACAAGGTTCATGGTTGCGGACGACCAGCCCTTATGTCGCGCCGGGCTGGTGGCGACGCTTCGACATCATCTTGCGGTTGAGGAGGTGCGGGAGGAGGCCGATTACAACGGCGTGCTCAGAACCTTGGCCGCGGCGCCGGAAACCCATCTGCTGTCCGTCGATCTGGAACTGCCCGGCATGGGCGAGCTGGATGGAATCCGGCAGTTGCGGCGGCGACATCCTGATCTCAAGGTGGTTGTCGTCGGCTGGCCGGTTGCGCGCCGCTCGGTCTTCAACGTGCTTTCGGCCGGGGCGCATGGTTTCATTCCCAAGCGCAGTGCGCCCGATGAAATGGCGGCCAGTTTTCGCTCCGTGCTCGACGGGCATATCCATATCCCGCCGACGATCTGCGACATGCCGCCTGACATGCGGGACGCCGCCGCCGGCGACGTCCGCCTGCTGACCTGCCGACAGCGGCAGGTGCTGACGCTGCTGACCGCCGGCAAGTCGAACAAGGAAATCGCGCGCGCCCTGATGATCTCGGAGAGCACGGTCAAGGTTCATCTCACCGCGGCGTTCCGCCAACTGGGCGTGCACAGTCGGATGGCCGCAGCGGCGGCCTTGCAGCAGCGCGGCCTGGGGCAGGTCCAGCCTGATCTGCCCGGGCTGGCCGCATCCGGCTGAGGGCGCCCGGCAGGCCGGGGATCAGAGCAGGGCGGTGATCGCCGCGCGGGTCGCTTCGCCCAGGTCGGGGCGTTTCAGGGCCAGGGCGACATTGGCGCGCAACAGGCCGATCTTGTCGCCGCAGTCGTGGGTCACGCCTTCGTACTCATAGGCGGTGAAGACTTGCGTCTTCATCAGCCGGTCCATGGCGTCGGTCAGCTGGATCTCGCCGCCCGCGCCGCTTTCCTGGGTCTCCAGCAGGTCGAAGATTTCCGGCTGCAGGATGTAGCGGCCCGAGA
>DAIOID010000034.1:0-2483 GCA_036744355.1 Brevundimonas sp.
CCGGACTCGGTCCACGGAATGAAGGCGACGATGATGAACAGCGCCAGGATGTAGAAGAGGAACAGCCGTCCCGCCATGGTCCGCAGCGCCGCCGGGATGGCGGTCTTGGGATCCTTGGCCTCGCTGGCGGTGCCGACGACGAACTCCAGCCCCATGAAGGAAAACAGGGCCATCAACACCGCCAGCCAGACGCCGGAGAAGCCGTTAGGCAGAAAGCCGCCGGGCAAGCCGGTGACATTGTGCAGGCCGATGGGATCGCCGACCACGCCGAAGATGCGGCTGAGGCCGACCAGGATGAAGCCGACGATGGCCGACACCTTGATGACGGTCAGCCAATATTCGACCGAGCCGAAATTATGCACCGCGCGGGTGTTCACCCAGACGACGACGCCGGCGCTGCCCAGCGCCCACATCCAGACCGGCGTGCCGGGGAACCACCATCGCATATAGATGCCGACGGCGATCGCCTCGCTGCCGATCAGCAGCACCTGCTGGATCCAGTAGGTATAGCGGACGATGAAGCCCATCAGCGGCCCCAGGTAGATTTCGGCATAGGTGCCGAACGACCCGGCGGTCGGGTGGACCACCGCCATTTCCGAGAGACTGAACACCATGATCACCGCGATCAGCGCGGCGATGACATAGCTGACCAGGACGCCGGGACCGGCGTAGCCGATGGCGATGCCCGACCCCATGAACAGGCCGGTGCCGATCGCCCCACCCAGGCCGATCATGATGATCTGCGCCTTGCTCAGCCCGCGTTCTAGCCCGGCCTCGCGGTCGACATAGGTCTGTTCGTCCATCGCGCTTCCCCCTCGTGCCTTGCTCATGTGACGGCTTCGCGCGCCTGATGTTCGGGCGATCTCCAGACCCCTCCGTCCATGATCGCCGCCAGCCGCTCCACCGCGTCCCAGACATCGGCATAGCCGACGTAGAGGGGCGTGAAGCCGAAGCGAACCGTATCCGGCGCGCGGAAGTCGCCGATGACGCCCGCCGCAATCAGAGCGCGCATGATCGGATAGCCCGCGGCGTGGGCGAATGAGACCTGGCTCCCGCGCGCCGCGGCGTCGCGCGGCGACGCCAGGGTGAAGCCATGACCGGCGCAGCGCTGCTCGACCAGACGGATGAACAAGTCGGTCAGGGCCATCGACTTGGCGCGGATCGCCGCCATGTCCGCCGACAGGTGGATATCCAGGCCGACTTCAAGCAGCGCCATCGACAGGATCGGCTGGGTGCCGATCAGGAACTGGCGCAGCCCCGTTTGCGGACGATAGCCGGGCTCAAAGGCGAAGGGCGCGGCGTGGCCCCACCAGCCGGTCACCGGCTGATGCGCCTGCCCCTGATGGCGTTTGGCGACGAACAGGAAGGCCGGTGAACCGGGTCCGCCGTTCAGATATTTGTAGGTGCAGCCGACCGCGAAGTCCGCCTTGCAGCCGTTCAGATCGACCGGCATGGCCCCGGCGCTGTGGCACAGGTCCCAGACAGCCAGGGCCCCTGCGGCCTGAGCCCGCGCCGTGATCGCCGCCATGTCGTGGACGTGGCCGGTCTTGTAGTGAACGTGGGTGATGGCCACGGCGATGGTGTCGGCGTCGATCGCGTCGGCGATCTCGTCCTTTTCGCACAGGCGCACCGTCACCCGCCCGCCGGTCGCCGCGGCGACGCCCTCGGCGATATAGTTGTTGGTCGGGAAGTTGCTGCCTTCCAGGATCAGGACGTTGCGGTCGGGGCGCATGGCGACCGCCGCCGACAGGACCTTGAACAGGTTCTGGCTGGTCGAGTCGCAGATGATGACCTCGCCCGCCCCAGCGCCGACCAGGGGTGCCAGCTTGTCGCCCAGCCGCACCGGCAGGTCGAACCAGCCGGCGCTGTTCCAGCTCTTGATCAGGTCCATGCCCCACTCGCGGGTCACGACGTCCAGGGCCTTGGCGCTCGCGTCCTTGGGCATGGCCCCCAGGGAGTTGCCGTCGAGGTAGATCATCCCTTCGGGCAGGTCGAAGCGGTCGCGCAGCGGCGCCAGCGGATCGGCGCGATCCATCGCCTGGCACGAGGCGCGGTCGGGCGCTTCGGGGATCTCAATCCGGGTCACATCACGCGTCATGGAAACACACTACCTTGGTCTGGGACATCTCTCGCACCGCGAAGCGCACGCCTTCCCGTCCCATATTGCCCCGCCCGGCGCCGCCGAACGGCATGGCGTCGAGGCGGTAATCGGTCGAATCATTGATCATCACACCGGCCGCCCGCAGACGGCGAGCGGCGTGACGCGCGTGGCGCAGGGATTCTGTGAATATCGCGGCATGGATGGCGTAGTCGGCGCGATTGGCGGCGGCGATGGCGTCATCCAGATCGGTAAATCGGAACAGGCTGACCACCGGGCCAAAAGCTTCCTGACAGGACACCCGCGCATCCTCCGGCACGTCCGCCAGCAGGGTCGGGCGGACCAGGGCGCCGACGCGCTCTCCGCCGGTCAGCAGGGTCGCGCC
>DAIOID010000034.1:2583-6314 GCA_036744355.1 Brevundimonas sp.
TTGCCGCCCAGCTCCATGGCGACCCGCTTCATTCCGGCCGAGCGACAGATGGCCTGGCCGACGGCGGCGCCGCCGGTGAAACTGACCATGGCGACGTCTCCGTGACCGGTCAGGGCGTCGCCGAAATCGCCCCCGCGCCCGGTCAGCAGATTGAGCGCCCCATCGGGCAGCCCCGCCGCGACCAGCAGCCGCGCCAGCATGACGGCGACCAGGGGCGCCTGCTCGGCGGGCTTCAGCACGACCGCATTCCCTGCGGCAAGCGCCGGCCCAACCTTGTGGCAGATCAGGTTCAGCGGATCATTGAAAGGCGTGATGGCGACGATCACGCCCAGGGGCTCATGCAGGTAATGACCCGAGCGCGTCTCGCCGCCCGGGAAACTGTCGAAGGCGATAGTCTCGCCCCCCAGCCGCGTGGCCTCTTCCGCCGACAGGCGCAGGGTGTTGACCGCACGGGCGACCTCGCGCGTCGCTGACCGCAGCGGCTTGCCGGTCTCGGCCGTGATCGCGGCGGCGAAGCAGGCGGCGTCGGCCTCCAGCGCCGTCGCCGCGCCGTGCAGGATGCGGGCGCGGGCGCCGGTCGACAGGTCGCGCATGGCCTCGGCCCCGACCACCGCGCTCGCCACCGCCCGTTCGACGTGTTCGACACCGGCGCAGGCCGCCTCGCCCAGAACGTCGCCAGTGAAGGGGTTGCGCACCGTCATGGTCTCGGAGGCCGTCTCCCAGCCGCCGCCGATCAACAGTGAGCAGCCGGTTTCGGGCAGATCGGGATTCACGACCTGTCGCAAGGCCAGGCTCACGGCTTGTCCTTGCGCAGGACCAGTTCGTCGTATTCGCGGCTGTCCAGCAGGGCCTCGACGATCACCGGTCCGTCGGCGGCGAAGCCGGCCTCCAGCGCGGCGCGGAACTCGACCGGATCGCGGGCGACCGTGACCGGCACGCCGAGCAGCGACGGCCCGCCGATGGTCCCCTCGGCGCGCACCGGCGTGCCATAGATGGGGTTGGACTTCTTCTCCTGCTTGATGCGGATCAGGGCCAGGTCGTTGTCGGTGAAGATGACGATGACGATGGGCAGCTTTTCACGCGCCGCCGTCGCCAGCTCGCCCGCCGTCATCAGGAAGCCGCCGTCGCCGAGGACGCAGCAGACCAGCGTATCGGGGCGACACAGCTTGGCGGCGATGGCGGCGGGCAGGCCGAATCCCATGGCCGACCAGCCGTTGGTCATGATCTGGATCCCCGGCGCAGGCGTGCGCCAGTGCTGACCGATCAGGTGGGTATGGGCCCCGACATCGCAGGTCATGATGCCGTCGGCGGGCAGGACGTCGCGCAGCACGTCGAGCGCGGCGCGCGGCGCGAAGGCCCCTTCACGACCGGCCAGGCGGGCGAAGATCTCGGCCTTGCGCGCCGCCAGCGCGGCCAGGTCCCAGGCCTTCACGGTCGCCGGAAGCGCCAGCAGCACGTCGAGCACGGGCGCGATGGCGCCGACGACATCGGCGACGACCGGATGAACGTCACGGTCGATATCAGCCGGGGCGACGTCAATGCTGGCCAGGGCCAGCCCGTCGCGCATCCAGCTTTCGTAGTTGAATTCTATGGGGTCATAGCCGACCGCGACCACCAGATCGGCCTCGGCATGGGTCTGGCCGACCAGATCGGACAGGGCGTGGAAGAGGACGCCGGCGTAGCTGGGATGGGTTTCCGCCACCATGCCCTTGGCCATTGGGGTCAGCAGCACCGGCAGGCCGAACCGCTCGGCCAGGGCGATGATGCGATCCTGAATCCCGGCATGAACGGCGCTGAGGCCGATAGCCAGCACGGGCTTCGTGGCGGTGGAGAAGGCAGCGATCAGGGCCGCGACGGCGGCCTCGTCCGGCGCGGGGACCGGGTCGGCGGCGGGCGGCGCGATCCGCGCCTCCTCGACCGCGACGGCGCTCATCCCCTGCGGCAGGCCGACATGGACCGCGCCGGGACGGCCCGACAGGGCGATCCGCCCGGCCTCGGCCAAGGTGTCGACGGCGCTGTCGGCCTCGATCCGCATCGTGGCCTTGGTCAGGGGCGCGAACAGAGCCTGATGATCGATGCCCATCTGCACCGTGCGGCTGCGCCAGGCGGCGGGCATTTCATCGGTCAGGGCGATCATCGGCGAGCGATCCAGCGTCGCCCCGCCGACACCCGTCGCCAGGTTGGTGGCGCCGGGCCCAAAGGTGCCGAAGCAGACGCCCGGAACCCCGGTCAGTCGCCCGCAGACATCGGCCATGAACCCCGCCCCGCCCTCGTGGCTGGTCAGCACGAAATCGATGCCGTCGGTGGTTCGGATCGCCTCCATGTAGTCGACCCAGCCGCCGCTCGGCACGCCGAACACATGGCGCACTCCCATGTCGCGAAGGGCCGCAACGACATTACGGGCCACATTGGTCGATTTCATGCGCGATCCTTGAACAAGAGCCTACAGCCCTCTCCGGCCTAGGCTCGCACGCCATAAACAAATAATACCGAATATCAGACCTGATATGGTCTTTACGGCATAGCGAGAACGATCAGACGAAGCGGTTCGCGATCGTCCCGATACCGTCGACACCCCCTTCGACGAGGTCGCCGGCGCTGATGCGCCCGACGCCCGCGGGCGTGCCGGTGTAGATCAGGTCGCCGGGCTGCAGTTCCACATAGGTCGACAGTTCGGCGATGATGTCGGCGACCGGCCAGATCATGTCGGCGATGTCGCCGTCCTGCCGCATCGCCCCGTTCACCGACAGCCAGATGCGCGCCGTCGAGGGATGACCAATCTCGGCGGCGGGCCGGATCGGCGACAGCACCGCGCTGTGGTCAAAGCCCTTGGCCATGTCCCACGGCCGCGCGCCCGCCTTGGCGTCCGCCTGCAAATCGCGACGGGTCAGGTCATTGCCCACGGCATAGCCGAACACCGCCGCCAGGGCGTCTTCGGGCGCGATATCAGCCCCGCCCTGCCCCATGGCGATGACCAGCTCGATCTCGTGATGCAGGTTAGCGGTGCGCGGCGGCATGGCGATCTCAGCCGTTCCGGCCACCACGGCGTCGGCGGGTTTGGAAAAGAAGAAGGGCGGCTCGCGCATGGGATCGCCACCCATTTCGCGGGCATGGTCGGCGTAGTTCTTGCCCACGCAGAAGATGCGACGGATCGGAAAACGCCGGGCTTCGCCGGCGATTTCGGCGCTCGGCTGCGCGACCGGAAAAGGAGATGCATGTCAGGGGGCTCTTTAGGCGGGGGGATAGAGGGCGGCGCGACAGGCCCCCAGGTCGGCGCTGTCCAGACCCTTTTCTTTGACTGCGTTCCACGGGCTGCCCATCTTGTCTTCGGGGCGATACCAAAAGCCGTAGAGCTTGCCGTTGGCCGCCACCAGGGTCGCCGAGCCGATGCTGCCCTCCTCTTTCGAGAACCAGGCCAGCCGCACGATGCGACCGAAGGCCGTGCCGCGCAGCGTGCCGAGGCCGTTGTTGTAACAGCCCCGAATGTCCTGCCCCGACTGTCGCAGGGCGATCGGGCCGTACTCGTGAGCATAGACGCCGCTGACGTCGACCTCGCCCGCCGCGCCGCGATGATCCAGCTCGCCATAGACCGCGAGGTCGGACAGGCGCGTGGCGCCGCCGCCCTTCCAATTGCTGTCGATGCGCAGCTGCAGCCAGCGCGCGGCGCTTTCCTTGGGCAGTTCGATCAGGGTCTGGGCGTCGGCCTTGGCCTCGCCCGTGACCAGGGTTTC
>DAIOID010000034.1:6414-7941 GCA_036744355.1 Brevundimonas sp.
CGCATGGTTTGGTCCCTATTGGGCCTGGCGGCGTTCGGGCCAGGGCTTGTCCGGGGCGGTGAATTTCGGCTCGCCCAGCAGCGGCGATGACAGGGCGTAAACCCCGTTGACCGAGAAGGCCCAGATGATGTTGCGGTCATACTCCGTGAAGACCGCAAAGGTGGAGTTGCCGAAGGTGTATTCAGGCGCCTCGGTTTCGTTGGCGAAGCGCGGCACGAAATAGCCCGCGATCGTCGGCTGCTCGGGATTGCTCACGTCGAACAACTGGATGCCGGCGTTGTAGAAGGCATAGGTGACGATGCCTTGGCGACCATACTCAGGCTGCCCCAGACCGCCGGACCGCTTGGGCCCGAAACTGCCGCGCCGCTGGCAGAAGTCGGTGAAGTCAGCGCCGGGCGGCGGCGTTGGGCGCGGGAACTTGGCGGCGACGCGCAGGTTCGCCGGATCGCGGGCGTCGATCGAGAAGATGTCCTTGTAGGGCTCGTAGCAGTTCTCGTTCATCGGATAGCCGTTCGAGAAGACGAAGCCGGTCCGGTCATACTGGCTGACATCGACATTATCGAACTCGGTCCCGGCATAACTGGGCGGCACGCTGAGGTGGCCCAGGGCCGTGGGCTGGGCCGGATTGCTGAGATCAAAGCTGTAGAAACCCAGTCCGCCCATGCCGCCGAAGCCGATCTTGCCGCCCTCCTCGACCGGCTGGGACAGGACGATGGGCGTGCGCGAGCCCATCCAGCTGGTGCGGTTGCCGGCGCGCGGATTGGCCAGGTAGGCGGCCATGCTTTCCGGGTCGCCCAGCACCTGCCCCGGCACGGTGACCTGGGAGACGAACTTGGGATCCGCCGGATCCGACATGTCCCAGACCTGATAGCCCGGCGAATAGAGGTAGTCGGGATATTCGGTCAGCCCATAGCTGTCGTCGGGCGCCGCCGAGAGCAGCATGTACTTGCCGCCCCACCAGGTGACGCCGTCCAGCGCGCCCGATCCCTGTTGTTCGCCGATCGGTGCGTCGGGGTGCTGGTAGTCCGTCGTCCGCGTGGCGATCAGCTCCCACTGGTCGGGGGTCGGGCCGTTCATGGCGTAGACCTTGAAGCCCTTCAGCGAGTTGTAGTGCCGCTGCGCCTCGACCTTGTCGGGCTGGCGCCGCTTGTCGTCCATCAGGCCGAAGCGGCCGATCTCGTAGGAGGCCACCAGGACATTGCGCTGAAGCGAGGGGCTCCAGGCGATGGTGACGCCGCCGAAATAGTCGGTGACGGCCGAGGAATCGAAGTCCTCGCTCGACCCTTCAGCGCTCCAGACGCCGCCCTGCGACCAGACGATCTTGGCCGCGCGCGGATCGGTCACGTCCATGATCCGCAGATAGTCGCGGTCATGAGTATAGAGGAAGCGTTTGCCATCGAAGTCGACGACGCTGGCCCAGGCGTGCCAAGGCGAGGTCACCGCCGGGTAGAAGGCGACGACATCGACGTTCTTGGCGTAGCTGTTCTGATCCCAGTGATCGAGCTGGCCCGGAAAGGATGGCGCGCT
>DAIOID010000034.1:8041-9866 GCA_036744355.1 Brevundimonas sp.
TGAACCGGGCGGTCACGCCATAGGTGCGCGGCGGGATGTAGGTGCCGTAAATGGTGCCGAACAGATTGAGCTTGCTGGTGTAGTTGAGCTCATCGGTCAGGTTCTTCACCCAGGCCGTCACCTCCCACTTGCGGTCCGCATTGCGGATGCCGATCCGGGCGTTGGCCAGGGTCTCGGCGTCGATCTTTAGCAGCTCGGTGTTCGGATTGTCGAAGTAGGCCTCGCCCGTATACTGGAAGTCGCCGCCGGCGGTCAGGACCAGGTCATTGCCGATCGGCTTGTCATAGTTGGCCGAGATCCCGAAGGCGTGTTCCGGCGTCCGACGGCAGGTCTTGCCGTCCAGATCGGTGCCGTCGTCGTCGATGATCAGCTCGCCGGTGAAGTTGCAGCGCGAATAGGCGTAGTTGCCCGACACGGTCAGTTCATCGGTCAGGCGCGCGTAGGCATCCAGCTCCAGACCATAGGCGCGGGTGCCGTTCGCCGCGTTGAAGACGAAGTTGTCGGGCGGCATGCCCGGTCCCGGCGAGACGAACTGGTTGGTCTGCAGGTTGTCGTACAGGGTGTAGTAGGCCGCCGCGTTGACGAAGATGCGCCGCTCGGCGAAGGCCATCTTGGACCCCAGCTCGAAGCTGTCGGCGGTTTCGGGATCGAAGGACACCAGGGCTTCCGCCGGCGTATTGGCGTCTTCGCCGGTCCAGCCGCCCGGCTTGTAGCCCCTGGCGTAGCGGGCATAGAGCGAAACATCCTCATTCGGCTCGTAGCGCAGGGTGGCGCTGGGCAGCCAGGCGTCCCAGGAGCGCTTTTCCCCGACGGTGAAGTTGACCGGCGCGCCTTCGAACGACTCGCCCGAGCGGGTGTTCGTATAGTCCTTGCGGTCATAGGCGTAGCGCAGACCCGCCTCGAAGGTAAGCTGGTCGGTCAGGCTGTAGCTCGCCTCGCCGAAGAGGCCGATGTTGTCGTTCTTCGACGTCGTCACCGTGTGGTTCGAGCCCGGGAAGGGCGAGAGGGGCGTGCCGCCATACTCCATCGCAAAGGCGAACTCGGTGATCGCCTGGAAATCGGCGAACAGGAAGTTCACGTCCTCGGCGCGGCGGATATTCTCATGCAGATAATAGGCGCCGCCTTCCAACCTCAGGGCGCCGCCCCTGTCCCAACGCAGGCGCACTTCCTGCGAGAACTGCTTCACATCCTCCGCCTTGCCGCTGTCGAAATAGCTGTCGGGTACGGTGGCGAGGTAGGCGTCCAGACCCGCCAGCATGGCCGAGGTCACGTCGGGGGCGTTGGTGGCCGGATCGATAGGAAAGTCGAAGTACATGCCCGACCCGTCCTCGCGGGCCGCCAGCTCGGAGTCGCGATAGGCGGTCTGCAGAGCGACGCCGAGGCTGTCGCTCGCCTCCCAGTCGACCGTGGCGCTGAGCCCGTACATGTCGGAGTTCTGATAGCCGGTGAAGTTGTGCGCGCCTTCACGACGCTTGTCGCTGCGGAAGGGCGCATTGCGGTCCGGCAGGACAAAGCCCGGCAGGCTGGCGATCGGCGGGGCGAAGAAGCTGTTGTAGGTGACCTCCTTGCTGTCGCCGGGGACGACGATGTCCACCCAGCGCGCGCCGTCGCGGTGGCGCGTATAGTCCGCCGCCAGATTGATATCCAGCCGGTCGTTGGGCCGCCAACGAAGCTGAGCGCGGCCCGACTGCGCGTTCTGATCCTCTTCGTCGCCGCCGCGCGTATTGATCGCATAGCCGTCATGGGTGCGCGAGCTGACCGTCAGACCAAAGCCGACCGTCTCCGACAACGGCCCGCTGACCGAGGTCGCCACATCGAACTTGGC
>DAIOID010000034.1:9966-11670 GCA_036744355.1 Brevundimonas sp.
CGCGACATGTAGACGCCGTCAAGGAAGAGGCCGACCGCGCCGTCGGCGCCGGCGCCCTGGATGTCCGAGCCGATGCCGCGGATGAAGAGTTCCGTGTCCACCGCCCGCTCGGCGCTGAGCTTGAGCCCAGGAACGCGATAGGCGATTTCCGAAAAGTCCTTGATGCCGGCCTGCTCCAGCGCGGCGGCGCCGAAGACCTGGACCGAGATGGGCACGTCCTGCAGACGCTCTTCGCGCTTGCGCGCCGTGACCACGATATCGTCGACCGAGGTCGTGGAGACGGCGGCGCCGTCCTCCGTCGACTGCGCCCACGCCGCGCCCGGCGCGACACAGGCCGCCACGGTCGCCAGCAAGGCCCAGCGCAAATTCCCCTTCAATCTCATCACCCACCCCTCCCGATGACTGGACGCGCCTTGATCCTTGCACGGAGGAGCTCATGCCAGTCTGATTGATTTCCCGGGAGGACGTTACCGACGCATCTATATCTAACCAATAGATAGTGCGCTGCCTGATATTCATTTCTAGATATAGCGCTTCAAAAACAGTCCCCGCGACCCGATAGGACAGGGCTGCGAGGCTGACAAAAGGACGAATGACCAAAACCAGGCCCGCAGACGACGCGCTGGCGACCAGGAGCAGAGCGAAGATAACGCCCACCACCAAGGGCCTCGATCGTCGTCCTGCGGGCATGGGTCAACAGCGCACCCGGTTCCCGGTGCGCGACAGGACGCGGTCACGCCCGTCTGTCGCCTCTAAGGGGCGCCGATCCCCAGCCTAGTTGTCGCCTTTCAAACCCAGGCCTTCCACCCGGGCCACGCCGTCCGCGCCCTTGGTCAGGCGGAAGGCGTCCAGTTCGCGGCCCGTCGCGGTAAAGGCGCGATAGACCACGGCGTCGGGCGACACTTCCAGGGTCTGGAAGGTCTGGGTCCGCGAGGCCGAGCGCGTGGCCCAGCCAAGGTCGGCGACCGGATACATCTTGGGCCCGGCAACCGAGACCACATAGGTCGAGCCCTGGTCCGACGGTTGAGCCGGCCCCGGATTGCCCATCGGCCCCGTGCCGATGGCCCCACGCGCATAGCCGTGGTCATGGGCCTGCAACACCAGATCGACGCCATACTTGTCGATCAGCGGCTTCAGCGCGTCGCGCACGCGGGCGTTGTCGCGATCCGGGTCGATCGAGAACAGAGGGAAGTGCAGGAACAGCGCCGTCCAGCGGTTCGGATTGTTGGCCAGCAGCCCGTCCAGCCAGCGCACCATCTCCGCCCGCATGGCCTCGTCGCCGTGGAACAGGGGGGCGTCGACCGAGATCAGGCGCAGGCCCTGATAGTCGACGGTCCAGGCTGTCTCCTTCAACTTCTCCACGCCCGCCGGGCCGGTTTCCGGCAGGGTGTACTGACGCCGCCACTGCGGGTTCAGCACCGGACCGCGGCCATATTCGTGGTTGCCCGGCGTCGGCATCTGCGGGGTCTGGGCGTAGAGGAAGCCGCCGGCGGCGAACCATTCGCCCCATTCATTGTCGCTGTCGTGCCGGTTGATCAGGTCGCCGGCGTGGATGACGAAGGCGGCGTCCCCCGCCTTGCGGAAGGCCATCCTCATGGTGCGGGACGCCTCGTCGAGGATGTTGTTCTGCATGTCCCCCATGTAGAGGAAGGTGAAGGGCTCAGCCGTCGTCGCCGCCGTGCGGAACTGCAGCCATTCCGACCA
>DAIOID010000034.1:11770-23256 GCA_036744355.1 Brevundimonas sp.
ACGAACTCGTAGTCCTGCTCATAGGGGTTGTTGCCGAAGTCCTGGATGCCCTCAAGGAATTCCGACTGATAGCTGTAGGCAGCATAGGCCTCCCATCCGTCGCGCGCCCAGAAGATCTGGACGTTGGCGACCGCCTCGGGCGTCTCCATCAGCGGCAGGGTGTAACCCTCCGGGTGCCAGGAAATGCCGGTCTCGGCCTCGGACTTTTGCAGGGTCAGGTTCACGCTGGCGCCCAGCGCCGACAGCGGACCCGGCAGCCAGTGGAAGACCTGCTGCGCGCTCATCTCGACGCCGTAAACCCGCGCCCACTTGCCGTTGTTGGGCATGGAGACGGTCACGCCGTCCGGGCCCACGTTCACGCCCGACGTCCCGTCGCGAATGTTCGACGACGAGGAGCGATACAGGAAGTTCTCGATGTCCTTGTAGAACAGACCCAGCGAGTAGGCGCCGGTGTCGCCGTTGTAGCGTTCGATCGACAGGTCGTAGTTGATCGCCTTCATCGGCTTCAGGTCCGGGTTGCCCTGCTCGATGGCGACCAGCAGCCATTCGCTCTTGGGGTTCACCGTGCCGTCGCCGTCCGGATCGCTGTCGTAGCCGTATTCACGCGCCGAGGACATGCGGGCGATGTCGGGACGGGCGAAGCTGGTCCAGATGGCGGCGCGGACCTTGGTCCGGTCGTCCAGATCATAGTTCAGGTGGATCGACGGCAGGACGTTGACGAAGTCGCTCTTGTCCGTGGCGAAGTGCGCGCCCTGGACCTCGTCGAGGATGTAGGCGTCGATCTCGTTGTTGGTGCCCTCGACGCGGACGCCGCCGAGAATCTGCGCCTGACCGAACCGGGCCGTGGCCATCAGGTAGCCGGCGAAGATATCCTCCTGGAAGGTGAAGCTGTCCTCGCCGCTCAGTTCCGCGTTGCCGGGGTCGGTGGCGAAGCCGTCGAAGAAGTCGCTCTTGCCCTCCATGGCGCGTTGCAGCTCGGCCAGCATGGCGTCGTTGTCGATGACCGTGCCCAGGCGATAGAGGCCCGAGTATTCGCCGTCGAACAGGCTGGCGACCTCCTTGCCATAGAAGCGCGAGAAGTCGGCCAGGGTGCCGCTGGCGTCCAGATCCATGAACTCGCCGCTATAGGTCGAACGCTTGGAGCTGTAGTATTTTCCGCCCGCCTTGACGGCCTCCAGCCAGGTCGAAACCGGACGCCATTCAGCATTGAACTGGCCCTGCCAAAGCTCTTCCTGCGCGCCGCCGACCTCGCCGGACAGACCGCTAAAGTCGTACTGGCTGTTGTCGTGGACCGCCGCCATGCCGGCGTCGTTCAGCACCCATTTGGGGAAGCGGCTATCGCCGAAGTTGGTGACATTGACGCCCTTGTTGCCCAGCCAGCCGTACTTGTCGCTGCGGAACTCCATCTCATAGGAGTCGTCGGTATTGTCCTCCGACTTGGCGTAGGAGAGGTCATAGTCGACCGTGAAGTCGCCCAGGCGGCTGACGCCGCCGAGGTTCAGCGACATCACCGTGCCCGTCTCGCGCGAGCCCTCCCAGAAGCGACGCAGACGGAAGCCCTGCGGGTCCCAGGTCCCCGAGGCGCCGTCCAGCGTATAATAGGACCGCGTCGAACGGTCGGCGTCGGTGATGCGGCCGTCCTTGTCCCGGTCCACGATCTGGGCCGTGGTGTAGCTGTAGATCCGGCCCAGCTTGGCGTCCGTGCCGATCACCGCGTCTTCGGGACGCAGCAGGCCAGTCATGGTCTTGTCGACCTGGCTCAAGCGGGCTGAGTTTCGGCTCGTGTCGTTGCGGAAGTTCAGGCGGTTGCCGAACTCTTCCTTGGTGTATTCGTTGAACTGGCCGCGCAGATGAAAGTCGTGGTCCACGCCGCGGTAGTCGAGGCTGGCGTTCAGCCCGTGACGTTCAACCTCGGTCTCGCCGAAGCCCAGGTTCATGCCGCGCATGACGAAACTGGCGGTGTCCCAGCCCATGGTCTCGCTGTCGGCGTACCAGACGGGCGGCTGGTTATCCCCGTCCACGCCGTTCTGTTCGAACTGCGACTTGCGGCGCGACCAGCTGCCGGTGACGAACAGGCCCCAGTTGTCGTTGAACTGACGCCCGAACGAGCCGGAGACTTCGCCCGACTTCTCATCGTCAAACTTGTCCAGCATCCCCGCCGAGACCGACAGGACGCCATAGACCGGGTCGTGGTCAAAGGCCGTCGGGGTGCGGATGTCGATGGTGCCGCCCAGAGCGTCGCCGTCGCGGTCCGGCGGCAGGCTCTTGATGACGGTGATCGAGTCGATGCCTTCCGGCGGCAGAAAGCTGAGACGCACGCCGCGATAGAAGTTGTCGCCGGGCGAACCGGCGCCGCCCATGCGGACGCCGTTCATGGTGTAGTTGTTCAGTTCGGTCGACAGGCCGCGGATGGTGATGCGGTCGCCTTCGCCCGTCGTGTGGTTGCGCACGGCGTTGACGCCGGGCAGGCGCGACAGGGACTCGGCCACGTTGTTGGCCGGCAGGTCGCCCATGTCGTCGGCGCTGATGACGTCCGAAATGAAGTCGGCCTTGCGCTTGGCGTCCAGCGAACGACGCAGGCCCGCCGCGTAGCCCACCACCTGCACGTCCTCGACTTCAAAGGCGTCAGGCGCGCCTCCGGCGGCCTCGGCCGACTGACGCACCAGGGTCAGAACCCCGCGCACCTCGCGCGCCTCGACCCCCGATCCGGCGATCATCCGGCGCAGGGCCTCACGCGGCGCCATGGCGCCGGAAACGGCGATGGAGGTCCGCCCGCGCGTCAGCGCCGGGTCAAAGACGATCTGCA
This sequence comes from Brevundimonas sp., assembly GCA_036744355.1. Classification (GTDB taxonomy): domain Bacteria; phylum Pseudomonadota; class Alphaproteobacteria; order Caulobacterales; family Caulobacteraceae; genus Brevundimonas. The sequence goes on from DAIOID010000034.1 coordinate 14,577, forward strand.
GTCCCGTGTCGCGCGACAGAGTCTGCAGCGCCCGCCCCAGATCCTGGGCCGGGATGGAAACGGCGACGCGCGCCTCGGCGCCGGCGGTCGCTTGCCGAGCGCAAGCCGGCGCGGCGACGGACGTCAGGACAGCGACGGCGGCCGCCGTGAGGAGGCCGGTCTTGTGGATACGCATTTGATAAATCCCCTGCGATCGAACATGATCGTTACGGGGTTAGACGGCGGCCGACGCCGTCCTGACACCTGTCACGAAAACTTGCCCTAAAGGTCGCCTAACCTTCTGAAATTTCGAATTGATCCGTTCCCTGACGGGTCAGCTTGAAGCCATGCAGCCGCACCATGGCGGCCAGGGCGTTCTCTGGCTGATCCGCCGAGAAGCGTCCGCTGATCAAGGCCCGCTCAACCGGGGCGCCGACCAGCCTGACCTTGACCCCTGTCGCGCGTTCCAGGTCCTCGACCACGCTCGCCATGCTGGCCTCGTTGAACTCCAGCCAGCCCTTGGCCCAGGACGGCACGTCGGTTTCGGCTTCCGGCCGGATCAGGCTGGTGCGCTCAACCACGCCGCCGGACACCGTCGCCTTTTGGCCCGCCTGGACCATCATCGTCATGCCGCGCCCGGACGTGACCTTGACGACGCCTTCGAAGACCACGACCTCGACCGACTTGCCGTCGGACGCCTGGCGTTGGTCGACGTTGAAGCGGGTGCCGACAGCGGTGACGCGCACCCCGTCCACCTCGACCGAGAACGGTCGGCTCTTGTCGGGGGCTACTTCGAAAAAGCCCTCGCCCTCGAGGCGCAGAAGGCGTTCCTTCGCGCCGAGGTCCACGCGCACCTGACTCTGACCGTTCAGTCGGATCGCCGATCCGTCCGCGAGGGCGATGGGTTGAGACCCGCCGGGCTTCCCCGTGATCAAATCGCCGCGCGGCGCCAGAACACCGCCGATCAGCACCATTGCTCCGACCCCGGCCGCCAGCCCCGCGCCCGCAACCGCCCCCTGCGGCCACAGCCGGAGCCTTGGCCGACCCAGCCGCGTCCTCGCCGCCCCCTGCGTCGCCCAGATGACGGCGGCGTCGTCGATCAGGGCTTCATGGCGGCGCAGCAGGTCGGACCGATCAGGCCGCCCCTGCAGCCATTGCTTCAACGCGGCCTGCTGCTGCGGCGACCAGGACTTGTCGCGTCGTGCGTCCGCCCATAGCGCGGCCTCGCGATCATCCTTCGATTTGGTCGTCCTAGACATGGCGGCCCTCCGCCGTCCGGCGCAACGTCTGGGCCGCGCGGCTGTAATGCTTCTGCACCGCCTCGATCGACAGTCTCAGGTCGCGAGCAATCGTCTCGTAGGACTCCTCGCCGGCCCGGCGACGCACGAAGACCTCACGCCGCAACGGCGGCATAGCCTCCAACGCCTTCTGGCACAACTTCAAGCGCTCGCTCATGTCCAGCGCTTCCAGCGGCGTGGCCCCGCTGTCGACGGGGTGCTCCGCCTCTTCCAGATCATCGATCTGCACGTTGACGATGCGCCTGCCACGATCGATCAGAATGTTGCGCGCCGCGCGCATGGCGTAGGATAGCGGGTCGGTGATCAGGGTCTCGCGCGCCCGCGCCAGGACCCGCATGATGGCCTCCTGCGCCACATCCTCAGCGTCGCCCTTGGTTGCGGAGCGTCGCCGAACATAGGCCAGCAGGACCCGGTTCTGCGCCGCCAGCGCCCGCCCCACCTCCTGTTCGTGACTGATCACACGCAACGCTCCCCGTCGATGCGGGGCTATAGGGGGGGCTCATGACAGCGAGGATGAGGTTCGGTGTCGATTTGAAGTCATGACGCCGGCATGCCCCTGAGCACGAATGATCAGGGGCGAAACGCCCCCGGGAGTCCCCCTTTAATCGCTATTTTTCGGTCGGTCGGCGGAGGCTTCGCGTCCCCCGCTCAAACCGGGCTCGTAGAGGCCCGTGGCGAGCCCGGCGAGAAAACCCTCAACGCGCACGCGCGGGCCGAACCGTCGGCAGGGATCAGGATCGGGAATCGACCGCACCTCTCGATCATTGGGGGCAAGGGCGTCGCCAACCATGTCGCCCAGAGGCTCCGCCAGCTGGTGGGCGTCGCCGATGCGCGACAGCGACGGCTTGTCCGTTCCCACCACCATGGCGTCGCGCCGCCACACGATGGCCGCCGCCTGTCGCCCGTCAGGCGTCAGGAGCTCCGCCTCCGCGCCCAGGCCGCCCGTGCCTCCGGGCGCCCTTACCTTAACCGGCCCGGGGATGAAGAAGTTGGCGACGGCCGCCACCGCCGATCCGGCCTGATGCGTCAACCCGATGTGAGTGACGCCCACGCGCACCTTCCCGGCCTGAGAGTCGGGCTGCTCGGAAATCTCGAACCGCTCGCTCAGTTCGTAACAAATCTGTCGATCGACCTCGTTGAGCACGGCTCGCCGGTCGGCGTCCGAAAGCGCAAGGTCAGTGACGCCGATAACCTCGGCGGGCGCCACCCACAACCGGGTGATGCTTGAGGCCAGGGCCTCATCGCGACGCTGCGAAACGGAGGCCCGCACCACGTCCGTTCGCGGGACCAGGCCCTCATAGGTCGTAAGAAAGCCCGCCTTCGACGGCGCGGCGCCGCTGGCGCAAGCGCCTGAAGCCATCGCCAGGATCGCCGCCCCCAGCCCGCGAAACACCTTGCTCGCCATCTTCGTCTCTCCCTCTTTCGCAGAGGAACTACGGACGGCTTCCACGATCAGATCAGGGAAGTATCGCGTTTCGCGCACCGGGCGAGATCATAGCCTGGCGTCGGGCGCCGTGCTCAGGCACGTTGCAGCGCCAACTGGATCACATCAGTGCGACCAGACCTGAAGCCAGCCTCGCAATAGGCGAGATAGAAGCGCCAGAGCCGACGGAAGCGATCATCGAAACCTGCCCCGACGCGAATGATGTCGCCCCAGCCGCTTTCGAAACGCCGCGCCCATTCGGCCAAGGTGTCGGCGTAATCAAAGCCGAAACGCTCAATGCTCGTCTGGTTGAGGCCCGCCTGCGCCAGGACCGGCGCCAGCTTCGCCTCCGACGGCAGGCTGCCGCCTGGAAAGACATACTTCTGTATAAAGTCGGTGCGGGCGTCGTATTCGTCGAACAGCTCGTCCTGGATGGTGATGATCTGAAGGCCGGCCCGGCCGCCGGGCTTCAATACGTCGTGGACCTTCTGGAAATAGGTCGGCCAGTATTCACGCCCGACCGCCTCGAACATCTCGATTGAGGCGACCCGATCGAACCGGCCCTCCACGTCGCGATAGTCGACCAGGCGTATATCAGCGCGCTCGGCCAATCCCGCCTCGAACAGACGATGACGGGCGTAGTCATGCTGTTCGCGCGAGATGGTGACGCCCGTGACGACCGCCCCGACCTCGCGCGCGGCGAACTCGGCGAAACCGCCCCAGCCGCAGCCGATCTCCAGCACGCTGTGCCCTGGCTGCAGATCCATCATCCGAGCTAGGGAGGCGTACTTGGCGCGCTGGGCGTCCTGCAACGACTGGCCCGGCCGCTCGAACCGCGCCGAGGAATAGGTCATCGAAGGGTCCAGCCAGGCGCCGTAGAAGCCGTTGCCGAGATCATAGTGGGCGTGGATGTTGCGACGCGACCCGCGACGGCTGTTACGGTTTAGCCGGTGCCCGAACCCGTTGACGAGCTTCATCAGCGGATTGCCGTCGAAAAGGCGTCGAATATGGTCGTAGTTGTTGACCAGGGTCTCCAGCAGGATCGCCAGATCAGGCGTGTCCCACTCTCCCGCCATGTAACCCTCGGCAAAGCCGATGTCCCCGTTCTTCAGCACGCGGCCGGCGATGCGAGGATCGCGGATGGTCAGGACGGCGGAATGGCCAGGCGAAGCCCCCGTCAGCTGATGGCGTGCGCCGTCCGGCAGGACGAGCGTCAGCCGCCCCCAGGTCCAGTTGGCCGACAAAAGCCGCAGGAACAATCCCATGACCGGAGACGTCATCGACCGGCCGGAGCGCTCGCCATAGAAGGTGGTGGTCATATCGTCGGGCGACCTTGCGTTTGGGGATGACGGATGTTCAACGCGCGAGACGGCTTTCTCGAGCCCGACGCTGGATCGTAATCGGATCGCGTGCGGGCGGCGGCTGACGCGTCGGCCGCACGCCCTTGAGCCAGAGCTTCAACGCCTCCCAGTGGATGGCGGCCATGACCTTGAGGGTCATCAACGGTAGAGCGACGGCAGCGATCAACAGATCGCGATCCTCCAACGGCCGCCGCTCGGCCGACATGGCGGCGGTGATGAGGATCCCGTCGGCGTCCAGCCCGTCGATCGTCAGATCCAGGCGTTCGCCTGGCGCATGACCACGAAAGGCGTAGTCCATCTCCATCCCCATAAAGGGCGAAACATAGAGGGCCTTGGCCGCACCCTGCCGGATCAGGCCCATCGCCCGGTCCGCTTCCGGCACTGGAATGACATAGGCGTGCCGCACGCCGAAGGTGCTGGTCACCTCATAGACCATGGCCGCCAGCCCGCCGTCGGCGTGGTGGCAGTAGTAGAGGCTGATGGGGTTGAACACATAGCCGAGCACCCGCGGCATGGTCAGCAGACGAACCGCCCCGTCGCCGATGTCGATCCCCGCTCGGCCGAGAAAGACCTCGATCTGCGACCGTAGCGACGCCCCAGAGCGGTCGCCGTGGTCCCGGTCGTGGAAGGAGATCAGGTTGAACCTGTTGCGCGAGAACAGGCGCAGCCGCCGGTCAAGCTCGTCGATCTCCGCCAGATCCAGCAACAGCCAGAAGACGCGGTAGTTCAACCGATGCGCCCGAGGCCGCAGGCGCCGGTGCATGACGCCGCCGCGATAGAGGGCGGAGGCCTGGGTCACGCCGCCGCCTCCAGCGTATTGGGCGAAAGGGGCGACAGATGGATACGCCCGCTTTCGTTCTCGACGGACCAGGGGCGACGCACGCCGCCCAACTGCTCGGCCACGGCCAGGCCGGATTGCAGGCCGTCTTCATGGAAGCCCGCGCCGAAGTGGGCGCCGCAGAACCAGACGCCGCCCTGCCCTTGCAGACTCCACAGCTGCTTCTGGGCCTGAATGGCGGCGGGATTGAACACCGGGTGTTCGTAGATCTCGCTTCGCAGCAGGGTGTCGGGCCGGGGCGGGCGCGGCGGATTGAGCGTGACGAAAAGGTCCTGACCCGGCTGCCCTTGAAGCCGGTTCATCCAGTAGGTGACGCACAGGCCATCATCGGCCCCGATGTAGTTCCAGCTAGCCCAGGCCCGGCGCCGGCGCGGCATCAGACCGGCGTCCGTATGCAGGACCGTCAGATTGCGGCTGTAGCGGAAGGCGCCCAGCAGCTCCCTCTCCCGGGTGGTCGGCTCGGCCAGCATGGACAGGGCCTGATCCGCATGGGCCCCGATGACGACGTGGTCGAAGCGCTCGACGCCGCCCTGGCTGTCATGAACCATCACGCCCTGCTCAACCCGCCGCACAGCCGTGACCCCGCACTCCAGTCGCACGTCCGCGACAGCGCGCGCCAACCGCTCGACATAGGTCCGGCTGCCGCCCTCGACCGTCCGCCACAGGGGGCGACCAACCAGCTTCAGCAGACCATGATTGCCGCAGAATCGGATGAAGGCCTCGGCCGGGTAGTCCATCAGCGTGTGAGCGGGAGAGGACCAGATCGCCGCCGCCATGGGCAGCAGGTGGTCATCGCGAAAGGCCTCGCTGAAGCCCTCGCGCCTCAAGTAATCGCCCAACGTCAGATCTGGGTCGGTCAGACCGCCCAGGTCGATCGGCGCCTCGCGATAGAAACGCAGGATCTCGCCCAGCATGGACCAGAAGCGCGGCCGCAGGACATTGCGGCGTTGGGCGAACAGACCCGGCGCCGCGTATTCGAACCGGCCGTCGTCCAGGGACACGGCGAAAGACATATCCGTCTTGCGCGTCGGGACGCCCAGATGAGCGAACAGGGCGATCAGATTGGGATAGGTCGCGTCATTGAAGCAGATGAAACCCGTATCCACAGGAACGTCGCCGGTCGCCACACCGGCGGTCACCGTATTGGAGTGCCCCCCCAGTCGATCCGCCTTCTCGTAGAGCGTCACCGTGTGACGCTGCGACAGAAGCCAAGCGGACGACAGGGCGGCGACGCCCGACCCCACCACGGCGATCTTCAGCGGAGCGTTGGACAAGTAAGCGGGCAGACGGGTCATGAGGGCTCCGGAACACCGCGAGGACCGTCGCGGGCTTCTCCGGATTACGTAATGGCGCCGCAATCGGATCGCGAATGATCCAGACATTTCGCCGAAGCGTATTAGGCTCCATGAATGCCGAGGCCTCCGCTTTCACATCTTCCGCCAGGACGTCGCCTACCATGAGCGTGGACGGCCCTTCGCAGGACGCTTTTTTGCATGATCGGCTGATCGAGGCCGTCGCGCTGCGTCGTGACCGCGAAGCCTTCGCCGCGCTGTTCAGCCACTTCGCTCCGCGCCTGAAGGCGTGGCTTATGAAGTCGGGGGCCTCGGCGGCTGCGGCCGAGGACTTCGCCCAGGACGCCATGCTGACGGTCTGGCGCAAGGCGGACCTGTTCGATTCGCGCAAGGCCCGGGCCGCAACCTGGATCTTCACCATCGCCCGGAACCGCCGGCTCGACATGCTGCGCCGCGACGCCCGCCCCCTGCCGACGCCGGAATTGCTTCTGACCGACGGGGAGGCGCCGCGCCCGGACGACATCCTGTCGGCCTCGCAGGACGCCGAGCGTGTTCGCGACGCCCTGTCCCGGCTCAAACCGGATCAGGTCGAGGTGCTGCGCCTCGCCTTCTTCCTGGACAGCCCTCATTCCGAAATCGCTCGGCGTCTCGATTTGCCGCTGGGCACAGTCAAGTCTCGCATCCGCAACGCCATGAGCAAGCTCCGCCTGATCCTCGAACCGTCCGAGGAGATGTCCCGATGAACCCTCGTCGTAATCCCTCCGAAGAACGCCTTCTCGCCTATGCCGCCGGAACGCTCAGCCCGCCCGAAGCTGTCGTGGTCGCCGCCCACCTGGCCCTGCGCCCGGCCAATGACGCCTGGGTTCGCCAACTTCAGACGGTCGGCGGCGAGTTCCTGGAGGAGACCGCGCCCAGCGCCCTGTCCGGCGACGCTCTGCAGAAAGCCATGGCGCTCATCGAGACCGACGCCGGCGAGGTCAAGGCTCCCGCGCCGCTGAACGACATGCCCGAACTGCCCGAGCCGCTGAGGCGCTACGCGCTCGGCCCTTGGCGCTGGATCGGTCCGGGCATCCGGGTCCGCGACGTCCACGCGCCGCGCGACGGCGCCTGCCGGGTGATCCTGCTGAAGATCGGTCCCGGTCGCGAGACCCCGCGTCACACCCACGGCGGGGTTGAACTGACCTGCGTCCTGTCCGGCGCCTACGCCACCGAGACGGACCGGTTTGACGTCGGCGATCTGGAAGAAGCCGACGACGATGTCATTCACCAGCCTCGCGTGGTGTCGGACACCCCCTGCCTCTGCGTCGTGGCGCTGGACGGCGAGATCCAGCTGGACGGCTGGCTGGGCCGTCTGATGCAGCCTTTCGTGCGGTTGTGACTCCGTTGCTGGCGCTCTGGGGTGCGGCGACGCTGTTCCTCGTTCTGGTCATGAGCGCGGCATGGGTGGTCCAGCGCCGCTCTGGACAAGGCGGATGGGCCGACGCCTTCTGGTCCTTCGGCCTGGGCCTCGCCGGCGTCGGCGTGGCCCTGTTCCCGCTGGACGGGTCGCCCCCCTCCCCGCGGCAATGGCTGGCGGCGGTCTTGATAGGATCGTGGGCCCTGCGGCTGGGTCTTCATATCGCCCACCGGGCCGCGCGCGAAGCCGAAGATCCACGCTACGCTCGGCTGCGTATGGAATGGGGCCCGGGCTTCCAGTCGAAGATGTTCGGCTTCCTGATGCTTCAGGCCGGGGCCGCCGCCTTCCTGGCGCTCAGCGTGCTGTCGGCGGCGCGCAATCCCACGCCGGGACTGACTTGGCAGGACGGCGCCGCCGCCCTGCTGTTCGTGTCAGCCCTGATCGGAGAGACCGTCGCCGATCGGCAACTCGCCGCGTTCAAGGCCGATCCCGCCCATCGGGGGCGCGTCTGCGACACCGGCCTGTGGGCCTGGTCGAGACATCCCAACTACTTCTTCGAATGGTTGGGATGGTGCGCCTGGCCTATTTTGGCAATCAATCTGGGCGGCGCCTGGCCGTGGGGTTGGCTGGCCCTGACCGGTCCGGCCTACATCTACTGGCTGCTGACCGAGGTGTCCGGCGTTCCCTTGCTGGAGGCCCATATGCGCCGCTCGCGCCCCGCAGCCTTCGAGGCCTACGCCGCACGCACCAGTCGCTTTTTCCTTCGCCCGCCGAGACGTTAGACGGCGCCCAACAGCCGTGCGGCCCTCGCGGACCAAAGCCGGCCGTTCGGAGCCGCAGCCCCCGTTGACATCACCAAGCATGCTTTATCCCGATCTGAGCCGATGACTGGTGCTGGCGTCACCGAAGGCGCTGCGGTAGCCGGGGCTGAGCATCAGGCGATCGCGCAACGACCATTCGCTGCCCATGTCGTAATCGACCGTCCACACAACCACGACTGGAAGCCGGACATGACCGAGGTTCCCGACCGGCGGCGCGCCCTGGCCCCATCCGTTTCCGCGACCGCCATCCTGGCCCGTGTTGACCAGCGCAG
>DAIOID010000035.1:0-6314 GCA_036744355.1 Brevundimonas sp.
CATCCACAGGCCGATGGCCAGGAAGACGCCGAAGGGCAGCTTGTCCGTGGCCTTGATCGACGTGCGCCGGATGACCTGGGCTAGCACCAGGCTGAGCCCGGCCAGCGCGGCCCACAGGAGGGTGGTCGGCAGGGCCAGGGCGCCGACCCAGGCGCCGCCCGCGCCCAGCATGAAGGGGTCGCCGCCGCCGAGGCCCTCGCGCCCCCGGGCCATGCGATAGAGGCGGCCGATCAGCCACAGACCGCCGAAACCGAGGACGGCGCCCAGGCCGGCATGGGTCAGGCCCGCGACCGGATCAGCCGGCCGCAGCCAGAGGGCGGCGCCGATCCCGGTGAGCAGAAGGGGCAGGGTCAGCTGGTCCGGCAGCCAGAAGTTCTCGGCGTCCACCACGGCCAGAAGCAGAAGCTGCCAGCCCAGAACGGCGGTGAGCAGGGCCGGGACGAGCGCATCGTGATGCAGGCCCGCCCAGACGCCGATCAGGCCGGCGCCGGCCTCCATCAGGGGATAGCGGCGCGGGATGGCCGAGCCGCAGTCGGCGCAGCGGCCGCGCGACAGAAGCCAGCTGAGGATCGGGACCATACGCCACGGCGCCAGGGCGCGGCCGCAGCCGCCGCAGCGCGACCGGCCCAGCACCACGCCTTCGCCGCGCGGTAATCGCCAGCTGACGAGGCCGAGGAAGCTGCCGACGAACAAGCCCGCCCCGCCCAGGAGGGCCGCATGAATCAGCATGGTCAGACGGCTCCCCTCACTGGATCAGGCCAGCCATAGACGTCTCGTGAAGAAAACGGGAGGCGGTTCATGCCTCGCGCGTGAAGGGCGGTGCGGCAAGTTCTTCGTGCAAGGACGATGTTTCGTGAAAGCGCGAAAACAGCTTCATCAAATGTCGCCTTAACTGTCGCGGTTCGGCGGCGGCCTTGTCACATCGGGCTTCTAGGGAGGGGCCGGGTAGGCGGGCGCCGAACTTCATCCAAACCCTGACAATCGTCATGGGCGTCCTCCTGCATGTCTCATCTGGTCAGACACGGTGGAGAACGATGACCGCTCTCAAGACGAAAACCCTGCTCGCGGTCGCCGCCAGCGCCCTGGCCCTGGCCGCGTGCGGCGGAGACGGCACCTCTGAGTTGCAGAACCCCGGCAACACCGGCGGCAACCCGGGCGCCGGCGGCGGCGGCAACAACGGCGGCGGCGGCACGGGCGGCTCGAACGGCGCCTGCCCGACCCATCCCAATGTGACCAAGGTCACCGTCGGCACCGAGGAGCATTGCCGCATCTCGGGCGAGATCACCACCAACCTGACCCTGACGGCCGGTCCAGCCTATCAGCTGAACGGCACGGTCAAGGTCGGCAAGGACGTGGGCTTCGACGGCCAGAAGGCCGGCGGCGTCACCGCCGTCCTGTCGATCGATCCGGGCGTCATGATCTACGCCGGCACCCGCACCTCGCAGCTGGCTGTCCAGCGCGGTTCGCGCATCAACGCCGTCGGCACCGCCGCCCAGCCCATCATCTTCACCAGCGCGGACGCTCTGGGCTACGCCACGACCCTGGGTCTGGCCAACGCCCGTTCGCCGCTGGGCGCCGGCGTCCGCGACGACCCCTATTCGGGCGAGTGGGGCGGCCTGTCGCTGCTGGGCCGCGGCGTGATCAACAACTGCCCGGCCGCGCCGGCCGTCTGTGAAGCCGAAGCCGAAGGCGGCTCGGGCCTGTACGGCGGCAACGTGCCGAACGACACCTCGGGCACGCTGAAGTATGTCCGCGTCGAATACGCCGGCGTGCGCTTCACCGAGACCAACGAACTGAACGCCATCGCCTTCTGGGGCGTGGGTTCGGGCACCTCGGTCGACTACATCCAGGCCCACAACGGCGGCGACGACACGGTCGAGTTCTTCGGCGGTTCGGTCAACGCCAAGCACCTGGTGCTGACCGGCGCCGACGACGACAGCCTGGACTGGACCTTCGGCTGGAACGGCAAGGTCCAGCACGTGGTCATCGCCCAGAACCCGCTGCAGCTGGCCGGCGACGCCGGCTACGAGGCCGACAACAACGAGCTCGGCTTCGACATCACGCCGCGTTCGGCCCCGACCATCTCGAACGTGACCCTGGTGGGCAACACCACGGCCGGCGCCGGCATGCGTCTGCGCCGCGGCACCGCCGGCAAGTTCTACAACCACGTCGTGTCGGGTAACTTCCAGCGCGGCCTGCGCATCGACGACGCGGCCACCTACGCCCAGGCGGACGCCGGCGCCCTGTCGCTGATGTCGCTGTACATCTCGGTCGCGACGCCGTTCCACAGCCCGCAGGCCCAGGCGGTCTTCGCCAAGGACGCCAACAGCCGCACCGGCGTCTCGACCCTGTCGGCCTACACCTCGGGCGGCCGCGCCTACATCAACGGCGTCAACGAGAACGGCGTGACCTCGGTCGATCCGCGCACGATCGACGCCTTCTTCGACGCCGCCCCTTACGTCGGCGCGGTCCGTGACTCGGCTTCCAACTGGACGCTGAACTGGACCCGCTGGCTGAACGACTAAGGGTCGCCTTGATCCTGAGCGGCGGGCGGCCTCGCGCTGTCCGCCGTCTCGCCTTTCCTCCTTCTCTCCGGCGCTCGCACCGAAGGACCTCTTGAGATGACGCCTACCCGCACGATCGGCCTCGCCGGCCTGCTCGCCAGCACCGTCCTGACCGCCCCCGCCCTGATCCCGAGCATGGCCTGGGCCCAGGACGCCGCGCCTTCGGCCCCGGCGCCGCAGGACACCGACGCCGTTTCGACGGTCGAGGACATCGTCGTGCGCGGCCGGTTTGTGCCGGACGTCAAACGCGAAACTTCAGCGGTCGCCAACATCCTGACCGAAGAAGACATCAAGCGGTCGGGCGACTCGGAGATCGGCGAGGCCCTGGCCCGGGTCACTGGCCTGTCCATCGTCGGCGACGGCTATGTCTATGTGCGCGGTCTGGGCGACCGCTATTCCAGCATCGTGCTGGACGGCTCGACCCTGCCCAGCCCCGAGCCCTTGAAGCGGGTGGTGCCTCTGGACCTGTTCCCGACCTCGCTGGTCTCGAACGCCCAGATTCAGAAGACCTATTCTGCGCAATATCCCGGCGAATTCGGCGGCGGCCTGATCGCCCTGTCGACGCGAGCCATTCCGAATGAGCGCTTCTTCTCATTCGGCGCCTCGATCAGCGCCGAGACGGAATCGACCGGCAAGGAAGGCCTCTATTGGGACGCCGGCGGCAAGCTGTCGAACATCGGCATCGCCGACAACAGTCTGAACCTGCCCAAGTTCATCGCCATCGACCCCTCGCTGAAGTCCTTCGCCAACAACCCGACCATGCTGCAGGCGGCGGGCCGTTCGCTGCGCAACATCTGGTCGATCGACGGCGACAAGAACCTGCCGGACTTCGGCTTCAACCTGTCGGGCGCCGAGATCATCGACCTGTCGAACGGCGTCCGCCTGGGCGGCTTCGTGGCTGTCGACTACGACTATCAGGTCAGCAACCGCGAGGGCGTGCGCAACTCCTTCGAGGTCAACGGCGGCGTCAACGACCAGATCAGCCCCGAGGCCTGCGCCGGCGCGGGCGGCCTGTCGAACGCTGTGGGCTGCGGCTTCCAGCGCACCGAACAGGAATACGCCCTCAATGCGCTCGGCGCGTTTGGCGTCGAGTTCAACGAGAACCATGAGCTGAAGCTGACCACCCTGCTGCTGCGCAAGACGCGCCAGCAGGCCCTGATCGAGCGCGGCCTGTTCTCGGCCGATCCCGGCCTGATCCGCAGCTTCCAGCGTCTGAACTGGATCGAGCAGCAGATGAACTCGAACCAGTTGTCGGGCCGCCACGTCTTCATGCTGCCTATGGCCTTGGACAAGCTGCAGATCGACTGGCGCGCGGCCTATTCGACGGCCTCGCGAGACACGCCGTATCGCCGCGAGTATTCCTACCGTCTGGAGCCGGACAATGTCTTCCGCCTGACGCCGGGCTCGGATTCCAACCGCACCTTCTTCAGCGCCCTGGAAGACGAGAACATCGAGTTCGGCCTCGACTTCACCCTGAACGGCATGATCGCCGACCGCGAAATCACCCTGAAGGCCGGCGGCCTGCATCAGGAGCGAGAGCGCGACTTCGCCAGCCGCCGCTACTCCTTCCAGCCGGCGGCGGGCGTGATCATCACGCCTGAGCTGCGTTCCTATGTGCCGGAGATCATCTTCAGCCCGGACAACATCGGCGGCGACGCGGGCTACACCCTGCGCGACATCACCGATCCGTCGGACTTCTTCGACGCGACCATGGAGATCAACGCGGCCTACGCCTCGGCCGAGGTCGAGGTGATCAAGGACCTGCGCGTCACGGCGGGCGTCCGCTACGAGGACTCCGAGCAGCAGGTGAACAGCTTCATCCCGCTGGGCGAGACCGGCGCGGGCGATCCCATTAACGCCAACCTGGCTCAGGACTTCTGGCTGCCGACGGCGACGGCGACCTGGGAGTTCGCCGACAACATGCAACTGCGCCTCGGCTATTCGAAGACGATCAACCGTCCCGACTTGCGCGAACTGGCCAACGCCCTCTTCCTGGATGACGACTCGAACACTCTGGAGCGCGGCAATCCGAACCTGAAGATCGCCGAGATCCAGAACTACGACCTGCGCTGGGAATGGTATTTCGGTCAGCGTCAGTCGGCCACGATCGGCCTGTTCTACAAGGCCTTCGACAACCCGATCGAGCGCACCTATCAGCCGATCGGCGAAGGCTTCGGCCGTTCGTTCCAGAACGCCCAGGAAGCCACGCTGAAGGGCGTCGAGGCCGAGATCGACTATACCCTGCCGATGGATGTCTGGGCCCCGAACCTGAACTGGTTCCAGGACAACGAGGTCTTCGTCGTCGCCAACGTCACATGGTCGGACTCCGAGGTGAAGGACGCGGCCTACACCCGCGCCCTGCAGGGTCAGTCGGAATGGCTGGGCAACCTGCAGCTCGGGTTTGAGAACACCACGGCCCGTCGCCGCGCCACCCTGCTGGTCAACTATCAGGGCGAGCGGATTTCGGACGCCGGCGTCATTACCGGCTCGACCCGCCTGCCGGACGTGATCGAGACCCCGCCTATCCTGCTGGACCTCGTCGCCAGCCAGACCTTCACCGTCGGCGGCCGTGACTATGATCTGGGCGCCAAGGTCGAGAACATCCTGGGCGAGGAGTACGAGCGCAGCCAGTCCTTCGCCAACGGCGGCAAGGGCGTGGTCGAGGGCTACGAGCTGGGCACGACCTTCTCGCTCAGCCTGTCCACGACCTTCTGATCCGCATACGGCGGCGTTGTCACGACAACGTCTCAAGGCCGTCATCGTGACGTGAGGCTTCGACCCCGGCTGCTGGAGTAAGCAGCCGGGGTTCCCGTTTTCGGGGGTGTTCGGAGCGTCGGGCGTGATCGCACGGGTCGGGGAATGGGGGCTTCAGGCGCGCACGGCGATCGCCGCGCGTCCGGGGCGTGTTCGCGCGGGCGTGGAGATCGCCCTGGTCGCCCTGCTGGCGGTGCAGGCCGGGCGGCTGGCCTGGATCTTCGTCGGGCCCCAGCCTGAAACGGCGGTCGCCGCCCGCGCCGAAGCCGCGTCGGTAGACGCCACCATCTTTCAGCGTTTCGACGCCTTCTTCCGCACCGGCGACAAGAGCAGCCTGGCCGAGGCGGCGGGCGCCGACAGTGATTCCCTGCGCCTGTTCGGCGTGCGGGCGGGCGGACCCGACGGCGGCGCGGCCATCATCGGCCTGCCAGACGGACGCCAGGTCTCGGTCGGGGTGGGCGAGACCATCTCCGAGGGCCTGACCCTGGCCTCGGTCGGCGAGGACTTCGTCACGGTTTCACGCGGGGGATCGGTCAGCCGACTGGTCTTCACCGAGACGCCCGCAGGCGCCGCGACGCCGCCTCCGCCGCCCTCGACCGCCCAGGTCATGACGCCGACCGGCGCGCCAGCCCCGGTTCCGGCTGCGCCCCCCGCCGCCGCGCCGACCGGCCCGGTCGTCGATCCACAGCGGCTGATGGCTCAGGCCTCTCTGCGCCCGCGCATGGACGGGCTTCGCATCAAGGGCTTCACCCTGGCCGCGCGCGGCGACGGGGCGGCGCTGAGGGCGGCGGGCCTGCAATCCGGCGACGTCATCCTGGCCGTCAACGGGGCCGAACTGAACAGTCTGGAACGCCTGTCCGAACTGGGCGGCGAGCTTTCCGGCAGCAGCGCCGCCGAGATCCGCTTCGAGCGGAACGGCCGGGTGCAGACCACCACCATAAGGACCGGCCAGTGATGCGCCTTCACCGCTCTTTCGCCGCCGTCGCCCTGTCGGCC
>DAIOID010000035.1:6414-16221 GCA_036744355.1 Brevundimonas sp.
CTGGCCCCGCCCGGCGGTCAGCCGGGGCAGGGGATGGTGTCGGTGACGCCGGTGGCCAGCTCCAACTCCGTCATTCTGCGCGGCGATCCCGCCGCCGTGGCGCGGGTGCGGCCTCTGGTCGAGGATCTGGACCGCCGCGCCCGCTCAGCCGACGACGTCAAGGTCGTCTTCCTGCAGCACGCCAACGCCGAACAGTTGCTGCCGGTGCTGCAACAGATCGTCGGCCAGCCTGTGACGGCGCCGGTCGCTGCGACCCCCGCCATCGCCCGCCCCGGAGCCGGCGGCGAGACTCCGACGCCCCAGCCTGTCTCCACCGCCGCGACCCAGACGGCGCCGGGCCAGAAGGCCAGCATCGCCCGCTTCCCCGGCGCCAACGCCCTGGTCATCTCGGCCTCGGCCGACACGCAAAGGATGTTGGCCGAGGTCATCCGCCAGCTCGACAGCCGCCGCCAGCAGGTGCTGATCGAGGCCATCGTGGTCGAGCTGGGCGACACCGCTGTGCGCGAGCTGGGGGTCCAGTGGCTGCTGGCCGGATCGGACGGCACGCCCATCGGCCTGACCAATTACTCAGAGCGCGCCGCGCCTCTGGTCCCACTTGCCGGCGGGGCCGCCGCCGGTCAGCTGGACAAGGACGATCCCCTGCGCGAGCAGCTTCAGAACCTGGCCCTGAACAGCCTGGTCGGCGCCAACGGCTTCATCGGCGGGGGCGGCGGGCGCATCGGCTCGGACGGTCTGTTCGGTTTCATCATCAATGCGGCCAAGTCGGACGAAGGCTCCAACCTGCTGCAGACCCCGTCGCTGATGACGCTGGACAACGAGGAAGCGACGATTCTGGTGGGCCAAGAGGTGCCGATCACGACCGGCGAGGCCCTGCTGGACGGCAACTCCAACCCCTTCCGCACGACCCAGCGTCAGGACATCGGCGTCAAGCTGATCGTCAAGCCGCAGATCAACGCCGGCGGCTCCATCACCCTGTTCCTGCGGCAGGAGGTGTCCAGCATCAACGGGGTCCTGACGCGCGGCGCCTCGGACCTGGTGCTGAACAAGCGCGAGCTGGAGACCACCCTGGTGGTCGATGACGGCGAGATCGCGGTCGCGGGCGGCCTGCTGGATCAGAACGACCGCCTGTCGGTCGACAAGGTGCCGGGACTGGGCGACGTGCCGGTGCTCGGCAACCTGTTCAAATCCACCAGCCGCCAGCGCGGGCGCACCAATCTGATGGTCTTCATCCGCCCCACGATCATCCGCACGCCGGGCGACGCCCAGCAGCTGAGCGCCGACCGGTGGGGCTATATGCGCGGCGAGCAACTGCGGTCGCAGCCGGGCGTCGAGCCCAGCCTGGACGAGATGCTGCGCGACTATATGCGGAGCCAGGCCCCGGTCGCGCCGCGCGCCATCGACAACCCGGCGCCGGGCGGGACCGCGCCGGTCGGCGACGTGACCATCAGCCCCCTCGCCCCCGCCGCCAACGCTGTTCCGCCGCAGGGCTGAGCACCATGATCACCCTGGTCAATCCCACGCTTCCCTATGGTTTCGCCAAGCGGAACGGCGTCATCCTGCTGGACGCCGGCGACATCGCCGTGGTCGGTCTGCGCCAAGGCGCGGACCCTCTGGCTCTGGTCGAGACGCGCCGGGCCTTGGGGCGGCCCTTACAGGTCCAGTCGATGGATCAGGCCGAGTTCGACCGTCGCCTGTCCGACGTCTATGCGGGCGATCTGAACGCGGCGGGCGATGAGCAGATGGGGATGCCGTCGGGCCTCGACGGCCTGATCGAGGACCTGCCCGCCGCCGCCGACCTGCTGGATTCCGCCGACGACGCCCCGGTCATCCGCATGATCAACGGCATCATCGCCGAGGCCGTGCGCGCGGGCGCGTCGGACATCCACCTGGAGCCCTATGAGAGCGCCCTGATCGTGCGGATGCGCGTCGACGGCGTTCTGCGCGAAAGCCTCAGCCTGAACCCGCGCATCACGCCGCTGCTGGTGTCGCGCATCAAGGTCATGGCGCGGCTGGACATCGCCGAGAAGCGCGTGCCGCAGGACGGGCGTATCCCCTTGGCGCTCGGCGGCAAGACGCTGGACGTGCGCGTCTCGACCCTGCCGTCGCGCGCGGGCGAGCGGGTGGTGCTGCGTATTCTCGACAAGGATCAGGCGGGCCTGTCGCTGGACCAGCTGGGCATGGACGCCGAGGCGCATGAGGCCTTCCGTATGGCCCTGCGTGAACCGAACGGCATCATCCTGGTCACCGGCCCGACCGGCTCGGGCAAGACGACCAGCCTCTATGCCGGTCTGTCGCTGCTCAACGACGCCACCCGCAACATCCTGACGGTCGAGGACCCCGTCGAATACGCCATCGACGGCGTCGGCCAGACCCAGGTCAACTCCAAGGTCGGCATGACCTTTGCTGCGGGGCTGCGCGCCATCCTGCGTCAGGACCCGGACGTGGTCATGGTCGGCGAAATCCGCGACGTGGAGACGGCCGGCGTCGCCGTTCAGGCCTCGCTGACCGGCCACCTGGTCCTGTCCACCGTCCACACCAACGACGCCGCCGGGGCGGTGACGCGCCTGCGCGACATGGGGGTGGAGCCCTTCCTGCTGGCCTCGACCCTACGGCTCATCGTGGCCCAGCGGCTGGTGCGGCGCCTGTGCGGCGAATGCCGTCAGTCCGAGGCCGCCGACGCCGCCACGGCCCGTCTGTGCGGCGTGACCGAGGGCGCAACCGTCTGGCGGACCCAGGGCTGCGGATCGTGCAACCACACCGGCTATGTCGGCCGCGTCGGCGTCTATGAGACGCTGAAGATCGATGACAAGGTCCGCCGTCTGATCGCCGCCGAGGCGGACGAGGAAGCCCTCATCAGCGCCGCCTTCCCCAATGGCGGGACCTTGTCGGACCGGGCGCGGGCTCTGGTGCTGACGGGCGTGACCTCGGTCGAGGAAGCGGTGCGCGTGACGCGTCAGGAGACGCCCGAGGCGCATCCTTTGCCTGCGGCTGCGGTCTGATGCCCGCCTTCGACTACAGCGCCGTCGACGTCTCGGGCCGCACCGTCGCGGGCGTGCTGACCGCGCCGGACGAGGCGGCGGCGAAGATGGCGCTGGAACGCCGCCGCCTGATGCCCCTGTCGCTCAGCCGCGCCTCGGGCGCCGCCGCGACGGCCGAAAGGACGCCGCGTCGCAGCCGCAAGCTGTCGTCGCGGACCTTGGCCCTGACCACGCGCCAGCTGGCCACCCTGATCACCGTGGCCCCTGTCGACGAAGCCCTGCGCACCCTCATGCTTCAGGCCGAACGGCCCGACGTGCGGGCCGTCCTGTCGGGCGTCCACGCGGGCGTGGTCGAGGGCCAGCGCTTGTCGGAAGCCATGGCCCGTCAGGGCGCGGCCTTTCCGCCGCTGTACTGCGCCACCGTGGCGGCGGGCGAGGCGTCCGGCGCGCTCGGCCCCATTCTGGAGCGCCTGGCCGAGGGGCTGGAGCGCGACCAACAGGTGCGCGGCAAGGTCATCACCGCGCTTGTCTATCCCGCCGTCCTGGCCCTGGTGGCGCTGGGCGTCGTGACGGCCCTGATGGTCTTCGTCGTGCCCAAGGTGGTCGATCAGTTCGACAGCATGAACCAGACCCTGCCCCTGCTGACGCGGGCGGTGATCGGGGTCTCGGACCTGATGCGGCACTGGGGCTGGCTGATCGCCGTGGTCCTGGCGGGCGGCCTCGGCGGCTTTGTCGTCGGGATGAGAAACCCCGGCTTCCGGCTGGCGGTGGACCGGCGGATATTGCGGCTGCCCGTCGTCGGGCGGCTGACGCGCGACCTGCACGGGGCGCGGATGGCGCGCACCCTGTCGACCATGATCGCGGCGGGCCTGCCGGTGCTGGAAGGCCTGACCATCACCGCCCGCACCGTCTCCAACCGCGCGCTGCGCGCCTCGACCGAGATGATGGCCGACGCCGTGCGCGAAGGCGGAGGCCTGTCCGCCGCCATGCGCCGCGCCGACGTCTTTCCGCCGATCCTGGTCCACATGACAGCCTCGGGCGAGGCCAGCGGCCGGCTGGAGCCGATGATGGAGCGCGCCGCCGACTATCTGGAGCGCGAGTTCAGCGCCTTCACCGCCGTCATGCTCAGCTTCCTCGAGCCCGCGATCATCGTCGTCATGGGCGGCGTGGTCGCCCTGATCGTCCTGTCGATCCTTCTGCCCATCCTTCAGATCAACACCCTGGCGATGGGGTGAGACCGGAACCCGCCATGACTGAAATCCAGCCGCAACAATCCGCCGAGCCCGTCGCCACGGACAGCGCCCCTTTCTGCGCTCAAGCAGCGACGCGCCGCGCGCGTCGCGATAGCGCCCTAAGACTCGCTCAAGCAGCGAGCGACCGCGTCGCTCGCGTTAGCGCCCTTCGGCGCAAAGCCCGGCAGGGCTTTACGCTCGTGGAACTCATGGTGGTCATCGTCATCATCGGCCTGCTGGCGACGGTGGTGGCGATCAACGTCCTGCCGACCCAGGACAAGGCCATGGTGGGCAAGGCGCGGGCCGACATCTCGACCCTGGAACAGGCCATCGAGACCTATCGCCTCGACAATCTGACCTTCCCGGATGCGCAGAGCGGCCTGAACGCCCTGACCTCGCCGCCCGCCGGTCTGGCGCGTCCGGAACGCTATCGCGAGGGCGGCTATATCCGCCGCCTGCCAGAAGATCCGTGGGGCAATGCCTATCAGTACCGCCGCCCGTCCACCCACGGCGGTCAGTTCGACGTCTTCTCCTTCGGCGCCGACGGCAAGGAAGGGGGCGAGGGGAATGATGCGGACATCGGCAACTGGCAGAGCTGAGGGGGCCGCCATCAAGGCCCTACCCCTCGAGGGGGGAGGGGTGGGTGGGGGGTGAGAACAGGCAGGGTCAAAAACGAGGCGCGGGAGGCGTCGCCGCGTCTCATGCGTCAGGGTCTCACACGGCGGAGGGCACACCCCCATCCCCGACCCTTCCCCCCTGGAGGGGGAAGGGAGCAGGCATGGTTCACCGCTCACGTTCCGGCTTCACGCTTGTGGAGCTGCTGATGGTGGTCGCCATCATGGGTCTTGCCGCCTCGGCGGTGGTGTTGGCCGTGCCGGACCCGCGTCCGCCCGTCGGCGACGAGGCCGAGCGCTTCGCCGCGCGGCTGGTGCGGGCGCGCGAGGAGGCCCTGCTGACCAACCGCGCCGTGGCGGTCGAGGCGACGGCGACGGGCTACGTCTTTTCCAGCTTCGACGGCGTCCAGTGGTCGCCCCTGACCGACGGCCCGTTCGGCGAGGAGCATTGGGCCGAGGACACGGTCGCGCGGCCCGAGGGTCAGGCGGCGGATGCCCCCCTGCGCGTCGTCTTCGACCCGACCGGCGTGACCGACGCCGCAGCCCTGACCCTGTCGCGCGGCTCGCGCGCCGTGACCGTCGCCGTCGACGCGGCGGGCGAGGTGAAGGTCGATGGCTAGGCGATCCGGCTTCACCCTGATCGAGCTGCTGGTGGCCCTGGCGGTGTTCAGCCTGGCGGCCCTGGCCCTGCTGAACCTCGGCGGCGAGAATACACGCTCGGCGGCCCGCGCCGAGACGCGGACCCTGGGCGCCATCGTGGCCGAGAACCTGGCGGTCGAGGCCATGACGGCGCAACCCGCCCCGGCCCCCGGCGAGAGCGACGGGACGGAAGCCCTGGCCGGTCGCGACTGGCGCTGGACCCGGTCGGTCACGGCCACCGACGATCCCGAAATCCTGCGCATCGACATCCGCGTGTCCGACGACGAGGGGCAGGCGGCCGAGCGGGTTCTGTTCCGGGCGGTCGGGTCATGACGCGACGACCGACGGCAAGAAGCGGCTTCACCCTGATCGAGGTGATGATCGCCCTGCTCATCTTCGCCCTGCTGGCGGCGGCGGGGGTGATGGTGCTGAGCCAGAGCATCGACAACCGCTTCGTGGTCAAGGCCTCCACCGACCGCACCGCCGACCTGCAACGCCTGCGCGCGTCCTTGCGCGCCGATCTGGGTCAGGCCGCGCCGCGCCGGGTGCGGGCCGCCAACGGCCAGCCCGCGACCTCGCCCATTCTGGCCGCCGAGGCGCCGGGCGATCCCCTGCTGGTGCTGGTCCGCGCCGGGTGGAGCAACCCGGACGGCCGCCCGCGCGCCTCGCTGCAACGCGTCGAATATCGGCTGGTCGAGGACCGGCTGGAACGACGGATCTATCCCCATCTGGACGGCGCCCGGCCCGGCCCGCCGCAGGTTCTGTATCAAGGCGTCAGCGCCCCAAGCCTGGCCTTCATCAGCGCGGGCGCCGAGGCGCCCCGCTTCGTCCCGTCGCCGGATCGACCCCTGCCCGACGCCGTGCGTCTGGACCTGACGCTGGAGGGCTATGGCCCGGTGCGCCAGCTGTTCGTCGTCGGGGGCGGGCGATGAAGGCGCGCCAGGCCAATCGTGAAGGCATGGCCCTGCTGACCGTCCTGCTGCTGGTGGCGGTGATGGCGGCGGTGGCGGTGCTGGTGCTGGACGACATCCGCTTCTCGGTCCGCCGCACCACGAATGCCGAAACGCAAGGCCAGGCCCAGTGGTATGCGGCGGGCGCAGAGGCCCTGGCGCGGCGCCAGATCAACCGCCTGCGCGACCTCGATCCGGTCAAGACGCCCATCCAGCCCGACTGGAACGGGCGGGTGCTGACCTTCCCCGTCGAGGACGGCGCGATCACCGCCCGCCTCAGCGACGGCCAGGCCTGTTTCAACCTGAACAGCGTGGTCGAGGGCCAGCTGGAGGTCTATGTCGCCCGGCCTCTGGGCGCACGGCAGTTCGTCGCCCTGGGCCGCGCCCTGAACCTGCCCGAGGGACGGATGAGGGCCATAGCCGACGCCCTGACCGACTGGATCGACACGGATACGACGCCGCGGACGCAAGGCGGCGAGGACGCCGCCTACGCCGGGCAGGCCCAGCCCTATCGCACCGCCGGAACCCTGCTGGCCGAGGTCAGCGAGCTGCGCGCGATCAAGGGCGTGGACGCCGCGACCTACGCGACCCTGCGGCCCTATCTGTGCGCCCTGCCGACCACAGACCTGTCGCCGATCAACCCCAATACCCTGACGCCGGATCAGGCGCCCCTGCTGGTCATGCTGTCGGACGGCAAGCTCAGTCTGGCCTCAGCCCGCGCCGCCATCGCGGCCCGGCCCGCGAGCGGCTGGAGCGACGCCAACGCCTTTCTGACGCAGGGGCCCATGAAGGGGGTGTCTCTGCCGACCCCGGTGCAGGACCAGCTGACGGTCCTGACCCGCTTCTTCAACCTGCGCGTGGACGTGGAGTTCGGCGGCAGCCGCGCCGTCCGCACCGCCCTGATCGAGCTGCCCCAGGCCGGTCCCGCGCGCACCGTCATCCAACGCTGGACCCTGGACGAATGAGCCGCATCCGACTGATCCTGATCCCGCCGTCCGCGGCTCTGCCGGCGTCCTGCCTGACGCTGGACGCGCAAGGAAACGTGCTGACGCGCGGCGTGGTCGAACTGGGCGGGCCTGCGCCCGAACCGATGCGGACGGTGGCGGTGGTTCCTGGCGCGGACGTCCTGATCCGCTGGCTGGAGTTGCCGTCGGGCAGTCCGGCGCAGTTGGCGGCGGCGGCCCTGCATATGCTGCGCGACGATCTGGCCGCGCCGGCTGATCGGCTGAGCGCGGCGCTCGGGCCGGTCGCGGCGGCGGGCCAGCGGCGACTGGTCGCCGTGGTCGGGCGCGGCCTGTTGCAGGCCTGGGGCGACTATCTGGCCAGCCTGGGCCTGAAGGCCGACGTCATGATCCCCGACAGCCTGATCCTGCCGGAACCGGCGGAGGAGGGGGCCTTGAGCGCCGCCGTCTTCGGCGCCGATCTGGCCCTGCGCGGGCGCGAACTGGCGCTCAGCGTCCAGCCCGATCTGGCCGAGGCCGTGGCCGCCGGGCGCGTGCTGGAGCGCATTGGCCGCGCCGACGAGATCGAGCGCCTGCTGGCCGCCGCCGCCCTCAATCCGCCGATCAACCTCCTGGTCGGCGCCGGGCGCCGCGTCGAGGCCGACCGGCGCGGCTGGAAGCGGGCCGGGGCGCTGGCGGCGGCCCTGATCGTCTCTCCGCTGATCCTGACCCTGGCCGCCGCCGGGCATGACGAATGGCGCGCCCGGGACGCCGAACATCGCGCCGAGGTCGCCGCGCGCCGGGCCTTCCCCGACATCGGACCGAACGCCGACGCGGTGGCCGAGGCGACGCGCCGCCTGAGCACGGCCCCGCCGCCGGGCGGTGCGACGGCCGCCGCCGCCGCCCTGTTCGCCGCCGTCGAGAGCGTCGAGGGGGCCGAGCTGGACAGTCTGACCGCCGATCAGGACGGGGTGCGGGCCACCGTCACCTACGCCGCCTATCAGGACCTCGACGCCCTGCAGCAGGCCATGGCGGGCAGGGGCATGAGCCTGACCGATGAAAGCACCGTGGACGACCAGGGCAAGGTCGTCAGCGAAGTCCGCGTGGGAGGCGCCTGATGAACCGGATGATCCAGCCAATCGGCCTGTGGTGGGACGGGCGCTCGGCGCGCGAACGAAGGATGCTGGCGATCATGGGGCTGCTGATCGCCGCCGTCCTGATCTGGCTGCTGGCGGTGCGGCCGGCCTTCGCCTGGCGCGAGGCGGCGGCTGAGCGGCGCCTTGAGGCGACGGCCAGTCTGACGCGGATCGAGGCCGGTCTGGCTGGCCGGGCGCCGACCAGGGCCGGGGCGGCCATGCTCTTGGCTGAGGTCGAGCAGGCGGCGCGCAGCGCGGCCGAGGCGGCGGGCCTGACCGTCACCCTGTCGGTGGACGAGGCGGGCGGCATCGGCTTCGACGCGCCCGGCGTGCCCTCGGCGGCCCTGTTCGGCTGGCTGGCGAGCCTGAAGGCCGACTACGGCGTGGAGACACGCGACCTGACGGTCATCGAGAACGCGGACGCCACCCTGGATGCGACCGGCAGCCTGAGTAGCTAGCGGGCGGCGGCGGGGGCTGACTGCGACGCCTTCCAGACCTCGAGGTACTCGAGGCGGCGCAGGACTTTTGAACCTGGATCCAGCAGGATGTGGGCGTTTGCGGGCGCGGTGAAGGCGGCGCGGCCGTTGGTCATGGGCAGGGCGCGCAGCTTGCCGTCCACCTCGACCTCGACGGGCAGGGGGAAGGCGCGGCCGTTTCCGGTCTTCCACTCCAGGGTGACGCGCTCGCCGTCGCGGGTCATGACCAGATCGGGCAGGGCGGCCTGATAGAGGTAGGCGTCGAAGAACCAGCCCAGGTCGCGGCCCGTCACCTCGTTGACGATGGCGATGAACTCGGGCGTCGTGGCGTAGCGGGGCGCGAAGTTGCCGGGTTTCGGATCAGGGCGGCCATAGACCAGTCGGCGCAGGGATTCGTAGAAGGCCTCGTCGCCGATATGGAGGCGCAGGGTGTGGGCGATCAGGGCGCCCTTGTAATAGAGGTCCAGCCCCGGCCCGGTCTCGCCGTTGTAGACCGTGCCTGCGTCCTGTGGTTTGCCTGAGACGACGGGGAAGCGGTTGGCCAGCGTCAGCCGCATGGTCTGCAGCTCGGACTGCATGGCGCGCTCGCCGTTCAGCCAGCGGGCGTAGAGGGGCTGCATATAGGTGCCGAAGCCCTCGTGCAGCCACATGTCGTCCCAGTCGGCGTTGGTCAGCTGGTTGCCGAACCACTCGTGCGCCAGCTCGTGCTGCAGCAGCCAGTCGTAGCCCTTGCCGTCCAGCTTGTAGCCGTTGCCGTAGGCGTTGATGGTCTGGTGCTCCATGCCCAGGTGCGGGGTCTCGACCACGCCCATCTTCTCGTCGCCGAAGGGGAAGGGGCCGA
>DAIOID010000035.1:16321-19365 GCA_036744355.1 Brevundimonas sp.
CGGCCGTTGGCAGGGGCGGACAGGTCTGACGGGACGGTGATGTGCAGGTCCACCCGGTCCGGCTCGCCCTGCGGATGGTCGATGCAGGGCCAGAAGAGGTCGCAGCCCTCGCCCTGTACCGCGCTGGCGATCCAGGGCTGGCCGTCGGGCGTGGTGGTCCAGACGAATCCGCCGTCCCAGGGGGCGTGCTTGGCTTGGTGCGGGCGGCCGGAATAGGCGATGCGGACCTGTGCCGTCTGTCCGGCCGTCAGCGGCTGGGGCAGGGGGATGGTCAGCCGGCCTTCGGGATTGCTCCATCCGGCGACCGTCTGGCCATCCACGGCGACGGAGGCGATGGCGAACAGCGTGTCCAGCTCGACCACGACGGCGGCGCTCGGCGCGGTCGCCGTGAAGTCGAGGACGGCGACGCCCTTGATCGACTGGGTCTCGGGCAGCAGTTCGAAGGACAGGTCGGCCTTGTCGAAATGCAGGGCCAGTTGTTCCGACGTGCGGGGCGTGCCGCTGGACAGGGTGAAGGCCGTCGAATCGCGAGCGGGGGCGGCCTGCTGGGCCAGCGCCGGGGCGCTGATCAGGGCGGTGGTCAGGCAGAGGGCGGCGGTCAGGCGCAAGGCTTCGGCTCCGGCAGAGGTCGCGATGACCGTAGCGGGGGGCGACGAGCGCGCAAAGAAAAAGGCCGGTGTTTCCACCGGCCCCTTCGAAACTTGGTCAGACGACGCGGATTAAGCGGCGTTCTGCTCAGCCAGCTTGGCCTTGACCTGGCGCTTGATGCGCTGGGCGGCGACCGACAGCTTCTCGTCGCGGGCCTTGACGATGAAGGCGTCCAGGCCGCCCTTGTAGTCGAGGGTGCGCAGCGCGGCGTTCGAGATGCGCAGCGAGAAGGTTTGACCCAGCGACTCGGAAGCCACCTTGACCGTCTTCAGCGACGGCAGGAAGCGGCGCTTGGTCTTGATGTTCGAGTGGCTCACATTGTGGCCGACCATCGGGCCGATACCCGTGAGTTCGCAACGACGCGACATCTTAAGATCCTCAAGGTCACATCCGCGAACGTGTGCGGACGCATGAAACAGGTGCACGCAGCGGGCGGACCCCTGCGAGAGAGGGGGCCGTATAGAGGAATGACTCGGAGGCCGTCAAGGCTGGAGTCGAGTCAGGCGGGGGATTGCGCCGTGATGATCGACAAGGATCGCCTTCGTTCAGCCGGCGTTCAACGACCTGTTGTATAGAGGATCGCATGAAGACCCATCGGAAGCCGCTCACCATGAAGACGCTGCCTGTTTCGTTCGTCCGTGTTCTGGCCTTGGCCGCCCCCGTCGTTGCGGGCGCCGTCATGCTTGGCGCGCCTGCGGCGGCCCCCCAGGCCCAGACGGCGGCCCCGGCCCAGCCGGTCCTGCCCGGCTATTGGGAGTACACCACCAGCGCCCTGGGCCAGCGAGACACCGAGACCAAATGCGTCCGCCCCAGCGAGATCAACCGCTTCTTCGGCGGCCTGTCGACCAACCGCTGGAAATGCACCTATCCGACGCGTCAGGTCGGCGACGGTCGCGCGCGGTTTGAAGGCACCTGTCAGGACAAGAAGGGCCGTCGCGTCAACGTGCGCCTGAACGGCACCTATCAGACCGAAAGCTTCCGCTTCAACGGCGGCGCCCAGTTGGTGCGCGGCACACCCTACATCCCCGCCAGCATCACCGCCCGGCGCATCAGCGCCCAATGCCCGGCCAACGCCGAGTATTTCTGACCCGTTCGCAACGGAGCGGCAGCTATCGCAAGAAAAAGGCCCGGCGTTTCCGCCGGGCCTTTATCGTATCAGGCTGTGACCTGGGCTCAGGCGGCCTCGGCCTCGGCCTCTTCGGCGGCGGGGGCGACCGGCTTCTTGGCGCTCAGCGACTTGGCGAGAAGGGCGACGGCGGCGTCCTTGTCGATCTTGTTGGCGGCGGCGACTTCGCGGGCCATGCGGTCCAGGGCCGATTCGTACAGCTGACGCTCCGAATAGGACTGTTCCGGCTGGGTGTCGGCGCGGTGCAGGTCGCGGACCACTTCGGCGATCGAGATCAGGTCGCCCGAGTTGATCTTGGCTTCATATTCCTGGGCGCGACGCGACCACATGGTGCGCTTGACGCGGGCGCGGCCCTTGAGCGTGGTCAGGGCCTTGGTGACGGTGTCGTCGGCGGCCAGGGTGCGCAGACCGGCGGTCTTGGCCTTCTTGGTCGGGACGCGCAGGGTCATCTTTTCATGGTCGAAGGTCACGACATAGACCTCCAGCGACATGCCGGCGACTTCCTGAGTCTCGATGGCGGCCACCTTGCCGACGCCGTGCGCGGGATAGACCACCGCATCGCCAACCTTGAATTCCAGACCGGTCTTGCTCGTCATGTCATTCCTTTCCCGGAACAGGGGCGAAGCGAGGCGCTGAGCGCAGCCGATGGGCGAAAACAACCCCGCCGCCGGAAACTGGTCCCGTCGGTTGGGCGGTCAGGTCACACATCAGAAGCGAAAGCGGATCACCGAACCTCTGGCCGACCCCGTCTGTTCGGCGGGGGACTGTCGCAAACGCGGGCGGCGCGCATGACTGCGGAACCGCCCGTTTCGAATAGGGAGGAACCTATCATAAAATTAGGAAATCTCAAAACATCCACAGGACGACTGAGCGGTTCCGGCACTTTGTGACCGGATTGTGTCGAGACCTTAGGAGCCCTTGCCCGGTTTGGTGCTGAAGTATTTCTCGAACTTGCCGGTTTCGCGCTCATACTGTTCGCGGTCGGCGGGGGGCGTGCCCTTGACCGTGATGTTGGGCCAGACCTTGGCGTATTCGGCGTTGACCTGCAGCCACTTGCCGTCCGGCTCGTCCTCGGTGTCGGGGACGATGGCGTCGACGGGGCATTCCGGTTCGCAGACGCCGCAGTCGATGCACTCGTCAGGCGCGATGACCAGGAAGTTCTCGCCCTCGTAGAAGCAGTCCACCGGACAGACTTCGACACAGTCCATGAACTTACATTTCACGCAGGCGTCGGTGACGATGTAGGTCATGGCGGGCGGGCGGGCCTATT
>DAIOID010000035.1:19465-23101 GCA_036744355.1 Brevundimonas sp.
CACCTGCAGACCGCGGACTTCTTCGACACCGCTAATCATCCGGTCGCCACCTTCCGCTCGACCCACATCATGATCGACCCGTCCGAGCCGAACGAGGCCGCGGTGCACGGCGAACTGACCCTGCGCGGCGTGACCAGGCCGGTGACGATGGAGGTCGAGTTCAACCAGGCGGGCCAGACGCGCGGCGGCTACAAGGCCGGCTTCGACGGCGAGGCCAAGATCAAGCGCTCGGACTTCGGCATCACCTTCGGCCTGCCGGCTCTGGGCGACGAGGTCGAGCTGCACATCGAAGGCGAGTTCGTGAAGCAGGGCTGAGTTTTCCTCCCCATGCAATGGGGAGGTGGCGCGGCGCGCAGCGACGTGACGTGACGGAGGGGGCGCCTCGACGGCCGGCGTTTGCGTCGCCCCCTCCACCGCTCCGCGGTCCCCCTCCCCAAAAATGGGGAGGAAAGGCTTCAGGCTTTCGGCGCGTCGAGCGCGGCGTAAAGGGCGCGGGCTTCCTCGGGAGGGCCGCGCCTTTCGCCCAGTTGCAGCACGCGCACGGCGATCAGCCGTCCGCCTTGCGCGAACAGGATATCGTCCCCGGGGTGGACGCTGCGGCTGGGTTTGTCGAGCCGGGTCTGGACCCCGTGGTGGGTCAGGCGGATGGCGCCGCGCTCGACCATGTCGGCGGCCAAGCCGCGGGTCCTGGCGAAGCGGGCGCGCCACAGCCACAGGTCGATGCGGCAGCTTTGTGCGGCCCCCTGGACAGGTTGGGCAGGGCTCACGCGGAGACGGCCTTGCGCCTCGGGCGACGCTGGCGGCGCGGGGGCGCGGGCGGCTGGGTCAGTTGGGCCAGGGCGGCGAAGGGCGAATCCTTGGGCGGCGGCGTCGGCTTGCCCGGACGCGGGGCCTTGTCGGCGCGAGGCAGGCGAAGGGCCGCCTGAACCTGTTTCGCCTGTTCGGCGGTCCAGCCCAGTTCGGTCAGGGCTTCGTCGGCCAGCGGAGCCTTGCCCGCCGCACGCGACAGCTCGGCGAAGCGTTCCAGCGCCTCGACCGGGGCGGTCCACGGCCCCACGGCGCGACGACCGAAGGCGGCCAATGCGCGGGGAGACGGCGTCCGCGGCGGGGCGGGCGAGGGCAGGAGGGCCTCGCCGCCGGGGCGGAAAGCCTCGGTCACGAAGGCCTGGGCCAGCAGCCGCGCGCGGGGCTTCAGCGCTCCCGGCAGCCAGACCGAGTGGGCGCCGACGCGGATGGCGAAGGTCTTGACCGTGCGCCGCTCGTGCTGGCTCAACGCCGCCAGATCGCGTTCGACCTCGGCGCGGGGGATGACGCCGCCCGCCTCGATCAGGCGAAACGCCAGGCCGCGGGGCAGGCCGGTCAGGGCGCCGCTGTCGACCGCCTGACGCAGGCGGCGAAGTTCGCGCAAGGCGCGTCCGGCTTCTGACGCCAGCCAGGCCTCGATGCGGCGCTGGGCCCGCTCGCGCGCCGGGACCGGGCCGAGGTCGCCCAGCAGGCGTACGCGCGGGGCGAAGGGATCGTCGTTGATGATGCGGGCGGTCAGGGCGCCGTTCCACAGCACATCGCCGCCGCCTGAACGCGGATTGGGAATGAGGCTGAAGGCCTCGTCCGCCTCGGCCGCCAGTCTGCCCAGGCGTCGGGTGATCTCCGGCCCCACGGCGCGAGTCGCGGCCTGACGCAGGGCGCGATCGGCCAGGGCCGAGCCGCCGGCGTCGGGGGTGAAATGAACCCCCTCGAGATGGCCGACCACCTCGCCCTCGACCGTGACCTCGCCGTCGTCCCCCACGCCCGCGAGCGTGTCCGAGCGCACGTTCAGCGCCCGCATCAGGGCCGTGGTGCGCCGGTCCACGAAGCGCGCCGTCAGCCGTTCGTGCAGGACGTCGCTGAGCCGTTCCTCCAGCGCCTTGGTCTTGTCGCGCCAGCCCTGGGCCTGATCCATCCAGTCGGGGCGGTTGGCGATGTAGGCCAGGGTCCGCACCCCGGCGAGGCGGGCCGACAGCTGGTCGATCTGGCCGTCGTCGCGGTCCAGATCATTGAAGCGCGGGGCGACCCAGTCCTCGGTCAGGCGGCCGCGCCGACTGGTGAGGGCGGTGAAGATCTCCTTCGACAGGCGGGCGTGTTCGTCCAGGGTGGTCTTTTGGAAGTCCGGCAGCTGGCAGGTCTCCCACAGACGCATCAGGGCGCCGCGCGAACGGGCGATCTTCTTGATGTCGTCATCGGCTGCGAAGCGCCGCAGCAGGGTTTCGTCCAGGGCCTGGGCCGTCAGCCGCAGGCCGAAGCGTTCGGGCGACACGGTCAGCGAGCGCAGCAGGTCGGGAAGGGTGTCGAAGTCCAGCCGCCCGTGGCGCCATTCGGCGGCCTCGACCGGATCGAAACGGTGGCTGATCACCTGTTCGAGGATGTCCTCGTCCAGCTCCTCGGCCTCGCCGGTGACGCCAAAGGTGCCGTCGCGCAGGTGGCGCCCGGCGCGGCCGGCGATCTGGCCGATCTCGGCGGCGTGCAGCCAGCGGGTGCGGCGGCCGTCGAACTTGCGAAGCCCCGCGAAGGCGACATGGTCCACGTCCATGTTCAGCCCCATGCCGATGGCGTCGGTGGCCACCAGGAAGTCCACCTCGCCCGACTGGAACAGCTCGACCTGGGCGTTGCGGGTGCGCGGCGACAGCGAGCCCATGACCACGGCGGCGCCGCCGCGTTGGCGACGCAGCAACTCGGCGATGGCGTAGACCTGCTCGGTCGAGAAGGCGACGACGGCGCTGCGGCGGGGCAGGCGGGTCAGCTTCTTGGACCCGGCGTAGGACAGGGTGGACAGGCGCTCGCGGGTGACGATCTCGGCGTCTGGGACCAGGGTGCGGATCAGCGGGGCCATGGTCCCGGCCCCCAGGAACATCGTCTCGAACCGGCCGCGCGCGTGCAACAGGCGCTGGGTGAAGACGTGGCCGCGTTCCGGGTCGGCGACCAGCTGGATTTCATCGACGGCCAGGAACTCGACCTGACGTTCCAGCGGCATGGCCTCGACGGTGCAGACGAAATAGGCCGGGCGCGGCGGGATGATCTTCTCCTCGCCGGTGATCAGGGCGACGGCGGCGGCCCCGCGCTGCTTGACGATCCGCTCATAGATCTCGCGCGCCAGCAGGCGCAGCGGCAGGCCGATCATGCCCGAGGCGTGACCCAGCATCCGCTCGACCGCCAGATGGGTCTTGCCGGTGTTGGTGGGGCCCAGGATCGCCGTGACGCGCGAGGGGGCCATGCCCGAGGAACGGTCGCTCATGTCTGGGACGAAGGTGGCGACTTCCGCGCCGGGGTCAAGCGCGGCGATGAGGCGTCGCGGACGGTTTGTGCGCTTGGCTATTCGTAAACGGGTTGGGCCAAAGGGTTGGAACAGGCGCGAAACGAATCGGGACCGAATCAGCGACTCGCTCCGATTCAGGCTTTGTTCCCTACAAGATATTGTAGCTTAACGCGGATTAACCGCTAGGATTTTCTTGCCGGGTCGAAAACCCGGCTTGACCGTCTTTCCCTCGCCTGCGCGACCCGCTAGGGACGACGCACGACGGCCCCGTAGCTCAGCTGCATAGAGCAAGGCTTTCCTAAAGCCGAGGTCGCAGGTTGGAGTCCTGCCGGGGTCGCCAGTTTGCC
>DAIOID010000036.1:0-3107 GCA_036744355.1 Brevundimonas sp.
TGGTAGGCGGCGACGGGTTCGAACCGCCGACCCTCTCGGTGTAAACGAGATGCTCTGACCAGCTGAGCTAGCCGCCCTCATGACGTTGCGCGTCAGGCGCGCTTCATGCCCGTCTCTGGTCAGCCGTTCAAGGCGCTTTTCAATCCTTCCCCAACCCGGAAGCGGGCGGTGCGCGAGGCCGGGCGGGCGATGACCTCGCCGGTCTGCGGGTTGCGGGCGGTTCCCGCCTTGCGCTCGACGGCGATGAAGCTGCCGAATCCGACCAGGCGCACGTCGCGGCCCCGCGTCAGCGAAGCCGTCACATTGTCGGTGAAGGCTTCCAACGCCAGCTTGGCCTGGTCGCGGCTGATGCCTGCAGCCTCGGCCATGACGCCGATCAGCTCGGTCTTGTTCATTGGTTCTGCTCCCCAGCATAATTCCCCGGGCGCACTTAAGGCCTTCCTGACGCTGACGTCAAAAGCAACGCGGCCCGGGTCGCCCCGAGCCGCGCGCTGTCGATCAGATTGTCGTCGGCCCTAGTGGCTGACGGCGGTTCCGTCCTGGGTCGGCTGGGCCTGCGGCGCGGGCAGCAGAGGCTCGGCCGCCTCATCCCACTCCACCGGCGTCAGCGTGCCGGTCAGGGCCCACTTCAGCGCCTCGTCGGCGGTCGAGATCGGCACGATCTCCAGCGCCGACTTCACATTGGCGGGCACATCCTCCAGGTCCTTCTCGTTCTCCTGAGGGATCAGCACCGTCTTCACGCCGGAGCGCAGAGCCGCCAGCAGCTTCTCCTTCAGGCCGCCGATGGCGGTGACCCGGCCGCGCAGGGTGATCTCGCCCGTCATGGCGATGTCCTTGCGGATCGGGATGCCGGTCAGGACCGAGACCATGGCCACGGTCATGGCCACGCCGGCCGAGGGACCATCCTTGGGCGTGGCGCCGTCCGGCACGTGCACGTGGATGTCGGTCTTCTCGAACACCGGCGGCTTGACGCCGAAGGCCAGCGAGCGGCTGCGAACATAGGAGGCGGCGGCGGAGATCGACTCCTTCATCACCTCCTTCAGGTTGCCGGTCACGGTCATGCGCCCACGGCCCGGCATCTTGATCGCCTCGATGGTCAGGATGTCGCCGCCGAACTCGGTCCAGGCCAGACCGGTGACGATGCCGACCTGATCCTCGGCGTCCGTCTCGCCATAGCGGAACTTCTTCACGCCCGCGTATTCGGCCAGCTTGGCGGCATCGACGGTGATCGAGGCGGCCTTGGTCTTGGCCATCTCGCGCACGGCCTTGCGGGCCAGACCGCCCAGGGCGCGTTCCAGCGAACGCACGCCGGCTTCGCGCGTGTAGTAGCGGATCAGGTCGCGGATCGTCTCTTCCGGGACGATCAGCTCGCCTTCCTTCAAGCCGTGGTCCTTGAGCTGCTTGGGCAGGACGTGGCGCTTGGCGATCTCGACCTTCTCGTCCTCGGTGTAGCCGCTGACCCGGATGATCTCCATCCGGTCCATCAGGGGCTGAGGCATGTTCAGGCTGTTGGCCGTGGTCACGAACATGACCTGCGACAGGTCATAGTCGACCTCGAGGTAGTGGTCGCCGAAGGTCGAGTTCTGCGCCGGGTCCAGCACTTCCAGCAGGGCCGAGGACGGATCGCCGCGCCAGTCGGAGCCCAGCTTGTCGATCTCGTCCAGCAGGACGAAGGCGTTGGTCGTCTTGGCCTTCTTCATCGACTGGATGATCTTGCCGGGCATGGAGCCGATGTAGGTCCGGCGGTGGCCGCGGATCTCACTTTCGTCACGCACGCCGCCCAGCGACATGCGGACGTATTCACGCCCGGTCGCCTTGGCGATCGATTGCGCCAGCGAAGTCTTGCCGACGCCCGGAGGGCCGACCAGGCAGAGGATCGGGCCCTTCAGGCTGCCGGTGCGCGCCTGCACCGCCAGATACTCGATGATCCGTTCCTTGACCTTCTCGAGGCCGTAGTGGTCCTCTTCAAGAATGTCCTCGGCCTTCTGCAGGTCGATAGGTTTGGTCTTGGCCTTGCCCCACGGCACGGACAGCAGCCAATCGAGGTAGTTGCGCACCACGGTCGATTCCGCCGACATCGGCGACATGTTGCGCAGCTTCTTCAGCTCCGCCTCGGCCTTGGCGCGCGCCTCCTTGGACAGCTTGGTCTTGCGAATGCGCTTTTCGAGTTCCAGCAGTTCGTCGCGCGTGTCGTCGGTCTCGCCCAGCTCGCGCTGGATCGCCTTCATCTGCTCGTTCAGATAATACTCGCGCTGGGTCTTCTCCATCTGGCGCTTCACGCGCGAGCGGATCTTCTTCTCGACCTGAAGGACGCTGATCTCGCCCTCCATCAGGCCATAGACCTTCTCCAGGCGCGCCGGCACGGCGATGGTTTCCAG
This sequence comes from Brevundimonas sp., assembly GCA_036744355.1. Classification (GTDB taxonomy): domain Bacteria; phylum Pseudomonadota; class Alphaproteobacteria; order Caulobacterales; family Caulobacteraceae; genus Brevundimonas. The sequence continues at coordinate 2,379 of DAIOID010000036.1, forward strand.
CAGGCCCTGCTTGTCGATGATCTTCACCGACAGGTGCGCGGCCACGCTGTCCGCCAGCTTGGACGGATCGCTGATCTGCGGGATGGAGCTAAGGGCCTCGGGCGGGACCTTCTTGTTCAGCTTCACATAGTTTTCGAACTGCTCGATCACCGCGCGCAGCAAGGCTTCGCTCTGCGAGGCGTCGCCTTCCTCGTCGGCGATCTCGACGGCCTCGGCCTCGTAGTAGTCCTCGCGGTCGGTGAAGCGCGTCAGGTGGGCGCGGCCCTTGCCCTCGACCAGCACCTTCACGGTGCCGTCAGGCAGCTTCAGCAGTTGCAGGACGGTGGCCAGCACGCCGGTCTGATAGATGGCGTCGGGCGCGGGATCGTCGTCGACAGAGTTTTTCTGCGTGGCGAGCAGGATCTGCTTGTCGCCCTTCATGATCTCGTCGAGCGCCCGCACGGACTTCTCGCGGCCGACAAACAGCGGCACGACCATGTGCGGAAAGACGACGATGTCTCTCAGCGGCAGGACGGGGAGGATTTTGCTCTCGGTCATGATGCGTACTTTCCAGGGCCTTCGGAGATCTCCGGCCCGCCGCCCTGAAACGCCAGTGCGCGAATGCCCGGACTCCTCAGAACGACCCGCCGATTCCGGCGGCTTTCGTGTGAGTATGTGGTTCGTGTGACGCCGGGTTCAAGCGTGGCGGGCGGATGGCCCACAGAAGCGTGTTTCGGCGGCCACGCTGGA
>DAIOID010000036.1:3207-4760 GCA_036744355.1 Brevundimonas sp.
TCGACGCCTTCGAAGGTCGGCAGTTCGAACATGGTCTCCAGCAGGATGCCTTCCAGAATGGAACGCAGGCCGCGGGCGCCGGTCTTGCGGGTAATCGCCTTCTTGGCCACCGCCGACAGGGCGTCGTCGGTGAAGGTCAGCGTCACGTTCTCCATTTCGAACAGGCGCTTGTACTGCTTGACCAGAGCGTTCTTCGGCTCGGTCAGGATCTTGATGAGCGCCGTCTCGTCCAGGTCCTCCAGCGTCGCCAGAACCGGCAGACGGCCGATGAACTCGGGGATCAGGCCGAAACGCATCAGGTCGTCAGGCTCGACCTGCTTCAGGATCTCGCCGGTGCGACGCTCGTCGATCTCCTTGACCTTGGCGCCGAAGCCGATCGAGGCCCCCTCGCCGCGCGCCGAGATCACCTTCTCCAGGCCGGCGAAGGCGCCGCCGACGATGAACAGGATGTTGGCGGTGTCGACCTGCAGGAACTCCTGCTGCGGATGCTTGCGGCCGCCTTGCGGAGGCACGGAGGCGACGGTGCCTTCCATGATCTTCAGCAGGGCCTGCTGCACGCCTTCGCCCGACACGTCGCGGGTGATCGAGGGGTTGTCCGACTTGCGCGAGATCTTGTCGATCTCGTCGATGTAGACGATGCCGCGCTGAGCCCGCTCGACGTTGTAGTCCGAGGCCTGGAGCAGCTTCAGGATGATGTTCTCGACATCCTCGCCCACATAGCCGGCTTCGGTCAGGGTCGTGGCGTCGGCCATGGTGAAGGGCACGTCGATGATGCGCGCCAGCGTCTGGGCCAGCAGCGTCTTGCCCGAGCCGGTCGGCCCGATCAGCATGATGTTCGACTTGGCCAGTTCGACGTCGTTGTTCTTCGTCGCGTGGTTGAGGCGCTTGTAGTGGTTGTGGACGGCGACGCTCAGCACCTTCTTGGCGTGGCTCTGGCCGATCACATAGTCGTCCAGGACGTCGCGGATCTCCTTCGGAGTCGGCACGCCGTCCTTGGTCGTCTTGAAGGCGATCTTGTGCTCTTCGCGGATGATATCCATGCACAGTTCGACGCATTCATCGCAGATGAACACCGTCGGTCCCGCAATCAGCTTGCGGACCTCATGCTGGCTCTTTCCGCAGAACGAGCAATACAGGGTGCTTTTGGCGTCGGTGCCGGCGGCTTTGGTCATAGACCCTTCTCACTCCCGCGATCCGGCCCGACATGGGACGAAAGGCGCTTCCTTCGCAATTGATCCGTGAATCTATGCACGAAGGTCTTCAAAAAAAGACAATCACCCATCACACGTTCCGCCACAAGCCTGTTGCGACGCGACAACGCATGAAGTGTCGCGAACAGGGACGGACCGAACAGTTTCTATGGGGATCACGGCTAATGTCTGACATGGGCGCCGCACAATCGTTTCGCCAGTCCGCGCCGGAAGGCCGTCCGATCGTCGCTTTCGACTTCGACGGCACCCTGACGATTCGCGACAGCTTCACCGCCTTCCTACGCTGGCGGGCGGGGGCGGCGGGCTGGGCGATCGGTCTGGCGAAGATGGCGCCGGCCCTGG
>DAIOID010000036.1:4860-8539 GCA_036744355.1 Brevundimonas sp.
AAGGTGCGCCGCCTGCGCGCCGCCTATGGCGACGACATGAAACTGGCCGCCGCCTATGGCGACACCTCGGGCGACACCGAGATGATCGCCATCGCTGAGGAAAAGGGCTTCCGCGTCTTCACCTGCCGTCCCTGAGAGGCGCAACGCTCGTGGTCAGTGGCCGTCGGCGTCCACGTCAAAGACCATGGGCTTGCCACGCGAGGTCGGGTTCCAACCCGCCTCCATCGACGAGATCACGGCGTTCCGCACGGCATCAACGTTGACCCGCTGCTTCTCGACGTCCGGCCGGCCGTTGGGGCGCAGCGGCGGCGGGAACTGGATGATGGCTTCGCGCTTGAAGCCGACCAGGCACAGGGTGACGGCCATCCCCTCCCACTGGCCGCCCGACTTGGGCTGGGGCTGGCGGCGGATCTCCCACTCATAGATGTCGCCGTCGACTTCGACCGTGCCTTTGGAATCGCGCGTGTACTGCATGGCCGCCTGATAGCACGCGTCCCGAAACGATTCGAGGCGGAGCCCGTCGCCGGACCCCGCCTCGCTCATCTCTGGACCTGAGTATCAGACTCAGGGGGCCTTCACGCCGTCCGCGTCGGCTTCGGTGCGCTTGTCGTAGACGTGGTCGACGATGCCCCAGGCCTTGGCTTCCTCGGCCGTCATGAAGTGGTCGCGGTCAAGCGTGCGCTCGACTTCTTCATAGGTCCGGCCCGTGTGGTGGACGTAGATCTCGTTCAAGCGACGCTTGGTGGCGATGATGTCCTCGGCGTGACGCTCGATGTCCGAGGCCGTGCCGCGGAAGCCGCCCGAGGGCTGGTGCACCATGACCCGCGCATTCGGCAGGGCGATGCGCTGGCCCGCCTCACCGGCCGTCAGGATCAGCGAACCGGCCGAGGCGGCCATGCCCATGACCACGGTCGAGACCGGCGACTTGATGTATTGCATGGTGTCGTAGATCGCGAGCGCCGAGGTCACCTGACCGCCGGGGCTGTTGATGTACATGCTGATCTCCTTCTTCGGGTTCTCCGATTCCAGGAACAGCAGCTGGGCGCAGATCAGCGAGGCCATGCCGTCCTCGAACGGGCCGGTCAGGAAGATGATCCGCTCGCGCAACAGGCGCGAAAAGATGTCGAACGACCGTTCGCCGCGGCTGGATTGCTCCACCACCATCGGCACCAGGTTATTGGAGATGTAGTCGATCGGATCGCGCATGAAGGCCTTCTCGAATGCTGGGGCGCGCGACTCACCGTTCGCCCGCCTGTCCCCTACGATATCGCGTTCATGAGGCCTTGGCGCAAGGCGGCGCTCAAAAGCAAATCCCCGCCCCGGACGAACCGGGACGGGGATCAGAAGCCTCGGCTTGGGAAGAAGGGCTTACGCCTCGTCTTCTTCCTTCAGCAGCTCTTCCTTCGAGATCGGCTTGTCGGTGACCTCGGCGACGCCGACGATCAGGTCGACGACCTTCTCTTCATAGATGGGCGCGCGCAGCTGGGCGGCGGCGTTCGGGTTCTGGCGGTAGAAGTCCAGAACCATCTTCTCCTGACCCGGGTAGTTGCGGGCTTCGGCCATGATGGCGCCCGACAGTTCCTGGTCCGTCACGCCGACGTTGTTGGCGCGGCCGATTTCGGCCAGCACCAGACCCAGGCGTACGCGGCGCTCGGCGATCTTCTTGTACTCGGCCTTCAGTTCCTCTTCCGACTTCTTGGCGTCCTCTTCCGGCAGGCGGCCGGCGTCCTTGTCAGCCGACACCTGGGCCCAGATGCCTTCGAATTCGGCGTCCACCATCTTCGGCGGCAGCGGGAAGTCGTGGGCTTCGTCCAGCTGGTCCAGCAGGGCGCGCTTCAGCTTGAAGCGGGCGGCGCCGGCGTACTGCTGGTCCAGGTTGGCCTTCAGCAGCTCTTTCAGCTTGTCCAGCGACTCCAGGCCGATGCGGGTGGCGAACTCGTCGTCAATCTTGGCTTCGGCCTCGGCCTTGATGGCCTTGACCGTGACGTCGAAGGTCGCGGCTTTGCCGGCCAGGTTCTTGGCTTGGTAGTCTTCCGGGAAGGTGACCTCGATGGTCTTCTCTTCGCCGACCTTGGCGCCCTTCAGCTGCTCTTCGAAGCCCGGAATGAAGCGGTTGGAGCCGATCACCAGGTCGGCGTCCTCGGCCGAACCGCCTTCGAACACTTCACCGTCCAGCTTGCCGACGAAGTCGATGGTCAGCTGGTCGCCTTCGGCGGCCTTCACGGTCTTGCCCTTCTTGTCCTCATAGGTCTTGGCCTGCGAGGCCAGTTCCTTCAGGGCTTCGTCCAGATCCTCGTCCGAAGCGGTGTAGGTCGGGCGCTCCAGCTTCAGGGTCTTGGGGTCGACCGGGGTGAAGTCGGGCATGACTTCCAGCGACATTTCGTAGGCCAGGTCTTCCTGACCGGCGATGACCTTGTCCATGTCCGAGATCAGCTTCATCTCGGCCGGGGCGGCCGGGCGGATCTTGGCTTCGTCCAGGGCCTTCTGGCTGGTTTCGTTCAGCGAGGCGTTGATGATTTCGCCCATGAAGTCACGGCCGAAGGTCTTCTTGACGTGCGCGGCCGGCACCTTGCCCGGACGGAAGCCCTTGAGCTTCATCTGCGGCGCGACTTCCTTGATGCGCGCTTCGAGCTTTTCGTTCAGCTCGGCGACGGGGATGGTCACCGCGATCACGCGGCTGAGGCCTTCGTTCGACTTTTCGACGACTTGCATGGTCGGGATTCTGACGCTCTGGGGCGACGCCCAGAAGGCGCGCGGTGGATAAAGCAATAGGGCCGCCCCTTTCAGGAGCGGCGCCTCGAAGCCCGCCCTTATGTCGAGAAGGGGCCGAAAGGTCAACGCGCCCGGGTTCCTTTGCCGTTCCCGCATCGCTATCTGGAAGGCCATGAGCCAGAACCCCGCCCCCATCGGCGTCTTCATCACGCCCGTCACGCCGCTGCAGCAGAACTGCACCACCGTCTGGTGCACGAAGACGAACAAGGCCGCCGTCATTGATCCCGGCGGTTCGGTGGATGCGATTCTGGGCGAAATCGTCCGACGCGGGCTGACACTGGACGCCATCTGGATCACCCACGGCCACCTCGACCACGCGGGCGCCGCCGCGGAAATGCAGGAGAAATCCGGCGCCGACATCCTTGGTCCTCAGATCGAGGACCAATTCTGGATCGACCTGATTCCCACCCAGGGTCAGAAGTACGGCCTGCCCGACGTGCGCAGCTTCACTCCGACCCGCTTTCTCAACGACGGCGACGTTCTGACGCTGGGCGAGACGACCTGGGAGGTCGTCCACTGCCCCGGCCACACGCCCGGCCACGTCGTCTTCTTCAACCGCGAGGCCCGCTTCGCCCAGGTCGGGGACGTCCTGTTCCAGGGTTCGATCGGTCGAACGGACTTTCCGCGCAGCGACCACGCCGCCTTGCTGAACGCCATCACCACCAAGCTCTGGCCCCTGGGCGACGACGTGACCTTCGTGCCCGGCCACGGCCCCCACTCCACCTTCGGGGCCGAGCGGCGGAGCAACCCCTATGTCTCCGACCAGGCTATGTCGCGCGCGCCCATCGCGAGACCTGCGTCCGGGCCCTCCTGATCTAGCGTGCGGCCAGCAGGCCGATGATCACCCCGATTCCCAGCGCATAGAGCGTCGCCCGCAACGGCTCGTCGCGAATGGCGTCGCGCGCCC
>DAIOID010000036.1:8639-22988 GCA_036744355.1 Brevundimonas sp.
TCGCGCAACAAGACCGACGCTCCGCCCAAGGGCTAAGGTCGTCCGTAACTGCATCAAGGCGGCGCAGCCCTTGGGCGCGCCGCCTTTTTGCCGCTCCAGGCTCAGCCGGACAACAGGGCCAGAGCCACCCCCGGCTCGGGGCCGACTTCGAACGCCTCCAGCCGCCAGCCGCCCGCCTCAGCCAGCGCACGCACAGAGACCTCGTCGTATTTGCGCGAGCTTTCCGTGTGGATGGTCTCGCCCTCCGAGAAACGAAAAGCCAGCTTGCCCAGATGCACCGTCATAGGCCGGCTCGCCCGTAGGTGCATCTCCATCCGCGAGTGTTCGGCGTTCCACACGGCGACATGGTCAAAGGCCTCGGACTCAAAATCCATGCTCAGGTCGCGATTGGCCCGCGTCAGCAGATTGCGGTTGAAGGCCGCCGTAACGCCCTGGGCGTCGTCATAGGCCGCGACCAGCACCTGGGGCGACTTCACCAGATCGACGCCCAGAATGAACAGGCTCCCCTCGCCCAGCACCTGCCGCGCCGATCGCAGCAGGGCCACCGCGGCCTCAGGCGTCAGATTGCCTATGGTCGACCCGGGAAAGAAACCGATCCTGCGCCCCGGTCCCGCCTCGACCGGCGGCGGCGCCAGATGCTCGAAGTCCCCGACCACGGGCAGGACCTTCAGGTCCGGATAGTCAGCGCGAATGCGCACGGCGGCCTCGTTCAGCGCCGAAGGACTGATGTCGATGGGGACATAGGCCGCCAGGCCCCGCGCCGCGTCCAGCACAATGCGGGTCTTCTCGCTGGCCCCCGATCCCAGCTCCACCAGCACGGCGTCCGGCCCGAACCGCGCGGCCCACTCCGGCGCGATCCGGCGCAACAGCGCCGCCTCCTGCCGCGTGGGGTAATACTCCGGCAGGCGGGTGATCTCCTCGAACAGCCGCGAGCCTTCTGCGTCATAGAACCACTTGGGCGGCAGAGCCTTCACCCGGCGCGACAGGCCGTCGATCATGTCCTGACGAAAGGCGTCGTGCGCCCCCGTCTCCTCGATCTGGCTGCCGTCCGCCGCCAGTCGGACGCCTGCGAACATCCAGCGCTGATGCGGATAATAGAAGTTGCGATAGCTGGGACGGGCATGACCCTCGGGCGTGGCGAAGGCCCCGCCGCGCAGGACCATCTGATTGGCCATGAACTTGCCGTTGTACTCCGCCGCCGTTCCCTCGGTCGGGCGGAACCCTGGATAAGGGGCGTAGGCGCTGGCCGTCCACTGCCAGACCTCGCCTGTCAGGTTCGAGAAGGCCCCCGGCTCGGCCCGCGCCGCCTGCTCCCACTCGGCCTCGGTCGGCAGCCGTCGTCCCGACCACCGCGCAAAGGCGTCGGCCTCATAGAAGCTGACATGGCGGACCGGCGCGGCCGGATCGACTGGATGTCGCCCGGTCAGGGCCATGACGCTCCACCCCGCCGCCTCCTCGCGCCAATAAAGCGGCGCCGTCCAGCCCTCGGCCTTCACCCGCGCCCAGCCGTCCGACAGCCAGAACTCAGGCCGACGATAGCCGCCGTCGTCGATGAATTCGATCCAGTCCCCATTGGTCGTCAGGTCGGCGGCCAGAGAGAAGGCCTCCAGCCAGACCCTGTGCGCCGGCCTCTCATTGTCGAAGGCGAAACCGTCATCGCTCGCACCGACCTCGGTCAGCCCGCCCTCGAACGAGACCCAGCCGTCCCGCCGCTCCTGACACGGCGCCGCACGCGGTTCGGTCTCGTAGGCCGCGGGGTCCAGCCTTGAGCGCGCCATCAGGCTCAACACGTCCATCAGGAACAGCTCCTGATGCTGCTGCTCATGGTTCAGGCCCAGCGCGAACAGATAGCGCTCCAACCCTTCCCTCAGCCCCTCGGCCAGCCGCGCCTCCATGCGGCGGTCGATCTCCTCCCGATAGGCCAAGACCTGGGCCAGCGACGGCCGGGTCATCAGCCCCCGCTCGCCCCGCTCGACCCGTTCGCCCAGCGCGTCGTAGTAGGAGTTGAACAGCGGGTTCAGACGCGCATCAACGGCCTCATAACCGGGCCGCGCCGCCAGGATCATCGTCTCGAAGAACCAGCTGGCATGGCCCAGGTGCCACTTGCCCGGGCTGGCGTCCGGCATGGACTGGGCCGCCAAATCCTCCGCCGACAGTCCGGCGGCCAGCGACGGCATGCGGGCCCGCAATCGCCGATAAACCTCGACATCCCGCTCAATGAGGGTCGTCGCCCGAACGGCTTGGGTCATTGATCTCTCTGAGGGCCGCCATCACCAGTCCTGATCAATGCCGGCTGGCGCCAGCCGGTTCCGCCGATCAATCCGACCCTTCCCGGCGGAACGACCGCGACGAGGCGACGTTTCTGACACTCACGGCCCGCCGTCGGGCCGCGGCTCAGACTTCAGGACTCCCGTTGCATGCCCCATGTTCGCGTGCCTGACGGGCCGCAGGACAAAGGCCCGCGCCGTACCGCCTCCCGTCGCCCCGCCGGCATCATCGATTCCGTCGACTGGCGCGACTCGATGACGATCTTCTTGCCGTCCCTGCGCGCCTTCGCCTTCTCCCTGTCGCGCAACGCCGCCGACGCCGACGACCTGGTGCAGGAGACCTTGACCAAGGCTTGGGCGCATCGGGCGCGGTTCGAGCCCGGCAGCAATCTGCGAGCCTGGCTTTTCACCATCCTGCGCAACAGCTGGTACACGGGCGCCGCCAAGCGCCGACGCGAGGTGCCCGACGAGGAAGGCCGCTACGCCGCCGGCCTGACCGCCGAGGCCAGCCAGGAATGGACCGCCGAACTGACATCCCTGCAGGCGGCGCTGAACGCCCTCCCGCCGGAGCATCGCGAGGCCATCGTCATGGTCGGAGCGGCCGGGCTGTCCTATCAGGAAGCGGCCGATATCTCGGGCTGCGCGGTCGGCACCATCAAGAGCCGGGTCAACCGCGCACGGCACCGCCTGGCCGTTCTGCTCGACATGGAAGTCCCTCTCGAAGCTGTCAAAAATGTAATCGACGACGACAGCTAGGCGGGGGGAACACGACCTCATTTGATCGGTTTCATCATCACAAGACCCGGGAGAGTCGATCATGATGAACCCTATGAACATCCAACCCCGCAACCCGTCCGATCAGGACAAGGTGTCGTCAGCCTCAAGCCAGCCACAGGTCAAAAAGACCGGCTTCGCGAACTGGATTCGCCAGCACTTCGGTTCCGAACCTCCGCACCGTCACAGCGAAAACTTCTTCATCAGCGACGTGACGGAAGGCGGCATCGGCTCGCACCACCGCCATCAGGTGTTCCGCCCCGACAAACGGCACTGACGGTCGAGCAACAAACTCCTGGCGGCGTGAAAAGGGGCCGTGGCGAACGCCACGACCCCGATCTTTTTCTAGCGGCTCAGACCGCCATGCAGGGCGTATTCCAGCCGCGCGATGGTGCGGTTGTGCACCTCGTCCGGACCGTCCGCGATCCGCAGCGTGCGCACCGTGGCGTACAGTTCGGCCAGGGGCGTGTCGCCCGACACCCCGGCCCCGCCGAAGGCCTGGATGGCGTCGTCGATGACCTTCAGCGCCATGCGCGGCGCGGCGACCTTGATCTGGGCGATCTCGGACTTGGCGCCCTTGGCCCCGACCTCGTCCATCATCCAGGCGGCCTTCAGCACCAGCAGACGGCACATCTCGATATTGGTGCGCGCCTCGGCCACACGCTGCTCCCACACCGAATGCTCGGCCAGGGACTTGCGGAAGGCGGTGCGGCTCAGCAGCCGATCGACCATCAGTTCCAGCGCCTTCTCCGCCGCGCCGATCACCCTCATGCAGTGGTGAATACGGCCCGGGCCCAGCCGCCCCTGGGCGATTTCGAAGCCCCGCCCCTCGCCCGCGATCAGGTTCGAGACCGGCACGCGGACGTTCTCCAGCACCACCTCGGCGTGACCGATCGGCGCCTCGTCATAGCCGAACACCGACAGCATCCGCTCGACGCGGAAGCCGGGCGTGTCGACGGGCACGATGATCTGGCTCTGCTGCTGGTGCGTGGCGGCGTCCGGGTCGGTCTTACCCATGACGATGGTCATGGCGACGTTGGGGTGCGCCATGTTCGTCGACCACCACTTGCGGCCGTTGATGACGTAGTGATCGCCGTCGCGCTCGATGCGGGTCTGGATGTTGGTGGCGTCCGACGAGGCCACCTCGGGCTCGGTCATCAGGAAGGCTGAGCGGATTTCGCCCGCCATCAGGGGCGCCAGCCAGCGCTCCTGCTGCGCGGCGTCGCCGTACATGTGCAGGACTTCCATATTGCCGGTGTCAGGGGCGTTGCAGTTGAACACCTCGGCCGACCACAGGGCCCGGCCCATCAGCTCGGCGATGGGGGCGTATTCCAGGTTGCTCAGACCCGCGCCGTGATCGCCCGGCAGGAACATGTTCCACAGCCCCTCGGCCTTCGCCCTGGCCTTCAGCTCCTCCATCACCGCCGGCTGGGTTTTCGGATCGGCATGGACCTGGGCGCGGTACTCGGCTTCCCGGGGCAGAACTTGCTCTTCCATGAAGCGACGCACGCGTTCGCGCCAATGCAGGCCGCGTTCGCTCGGCTGGAAATTCATAGGCTGCTCCTCCGACAGCAAAACGGCGCGGCCCCAGGGACCGCGCCGCCATGATTCTGGTTGCTCAGAAACGCATCAGCGCTTCAGCAGCGGCGCCAGCTTCTGGGCGATCATCATGTCGCCGGCGATCTTCAGCTTGCCCTGCATGAAGGCCATCATCGGGTCCAGCTTGCCTTCCGACAGGGCGACGAAGTCGTCCCACTTCATCGACACGGTGGCGTCGGCCGGCTTGTCGTCGTTCGACACCGAGTTCGGCACGGAAGCGCCGTCGATGAAGATCTTGCCGACATCGCCGAGGTCCAGCTTGACGGTCTTGCCCAGGCCGGAGTTCTCGCCCACGGCATTACGAATGTGATCGGTGACGGCGTTCAGGTCCAAGTGCGTCTCTCCCAAGAGCAAGATTGAGGCGCAGGCGTAGCCCGCCCCGAGGACGGCGCCAAGATCACGCTAGGGAAAGCGGCGACACGAAAGTCGCGTCATGTCGCCGCCCCGCCCTGCCCTAGAAGCCGGCCTTCAGTCCGACAACGAAACGATCATCGGTCAGCGGCCCGTCCACGTCCGTGTCATGATAGCGCACATCCACCGTCAGATGATCGGTCAGGGCGTAGGCCAGACCCAGGTTCCAGGTGGTGTAGTCAGCGTTGACGTCCAGCCACTGATGACCGACCGCGCCCGAAACCGTCCACTTGTCCGCAAGGGCATAGGCGGCGTTGGCTTCGAGATAGGTCGCGCTGTCGTCCACGCCGAAGAAGTCCGGCGAGTAATAGACCGCGGCTCCCAGCGTCGCTGGACCGATGGCCCGTGACGCCGCCGCCTTGAACTCCACGAAGTTGTAGTCCGCGTCGCTTGGCTCATTGACGTAGAAGTAGCCCAGCACGCCGAAATCCAGCGCATAGCCCGCCGCCTCGGTGCGATAACCGCCGTACAGGTCGACCTCGGCGTCGGTGTCATCGCCGAAATCGACTGTGGACGCCCATCCGCCGGCATAGAAGCCGCCGCCAAAGCTGGCGTCGATCCCGCCCTGAAGCGCGGGATCTTCGTTGGTCTGGCTGGCGCCGCGGAAGACGTAGTCGCTGACCACGCCGATGTTGAACGCCACCTCAGGCGACGTCTGGGCATGGGCAGAGCCCGCGCCGAACAGGATCAGCGCGCTTGCGCCGATAAGAGCCAGTTTCATGACATATCCCCTCAATGTCTGTTGTTTGCCGCACATCTGCCCGCAAGCCGTTGATGAAAAACGACCAAGGAGCCTTGTTCGAAAGAAAAGTTCCTGTCGGGACGCGACGGGGAGGCGCCGCGTCCCGGCCATCGTCTTCAGACGCCGTCCAGCACTTCGCCGTGCAGGTGGGCGTCCAGACCTTCCGTCTCCTGCTCATCGGTGACGCGCAGACCCGTCGTGTACTTGCAGATCAGCAGGATGATCAGCGTGCCGACCGCGCTCCACAGGATGGTCCAGACCAGACCCAGGGCCTGAGCCCCGACATTGGCCCCTTCCGACAGGCTGTTGATCGCCGCCGAAGCGAAGACGCCCGTCAGCAGGGCGCCGACCAGACCGCCCGCGCCGTGCAGGCCGAAGGCGTCCAGGCTGTCGTCATACTTGAGCAGCTTCTTCAGCCAGACCGACGAGACGTAGCAGGCCGGACCGGCGATCAGGCCGATGATGACCGCGCCCTTGGGATCGACGAAACCCGCCGCCGGGGTGATGGCGACCAGACCCGCGACGACGCCCGACAGGACTCCGATCAGCGACCACTTCTTCTTGTAGACGACCTCGACGAACTTCCAGGCCAGCGAGGCCGCCGCCGCCGCCAGCAGGGTGTTGATCAGGGCCGCGCCCATCAGGCCGTTGGCCGCGCCCGCCGAACCGGCGTTGAAGCCGATCCAGCCGACCAGAAGCAGCGAGGCGCCGATCATGGTCAGGACCGGGTTGTGCGCCGTGATGGGCTCGACGCCGTAACCCTTCCTCGGCCCCAGGAACAGGGCGCAGACCAGGCCCGCCACGCCCGAGTTGACGTGCACCACCGCGCCGCCGGCGAAGTCCAGCACGCCCTGCGCGCCCAGGAAGCCGCCGCCCCAGACCCAGTGAGCGATGGGGGCGTAGACGATCAGCGACCACAGGGCCGTGAACAGAAGCATGCCCGAGTACTTCAACCGCTCGGCGAAGGCGCCGGTGATCAGCGCCGGGGTGATGATGGCGAAGGTCAGCTGGAACGAGACCCAGAGGAACTCTGGTATGCCCGGCAACAGGCTGTGCGCCGTGTCCACCGTGACCCCGTTCAGGAACAGGGCGTCCAGACTGCCGACGTACTGATTGATCCCGGCGTCGCCATTGGTGCCGAAGGCGATGGTGTAGCCGGCGATGAACCAGGTCAGCGACACCACCGCGAAGGCGGCGACCGACTGGGTGATGGTGGCGATCACGTTTTTGCGGCGCACCATGCCGCCGTAGAAGAGCGCCAGACCCGGCAGGGTCATCAGCAGGACCAGGGCGGTGGAGGTCCCCAGCCAGGCCGTGCCCGCTGCATCCAGCTCCAGCGGAACCTGATGTGAAAACAGCGCCGGAGCAGGCTCCGACGCTGTTAAAGCAGCACTAGCGATGTTGACGGCGACGCCTGCGTCCGGCGCCGCGAGCGCCGCACCGACGGCGAACAGGCCCCCGGTTAGACAGAGCAGGGCCAGAAGCCCCGGTAAGCTGTGTTTGAACTGCGTCATGCGTGTATCCCCTCATGCGTTTCGCAGTTGCGAACTATTTATTGCAAATGCGAAGGCAGCAAGAGGAAAAATGACGATGGTTCGTCAACGCGTTCAGGCCCTCGCCTGAACGACAAAGGGCCGGTCTTGCGACCGGCCCCTGTTCCTTACGCCGTGGCTTTCGGCGGTCGCCCGCGCTTGGCGGTCGCTGCGCCGGCCGGCTTGCGCCCCCCGGCGCCCAGGCCCATCGACTTGGCCATGGCCGAGCGCGCCGCCGCATAGGCCGGCGCCACCATAGGATAGTCGGCCGGCAGGCCCCACTTCTCACGATACTCGGCCGGGGTCAGGCCCTTGATAGCCAGCGACCGCTTCATCGACTTGTACTGTTTGCCGTCCTCGAACGAGATCAGGAAGTCCGGCGTGATCGACTTGCGGATCTGGGCCGGGGTCGGCCGCACCACGGTTTCGACCACCTCTTCGACCACCGGAGCGGTCGTCGCCGACAGGGCGGCGTGAATGGCCGAGATCATCCCCGGCAGGGCCGACGCCTCGATCTTGTTGTTGCTGACGTAAGCCGCGACGATGTCAGTCGTCATGCCGAGGAAGTCGGTTTCCGTATCGGCGTCGTTCATGTAGCCCCCGAGAACTGGCGTTAAAGTTTACGATTACCACGACCACAGCCTGGCTTACAGCGCCCAAAGAACAAAGGCATCGCGTCGCCTGGCTTTCCGCGCCGGCTCTCGTGCAAGCCTGTCCCGACGAGGGCCAAAGCCGGTTTCGGCGACTGCGATCGTCGACTTTATAAGTTTTTACAGTTTCCGATCAGGCCCCGCGCAGCCGCCTCGCGGCCATCCCTCGTCCTCAGCCCTGAGGAGCGAGGCGCACAGGCCGAATATGCAGGACAGGGCTCCCCTTCGGGGATAAACTACTGATTTTCTGGAAACATCTGGCGGAGACGGAGGGATTCGAACCCTCGGTACCCCTTACAGGGTACGACGATTTAGCAAACCGTTGCCTTCAGCCACTCGGCCACGTCTCCGGCAGGCGGCGTGGATAGCGAGTCGCGCGGCGCTGTGCAACGGGTGAACTGCAAACAGTCGCGTTAACGCGCCATAGACAGGGCCCATGCGAACAATTCAGGGTAATTAGAGCCCAGAAACGTTCAAAACCCACCCTATGACGTCCGCCGACACCCTTCTCCCTACAGCGGATCCCCGCCGCACAGAGACACGTCGTGTCCGCCGTTCGTCCCCCGTGGCGGAAATCGATTCGCCGTCGGAATCCGGCCGCCCCCGTCGCGGCCCCTTCCGTCCCGATGTCTGGCTGAACACGCGACAAAGAAACGCCGCCCGGCTGCGAGTCTTCTATTTTCGTGGTTTCGACATTCTCGGCGTCGGCCTCGTCGCGGCGATCGCCGTCGCTGGACTGATCCCCGGCCCGCTCATGTCGGTCAGCCTGGCCGACACGGCCCCGTTCGGCCTCGGCGCCCTGGCGACCCTCGGCCTGATGCGCTCTCTCGGCCTCTATCGCTTCGACCGCGGCCACGGCCTTGTCAGGCACCTGGCTTCCGTCAGCGCCCTCGTTGCGGTCGGGGTCCTTCTGGCCGGCGCCGTCGGCCTGGGCCTTCATGGCGCGGCCACGCCCTGGCCCGCCTACGCCCAGTGGGGGTTTGCGACCCTGACCCTGCTGCTGGCCATGCACACGACCTGGAGCCTGCTGGTGGCCGACTGGCGCCGCAGCGGGGCGCTGACGCCCAATATCGCCGTGGTCGGCGCCACCCGCCATGCCCAAAGCCTGATCCAGGAGGCGCTGCAGCGTCGCGACCTGAACGTGCTTGGCGTATTCGACGACCGTCTGGCGCGCTCTCCCGACGCGATCGAGGGCGTGCCGGTCCTGGGCGAAACCGACGCCCTGCTGAACCACAGACTGACGCCCTACATCGACCGCATCGTGCTGGCCATCGACCCCAAGGCCGAGGCCCGCGTGCGAGACCTGACTGCGCGGCTGGGGGTCCTGCCCATCCGCCTGACCCTGCTGATCGACCCCAAGGCCGCCGAGCAGCGCAACGCGGCGCTGGAAAAACTGGCCCAGGCCCCGCTGGCGCCACTGGAAGGTCCCGCCGATCCCGACCGCCGCGCCTTTCACAAGCGCCTTCAGGACATCGCTCTGTCCGGCCTCGCCCTGATCCTCCTGTCGCCCGTCCTCCTGCTGATCGCCGCTCTGGTGCGGCTGGACAGCCCCGGCCCCGCCCTTTTCCGTCAGCGTCGCCACGGCTTCAATCAGGAAGAGATCGTGGTGTGGAAGTTCCGCACCATGCGCCATGAGGCCGCCGACGCCACCGCCGCCCGTCAGGTCACGGCCGACGACGACCGCATCACCCGCATCGGCCGCTTCCTGCGTGTCAGCAGCCTCGACGAACTGCCCCAGCTGCTGAACGTCCTGCGCGGCGAGATGTCCCTGGTCGGCCCCCGTCCCCACGCCATCGGCATGAAGACCGGCGAGACCGAGTCGGCCCGGCTGGTCGCCGACTACGCACACCGCCACCGCATCAAGCCCGGCATGACCGGCTGGGCCGCCATCAAGGGGTCGCGAGGCCCCATGCATACGGCGGCCGAAGTGCGTCGCCGGGTGCAACTCGACAGAACGCCAGTCCTTCTGGCTGGACCTGTGGGTGATCGCCGTCACCATCCCCGTCCTGCTGGGCGACCGACTGTCGGTGCGCTGATGTTCTGGCGCGGCGTCCTGGGCTATCTGCCCGCCAATGTGATGCAAGGCCTGATCGGCTTCCTGACGATCATCGTCTTCACCCGTCTGCTCAGCGCCGAGGACTACGGGCGCTACGCCCTGGCCCTGTCGGTCATGACCCTGGCCCATGTGGCGAGCTTCAGCTGGCTGGAGGCCGCCATGGCCCGCTTCTGGGCCGCCCAGCGCGAGGGGGCGGACATGGCCAGCCACTTCGCCAGCCTGTATCGCACCGCCTTCATCGTCACGGCCGTCTTCCTGCCGGTGGTCGGCCTGGCCGTTTGGTTGTGGCCCATGCCCGCCGAGTTCCGCTTCCCCCTGGCGGTGGCCTTGGCCGGTATCCCCGTGCGCTGCTTCTCCAAGCTGGCGCAGGAGCGCTATCGTGCGGCGGGCGAGGTGCGCAAGGCGGCCACCCTCGACATCTGGAACGGCGTCGCCGGCTTCGTCGTCGGCGCGGCCTTCGCCATGGCCGGCGCCGGCGGAGCCTCGCCCCTGGCGGGTCTCCTGATCGCCCCGCTGATGGCCATGCCCTTCTTCCTGCCGGGCGAACTGCGCGAGGCGCGTCAGGGCGTGGTCGATGTCCAGCGACTGAAATCCTACGCCGTCTACGGCTATCCGATCGCCGCCTCCCTGGGTCTGGCCGTGGTCCTGGCCTCGACCGACCGCTTCCTGCTGGCCCTCTTCCTCGACGAGGCGGCGGTCGGTGCCTACCACGCCAGCTACAGCATCGCCAATCGTACGCTGGACGTCCTCTTCATCTGGCTCGGCGCGGCGGGCGCCCCCGCCCTGGTCATGGCGCTGGAGCGTGGCGGCCGCCGTCAGTTGATCGCCGCCGCCCGTGAGCAGGCCTCCACCCTGGTCCTGATCGGCCTGCCCGCCGCTGTCGGCGTGGCCCTGGTCGCCCGCCCCCTGTCAGAGTTCCTGATCGGCGAAAACCTGCGCGAGGCCGCCATTCTGGTGACGCCCTGGATCGCCCTGTCGGCCTTCCTGTCAGGCATGACCGTCTACTATTTCCATCAGGCCTTCACCCTGGGACGTCGCACCGGCTGGTTGCTGGCGGCCATGAGCGTGCCTGCCCTGACCAATGTCGCCCTCAATCTGCTGCTGATCCCGCGCTTCGGCGTTATCGGCGCAGCCTGGGCCACCGCCGCCAGCTTCGCCGTCGGCCTGCTGGCGTCCATCGCGGTGGGGCGTCGCATCCTGCCTCTGCCGATCCCGTGGAACGCCCTGCTCCGGTGCAGCCTCGCCGCCGCCGTCATGGCCCTGGTCGTCTGGCCCCTGCCGCCCATCGGCGGGTTCGCGGAGCTGATACTGGACGCCTCGGTCGGGGCGGCGGTCTACGCAGTCTGCGCCTGGGGTCTGAACGCCGGCGGCGTGCGCCAGCTGGGCCAGCGCCTGATGGCCGCCGTTCGTGCCCGGAGAGCCGTCGCATGAGCCCCCCGGCCCGCCTTCACGACAATCCCGCCTGGTCAGACGCCCGGCCCGTCCTGTCGGTGCTGATCCCCTTCCTGCGTGACGACCCGACCGACCTTCTGGCCCTGCTGGCCCGCGAAAGCCCCGTTCTGGCGGGCGAGGTCGAGATGATCCTGCTGGACGACGGCACGGCCGATCCCGAACTCACCACACGCCTGACCGCCGGACTGGAAGCCCTGCCCCTGCCCGCGCGCCTGATCACCCTGGCTGCGAACGAGGGCCGCTCTATCGGCCGCAACCGCTTGGCGGCCGCTGCACGCGGGGCCAGTTTGCTGTTCCTCGACAGCGACATGCGGCCCGATGACGACCGTTTCCTGCAGACCTGGGCCGCGCTGGCTCGCGACCAGAGGCCCGCCGTGGCCTTCGGCGGCTTCTCACTGCTGCAAGCGCCCGACGACGCCCGCTTCGCCGTCCATCGCCAGATGGCCGCCCGCTCCGACTGCCTGTCCCGCAATCAGCGGGCCCTGCAGCCCGAAAAGTATGTCTTCACGTCCAATCTTCTGGTCCGCCGCGACGTCTTCGACGCCGAGGCCTTCGACCCCGGCTTCTCTGGCTGGGGCTGGGAGGACGTCGAATGGGCCATGCGCGTCTCGCGCCGGTTCGAGGTCGTGCATCTGGACAACCCGGCCACCCACATGGGCCTGGACACGGTCGAGATCCTGGCCGCCAAGTACGAACAGTCGGCGCCCAACTTCGCCCGCGTCGTCGCCCGGCACCCCGATTTCGTCGCCGCCTATCCCAGCTATCGCGTCGCGAAAAAGCTGAAGCGCGTGCCGGGCCTGAAGGCCGTCCGCCCCCTGTTCAAGCGTGCCGCTCGCCTGCACGCCCTGCCGGTCGCCTTGCGCGCCTTAAGCCTGCGCCTCTACCGCGCCGCCCTCTATGCGGAGGCGATATGATCCAGCCCTACACCCCGGACCTCAGCCTGAAGGGCAAGCTGCGTCGCCGTTTCGCGCGTCTGACGCACCACCGTCCGGCCCGGCTGAACCTGACCCGCCCCACCGTCAGCTTCACCTTCGACGACATCCCCGCCAGCGCCGGTCACGCCGGCGCCGCGGCGCTGGAGGCGCACGGCGCGCGCGGCACCTTCTATGTCTGCGCCGGCCTGTTCGGGCGGGACGGCCACATGGGTCGTTTCGCCGACGCGGCTGAGCTCGGCGACCTGATCCGTCGCGGGCATGAGGTCGCCGGGCACACCTTCGGCCATCTGGACTGCCACCGGACGCCCGAGGCGGATCTGATCGCGGATCTGGACGCCAACGACGCCGCCCTGCGCGGGCTGGGCGCGGCCCCGATCCATTTCGCCTATCCCTATGGCGAGGTCTCGCCGCGCGCCAAGGCCCTGCTCGCCGGGCGGTACGCCTCCCTGCGCGGGGTGCACAAGGGGCTGGTCCATGACGGCGACGATCTGAACCAACTGCCCGGCGTCGGCATCGAAGGACCGGACGGCGAAGCCCTCGCTCGCCAGTGGATCGACCGCGCCGTGGCCGAAAGCGCCTGGCTCATCCTCTACACCCATGACGTGCGCGAGGCGCATTCGCCCTGGGGCTGCACGCCTGACGCCCTGTCGCGCCTCGTCGCCCATGCCCGACAGGCCGGATGCGAAATCCGCACCGTGGGCGAGGTGCTGGCGTGACCGCCCCGGACGTCGCCGTCATCGTCCCGACCCTGCGCCGCCCCGACAGCCTGGAGCGCGCCCTGCGCTCCCTGTTCGTCCAGACTTCCGTTGATGACCGCCTGCGCGAGATCATCGTCGTCGACAACGACCCCCGGGCCAGCTCACGCGAGACCGTGGACCGCCTGCGTCCTGCCGCGCCTGTCCCCCTGATCTGGCGGCACGCCCCGCGCCCCGGCGTCGCCACCGCTCGCAACGAAGGTCTGGCCGCCACGACGGCGCCTCTGATCGCCTTCCTCGACGATGACAAAGCCGCTTCGCCCGGCTGGCTGGAGGCTTTGCTGGCGAGCCAGAAAGCCACCGGCGCGGACGCCGTCTTCGGCCCCATTCGCGGCCGCGTGCCCGAAGGAACCGGCTGGACCACGCCCTATCTCGAACGCTTCTTCGGCCGCGAAGGCCCGGCGCAGACCCGGGTGATCGACCACCCCTATGGCTGCGGCAACGCCCTGCTGGTGCGGGCCACCGCCCTGCCCGGCGACGCCCCCTTCAAGACCTCGGCGGATCAGTCAGGGGGCGAGGACGACGCCCTGTTCGCGGCCCTGGCGGCGCGCGGCGGCCGCTTCGGCTGGGCCGCCGAGGCCTGGGTGGACGAGTTCGCCCCGCCGCACCGGGCCACGTTGCGCTACGCCCTGACCCGCGCCTTCGCCTATGGCCAGGGGCCCAGCCAGACCGACGCCGCGGCCCGCAACTGGCCCGCTGTCGCGCGCTGGATGGTCATCGGCGCGGCCCAGACCGCCGTCTGGGGCGCGACCGCCCTCGCCCTGACCCTGATCGCCAGTCCCCGCCGCGCGGACATGTTGGATCGCGCCGCGCGCGGTCTGGGAAAGCTGTTCTGGATGAAGGGGTTCGAGCCGCACTTCTACGGCGCGCGCGAACTGGCCCGACTGGAGCGTCAGAAGGCCTAACCGACCAGTCGCTTCAGCATGGGCGGCGGCGCCCAGGTCGAGCGGTTCATCACCACCCCGGCGATGCGCCCGCCGACGGCGTCGATCTCGTCGCGAAGGGCCACCGGCTCGCTGGCCGCAGTCGTCTCGGCTGCGACCACCAGGATGGTGGCGTCGACAAAGGGGGCCAGGGTGATGGCCATGTCGCTGCGGTCGGCGGCGGGCGTGTCGATCACTACCGTGTCGGCGTGGGCGCGCAAGGCCGTCCAGTAGCGCGCCTCGCCCACCGGCT
>DAIOID010000037.1:0-22251 GCA_036744355.1 Brevundimonas sp.
CATGGTGTTTCCTGAATGTGAGGAGGGACGCCCTTTCCAAGCGTTCGATAGCCCGGCGAGTTCCGGGGGTTTTCCACTGACGCGGTAAGCTGAGCACTGGCCATACGAAAAACCATGCTACACGAAGCCGGATATCGTTCTGATCCGGGGGGATCCGCCTTGTTTTTCCGCATGATGGTTTCAGCCGCCGCGCTGTTGGCGGCCACGTCCGCCTGGGCCGGCGATCAACTCGTCGTGGCGCCGGCCGGCGCCTGGGTGCGATCAGCCGAGCTCGGTGCGCCCAAGGCGAGCGGAACGAGCGAGGTCGGCTATCGCTATCGTCTCTATGACGCCCAGACCCGTTTCGAGGGCGGCCTGCGCCATTCCTATACCCGGTATCGCCTCCTGCTTACCTCGCCAGAAGGGCTTGGGGAGGGCGGGGTGATCACGCTGGACTGGGCGACGGCCAATGAGGACCTGACGGTCCATCATGTCCGCGTCATCCGCGAGGGCGCCGTCATCGAGGTGCTGGATTCCCAGCAGTTCGAAATCTTGCGCCGCGAGAGCGAGTTTGAAAACTCGATGGTCGTGGGGCGGCTGACCGCGGCGCTTCATCCGGCCGATCTGCGCGTGGGCGATGAACTGGACGTCGCCTTCACCCGCAGCCGCAGCGAGCCTGTGGCGGGGGCGCGTCCTGAAGCCCTGATCAGCGGCGCCGTGAACACGCCCGTCGAACTGCTGCGCGTGGCGGCGTCGTGGCCCGACAGCCTGAACATGCGGGTGAAGTCTTCGCCGGGCTGGACCCTGCCGGCGCAGCATCGGCGGGGGGAGTTCAACGAGATCGCCGTCGAAATGAGGGACGTCGATCCCTACTTCGTGCCGAAAGACGCGCCGCGCCGTTTCTTCCAGGCGCGCGAGGCGACGCTGACCAGCTATGACAGCTGGGGCGACGTGGCGAGTTTGATGACGCCGCACTACGATCAGGCCGCCCGCTTGGCGGCGGACTCTCCGCTTCACGCCGAGATCGCCCGCATCAAGGCCAATCATGCGGGCCAGAGGGATCAGGCGCTGGCGGTGCTGCGACTGGTGCAGGATCAGGTGCGCTATCTGGCTGTCCTGATGGGCGAGGGCGGTTGGTTGCCCGTCAGCGCCGACGAGGTCTGGCGTCTTCGGCAGGGCGACTGCAAGGGCAAGACGGTGCTGTTGCTGGCCCTGCTGCGGGAACTGGACATTCCGGCCGAGGCCGCCCTGGTGTCGACCTGGAATGGTGATGGCCTGGCTGAGGGACTGCCGCGCCTGCACGCCTTCGACCATGCTCTGGTCCGGGCAGAACTGGACGGCGACGAATACTGGCTGGACGGGGCGCGGGCGGGGGATCGTGTTCTTGAACGCTCGGCCTTCGCGCCCTATCGCCACGCGCTGGTTCTGGCCGAGGGCAAGACGGAACTGGACGTCATTCGTCCGATTCCTCAGTCCACGCCCGCGACCGAACAGGTGGAGATCGTCGATGCTTCGGCCGGTCTGTTCACGCCGGCGACCGTGACCTTCAAGACCGTCATGCGCGGCGAGACGGGCCGTCAGGCTGCTTCGGCCATGCAGGGCATGGGCGTCGCCGCTCGTCAGCAGAGGCTGGATGCGCTGCGCGAGAACCTGGACAAGGATTTCAAGGATGTGGCGGTCACGGCGGAGTACGACGAAGGGCTGGCGGCCTATGTGGTGACTGTGTCGGGCAAGTCCGACGGTCTTCTCAGCTATGGCAGCGTGCCTTTGAACAGCCTGAGCCTGCAAGCGCCGGAGCTGACCAAACGAACGACGCAGTTTCTGCCGGACGTTCCCCATGTCGTGGGCTATCCGACGGCGTCGGTGGCGCGCGTGGACTACCGCCTGCCCGAGGGCGGACGCTATGCCGTCTATGGTGGCAACCAGACCTTTCATGTGGTCGGTGGTCGTTACGCCAGCGAGACGACGATCGAAGGTGGGCGGATCATCGGTTCCGCCACGGCGGCGGCGGCGGAATATGAGATCACGCACGAGGCCTATGAAAAGGCGCGCCTCTCGGTCGATCCGCGTTTCGCCAAAGACGCGGGCATCACCATTGTCGGCGTCTATGAACCGACCGCGGCGGACCGTGCCGCCTGGGTCGCCGCCGAGGCCGAGAGCGATCCGGCCAAGCGGGCTGCGTCCTTCGAAACGAGGATCCGCGAACTGACCGCGCTGGGTCTGTATGACGAGGCCGCCAAGGCCGCGGATCGTGCGGTCGCGACGACCGGCGATCAGTCGGCTGTGTGGGCGGCGCGCGCGGATTTGAGGATTACCCAAGGAAACTTCGCCGGCGCGGAGGAGGACTTGGATCAGGCAGAGGCCCTGGATCCGGCCAATGACTCGGTCGCCTATGGCAGGCTCAGTCTGGCGAGTGGGCGGGGTGACGTCCGAGAGGCCATCCTGGCCTATACGCGACTGTTGCGAGTGACGCCTGGCGACACCCGCGTTCTACAAGCACGGGCCTTCGCCTATCACAGCGCGGGCCTGGCGGATCGCGCACTGGCCGACGTTGAGGCGGCGCTGAATGCGGCGTCTGACGCCGACAAGCCCGAGATCAAGTCGCGCAAGGTCGTGCTCCTGGGGCTTCTGGGTCGCGTTGACGAGGCCGAAGAATTGTCTGTTTCGATTCTGGGCGAGGCCCCGGATCAGGTTTCGTTGCTGGAAGCGCGCATCGACTGGCTGCTTCAACAGAAACGGGGCGCCGAAGCCATGCCCCTGGTTCGGCGACTGCAGCAACGAGAGGCGGACGAAGTCGAGACTGCCACCCTGAGCATGGTGTCGGCCTTGGCCGCCACCGGCGATGCAGAAGCCGCTCTGGATATCACACGGACGTTCATGACGACGAACCCGGATCATCCAGACATGCTCAACAGCGGCTGCTGGATTCTGGCGGTCGCCGGCGTGGGGCTGGATCAGGCTGAAGCCTGGTGTGACACGGCCATGCAGGCGCAGCCGCTGTCCGGGGCGATTGCGGATTCACGCGGTCGTCTGCGGTTGCAGCAGGGCCGGCACGAGGAGGCCCTGGCCGACTTCGACTACGCCTTGAGCCGAGACGCCATCCTGCCGCCGGCGCGTTACGGGCGTGGTCTGGCTCTGATCGCACTTGGCCGTGAGGACGAAGGGCGAGCCGATCTGGCGCTGGCGCAACGACAGAATCCTGAGGTGCCTAGTCAGTTCAGGGCCTATCCGGGCGTGCGATAGGGCGACAGGTCCGCCGTCATTGCCGCCATCTCCGCCTCGACCGCCGGGCGCTCGTTGTCGAGGTAGCGGGCGACGGGATCGCGCAGGGCCGGATCGGCGATCCAGTGGGCGGAATAGACCGGGGAGGGCAGGTAGCCGCGCGCGATCTTGTGCTCGCCCTGGGCGCCCGCCTCAACCCGCGACAGGCCGCGGGCTATGGCGAAGTCGATGGCCTGATAGTAGCAGAGCTCGAAATGGAGGAAGGGGACCTGCTCCAGCGCGCCCCACTGACGGCCATAGAGGGCGTCGCGGCCGATGAAGTTCAGGGCCCCGGCGATGGGGGTGTCGTCGCGGAAGGCCATGACCAGGGCGATGCGGTCGGCCATGCTGGCCCCGACGCGGGCGAAGAAGTCGCGCGTCAGATAGGGGCGGCCCCATTTGCGGTCGCCGGTGTCCATGTAGAATTCGAAGAAGGCGTCCCAGTGGGCCTCGGTGATGTCGGCGCCGGTCAGGATGCGGATGTCGAGCCCCGCCTGGGCCTCGCGGCGCTCGCGCCGGATGGTCTTGCGCCGATTGGACGACAGGGCGGCCAGGAAGTCGTCGAAGGTTTGATAGCCTTCGTTTCGCCAGATGAACTGGATGTCCCGGCGCGGCAGCAGGCCCGCCCCGGTCATGGCGCGCCATTCCGGCTCGGTCGGGAAGTTGACGTGCAAGGACGAGACGCCCAGCCGCTCGACCAGGGTCAGGGCGCCTTGCAGCAGGACTGATCTGACCGCGTCATCCCGGCAGGAGCGTAGCGCAGGGCCGGGACCGCCAAGGGCGCTGTCGTCAGCGTTCTGAGCGGCCCCGGATAAGCCCTGCGTGCTTTCCGCGTCGACGGGTTTCGCCAGAAAACGCGGCCCGGTCGCGGGGGTAAAGGGCACGGCGCCCAGCAGCTTGGGATAGTAGCGGCCGCCGGCGCGCTGATAGGCGTCGGCCCAGCTGTGGTCGAAGACGTATTCGCCCTGGCTGTGGCCCTTCAGATAGAGGGGCATGACGCCGATCACGGCGCCGTCTTCGTCGTGCAGGCGCAGATGGCGCGCCGTCCAGCCCTGTGACGGGACGGCGCTGCCTGACGCCTCGCAGGCGTGCAGGAAGTCGTAGGAGACGAAGGGATCGCCGGTCGGGGCCGCGCAGGCGTCCCACGCGTCCCGGCCTATTGCGGCGATCCCTTCGTGGACCTGAAGCGTGAAGCTCACTTCACCTCGATGATGGCGTCGATCTCCACGGCGAAGCCGAGCGGCAGCTTGTAGACGCCGACGGCCGAACGGGCGTGCTTGCCCGCGTCGCCGAAGACCTGGACCATAAGGTCCGAGCAGCCGTTGATGACGGCGGGGATGGCGATGAAGTCCGGGCCGGCCTGGACGAAGCCGCCCAGCTTGACGATGCGGACGACGCGATCCAGGTCGCCGTCGACGGCGGCGTTGATCTGGGCCAGCAGGTTGATGCCGCACAGGCGGGCGGCCTCGGCGGCCTGCTCCGGGGTCACGTCAACGCCGACGGTGCCCTTGATGCCGCCGTTGGCGTCGTTCGACAGCTGGCCCGAGATCAGGACCTGATTGCCCGACTGGACGTAGGAGACGTAGCTGGCGACCGGCTTGGCGGGCTCGGGCAGGGTGATGCCGAGTTCGGCGATGCGGGCGTGGATGCTCATGTCGGAGACTCCGTTGAGAGGGTTGAGCGGGGTGTAGCGCGCCGGACGGGCGGCGTCATCCGGGCTTCTTGAGCACACGGCCCGCGACCACGGCGGCGGCGCCGAATTTCTCGCGCAGGGCGTCGATGGCGGTCTCGGTCTTCAGGGCGCGGGTCTCAGGCGTCGCGAACAGGCCGGCGGGGGCAGCGCCCGCCTCGGCGATCTCGGCCAGGCCGATGCCGATCAGGCGATAGGGCTCGCCCAGTTCAGGCTTCAGCAGGTCGCGCCCCGCTGAGAACAGCACCCGCGCCGTCTGCACCGGCTCGGCCAGGGTGATGCGGCGGGTGACGATCCTGAAGTCGGCCTTGCGCAGCTTCAGCACCACGACGCGGCTGGCCACGCCGTCGCGCCGGGCTTTCGAGGCCAGCTTCTCGCACAGGGGCCACAGCTCGGCCTCCAGATCCTCGGCGCGGGTCAGGTCGTCGTTGAAGGTGGTCTCGGCGCTCATCCCACGCCGGTCGTGGTCGGGGCGCACCGGGCGGGCGTCGCGAGCGTGGCTCAGGTCGTAGAGGCGCAGGCCCGTCTCGCCGTAGCGCCGGACCAGATCCTTGACGTCGGCGGCGGCCAGATCGCCGACCGTGGCGAAGCCGTCGGACCTCAGGGTGCGCCCGAACACCGGCCCGACGCCGGGCAGGATGTTGACCGGGCGCGATGCCAGCAGGCTCTTGGCCTCGGCCGCGCCGATGACCGAAAAACCGCGCGGCTTGTCCAGTTCCGACGCGATCTTGGCCAGGAAGCGATTGGGGGCCAGGCCGATAGAGACGGTCAGGCCGGTCTCGTCCTCGATCCATTTCTGCAGGCGGATCAGTTGGAATGCCGGCGGGCCGCCGTTCAGGCGTTCGGTGCCGGCCAGGTCGATCCAGGCCTCGTCCAGCGACAGGGTCTGGACCAAGGGAGTCAACTTGCCAACCGCGCCGAAGATGCGCTCGCTCTCGGTCACATACTTCCTGAAGTCAGGCTTGATGACGACCGCGTCGGGACAGGCCTTCAGCGCCTTGTACATGGGCATGGCCGAGCCGACGCCGTGCAGACGGGCGACGTAGCAGGCGGTCGAGACCACGCCGCGCTTGCCGCCGCCGATGATGACCGGCTTGTCGCGCAGCTCCGGTCGGTCGCGTTTCTCGACCGAGGCGTAGAAGGCGTCACAGTCCAGGTGGGCGATGGTCAGCTCGCCCAGTTCGTCGTGGCTGATGACGCGACGCGAGGCGCACGAAGGGCACCGTGCGACCTTACGGTCGCCGGTCCACAGACAGTCGCGGCAAACGGCCTTCAGGCCCAAAATGAACTCCGGTTCCTCAGCTTCATCTCAACTTAAGACTGCCAACGCCACAGTGCATCGGAAGAAGGCGAAAAGCCCTGCGCAGCGGCGCAAAATTATTGGCGAAACAGCCGGGTGGCGGATGTCCAAGAAAGTCCTCATCGTCGAGGATAACGAGCTGAACATGAAGCTTTTTCATGATCTGCTCGATTCCCAAGGCTACGAGACCTTGCAGACCCGCGAAGGGCTGCAGGCGCTGGCGATCGCGCGCCAGCACCGTCCCGATCTGATTCTGATGGACATTCAGCTGCCGGAGATTTCCGGCTTGGAAGTGACCAAGTGGCTCAAGGACGACGAGGAGCTGAACCATATCCCGGTCATCGCCGTCACCGCCTTCGCCATGAAGGGCGATGAAGAGCGGATCAGGCAGGGTGGCTGCGAGGCCTATATCTCCAAACCGATCTCGGTGGTGTCCTTCCTCGAGACGATCCGCAAGCATCTGGGGTAGGGCGGCATGAGCGCGCGTATCCTGGTCGTGGATGATGTCGAGACCAATGTCCGACTGCTCGAAGCCAAGCTGACCATCGAATATTACGACGCCCTGACCTGCGGCGACGGCCTGACCGCCATCGCTCTGGCCATCGCCGAACAGCCTGACCTGATCCTGCTGGACGTCATGATGCCGGGCATGGATGGGTTCGAGACCTGTCGTCGGCTGAAGGACGAACCCAGGACGCGGCACATCCCCGTGGTGCTGGTGACGGCGCTGGACGGGCGGCATGACCGTCTTCGCGGGCTGGAAGCCGGGGCCGACGACTTCCTGACCAAGCCGCTGGACGACGTCATCCTGATGGCGCGGGTCAAGAGTCTGACCCGGTTGAAGATGGTCATGGACGAACTGCGCGAGCGCGAGGAGAGCGGTCGGCGCGTCGGCATCGACACCGCCGGCGTGGCGCGGCTGAAGGGCTCGGGCGGGCGCGTTCTGGTGGTGGACGACAACGCCCTGCAGGCCGCCAAGGTGGCGCAGGAGCTGGCGGTCGAGCACCGGCCTTTGGTCGAGGCCGATCCCGTCGCGGCGCTGGAAGCGGCGCGCGGTCCGGTCGACCTGATGATCGTCAACGTGACCTCCGAGGGCTTTGACGGGCTGCGCCTGATCGCCCAGGCGCGTTCCAAGGAACCGACGCGGCGGTTGCCGATCCTGGCCCTGGTCGATTCGCAGGATCGGCCCCGATTGCTGAAGGCGCTGGATCTGGGCGCTAACGACATTCTGACGCGCCCCGTCGATCCCGAGGAGTTGTCGGCGCGGGTGCGGACCCAGGTGCGGCGTAAGCGCTATGGCGACTTCCTGAGGGAAAAGCTGGATCACAGCCTGGAGATGGCGGTCACCGACGCCCTGACCGGCCTGCATAATCGCCGCTACATGACCAATCAGCTTCAGCCCCTGGTGGCGCGCACCAATCGCGGGGGCGAGCCGGTGGCGGTGCTGGTGCTGGACATCGACCACTTCAAGGCGGTCAATGACGGCTTCGGTCACGACGCCGGGGACGAGGTGCTGCGCGAGTTTTCGGTGCGACTGGCCACCAATGTGCGCGCGGTGGACTTGCCGTGCCGATTCGGCGGCGAGGAGTTCGTGGTGGTCATGCCCGGCACGACGCTGGAAGACGCGCACCGCATCGCCGAGCGTATCCGGCGTGACGTCGGCGCCGCGCCCTTCCGGGTCATGGACGGCCAGGCCCATCTGAACATCACCGTCTCGGTCGGAGTGGCCGCCACCACGGGGACGGACGACACGCCCGAGGCCCTGCTGAAGCGGGCGGACGAGGGGGTCTATGAGGCCAAGGCGTCTGGTCGCAACAAGGTCGTCGCCCGCGCGGCCTGATTGCTCCTCCTGTTGATCGAACAAAGAAAAACGCCCGGCTGAAAAGCCGGGCGTTTCGAATTCTGCAGTCAAGCGAGCCAGGGGCTCGGGCGGTTAAGCCCTTACTTGATCTTGCCTTCCTTGAACTCGACGTGCTTGCGGACGACCGGGTCGTACTTCTTAACGACCATCTTTTCGGTCATCGTACGGGCGTTCTTCTTGGTCACGTAGAAGAAGCCGGTGTCAGCGGTGGAGTTCAGGCGGATCTTGATGGAAGCCGGTTTGGCCATCGGAATTACCTTTGCGACGGCGAAAGCCGCATGAAACGAGAGGCGCGGAACATACTCAGGCGGAGATCAAAGTCAACGCCCGCGATGTCGCGTTGAGGAAAGGCTCCTAACGGTTAGGGTGATGAAATGAAAGCCCTGACCTCTATCGCCCTCGCGGCCGCCGCCCTGACCCTGTCGTCCCTGCCCGCCGCCGCGCGCGCAGACACGCCCCAGGACGCCTTTTTCAAGAATCTGAGCGCCCTGTGCGGCCAGAGGTTCGAGGGCAAGGTGGTCACTACTGATTCCGCCGATTCGGATTTCGCCAGCCAACGCCTGCTGATGCATGTGCGCGACTGCTCGGCCGAAGAGATTCGGATTCCCTTCTGGGTCGGCGCCGACCGCTCGCGCACCTGGGTGGTGACGCGCACGGCCACGGGCCTGCGGCTGAAGCATGATCACCGCCACGACGACGGCACAACCGACGTCCTGCACTGGTACGGTGGCGATACGGCGGGCGCCGGCACCGCCGAGCGTCAGGAGTTCCCGGTTGACCAGGAATCCATCGACCTGTTCAACGCCAACAACGCCTCGGTTTCGACCACCAACACCTGGGCTATGGAAGTCCATCCGGCGCAGATGTTCGCCTATGAGCTGCGTCGCCCCAACCGCCACTTCCGCGTCGAGTTCGACTTGAAGAAGCCGGTCGCCCAATAGGCGGGCGGTAGCTCAGATAGCCTTCCACGGTTCCAGAGGACGGACGGTGGCGCAGGCTGGGCCGCCGTCCTTTGCTCGGCCCGGTAGGCGGACTTCCAGCGTGCGGCCCTGCCGTGCGGCCTCCAGAAGGTCGGCGGGGATGTCGTGGACGTCGATCTTGGCCCGGCGGCTCCAGGTCGGGCCTTGAAAGCCTGCATGGGTTCCTATGCCGATATAGACGAAGCGACGCTCCGGCCCCTCACGCCGCACGAAGGGGCCGGTCAGGCGATCGCCGTCGTTCAGCGTGACGAGGGCGTCCAGCGATAGCGGCGCCTCTGTGGCGGTCACGGCGTCGACAGGTTCGCTGTCCTTGCCTTGCAGGCTGTAGCAGACGCCCGGCATAGGGTCATGGATGGTCAGGCGCAGGGTGATCGTCTGCTTGGCCACGGTTTCAGTCCTGATGATCGACCACGTGACGGCCGCGCACCATGCGCACGAAGGGCAGGGGGCGGTCGGGGTGCGTCAGCCGCTCGGCCACCTCGCCCAGAACGAAGCGCGTGATGGCGGGCAGGTCCAGGGCCTGGGCCTCATCCAGCGGCAGCCAGGCGATCTCGTCGAGTTCGCCTGAGCCCTCGATCCGGTCCGGATCGCGCAGGGCCTCGACCGAGGCCATGAAGAAGCGGGCGTCAAAGCGGCGCGTGCGGCCCGGGGGGGTGATGGCGCGGGCCACATAGGACAGGACCGACAGGTCGGGCAGGGCGCCCGCCTGACGATACTCGCGCCACGGTCCGGCGACCGAGGCGGGCGGGGCTGGGCGGCCCAGGATCAGGCCGGTTTCCTCGAAGGTCTCCCGCACGGCGGTCAGGGCCAGGGCGCGGGCGCGGCGGGCGGGCATTTCGGCCTCCAGCCGCCGGGCGACGTCGGATGACAACTCGCCGGTCGAGGTTGCGGTGAAGTCGGAACGGTCGATGCGCCCGCCGGGGAAGACCCACTTCGACGCCATGAAGACATGGCCAGGCGCGCGACGACCCATCAGCACTTCAGGCCGGTCTCCGCCGCGTGTCAGGATCAGGGTGGCGGCGTCCTTGGGCTTCTGGCCGCCGCCCGTGCGCGGGGCGTCGGCCAGGTCCTGAGCGGCGTCGAAGGGGGCGGCGGGCTTCACCGCCGCTTGCCCTTGCGAACCCCCTTCAGGCCGCCGGAGGGCTTGGCGCCGTTGCGGGGCTTGGGACCGCCGGGACGGCCCTTGCCGCGCTTGGGCGGGCCGTCGCCGCCGCGTCCGCGAATGCCGTAGCGCGGCGCCGGAGCGTTGGGATCGCGCGGTTCGGGGTCGGACAGCATCTCCAGCACCAGACCGCCGGTGACCGGGGTGGCCTCGGCCAGACGCACCTCGACGCGCCGACCGAGGGTGTAGCGCTGTCCCGTGCGTTCGCCGATCAGGGCGTGGGCGCGGTCGTCGTGGGTGAAGTACTCATTGCCCAGCGACGAGACGGGGACCAGACCGTCGGCGCCGGTCTCGTCCAGGCGGATGAACAGGCCGAAGCGGGTGACGCCGGTGATGCGCCCGCTGAAGGTCGCGCCGACGTGGTCTTCCAGGAAGGCGGCGATGTAGCGGTCCATGGCGTCACGTTCGGCGGCCATGGAGCGACGCTCGGTCTCGGTGACGTGCTCGGCGATGCCGCCCAGTTCGGCGATCTCGCGGTCCGTCAGGCCGTCCGAGCCCAGGTTCAGGCCCCGGATCAGGCCGCGGTGAACGATCAGGTCGGAGTAGCGCCGGATCGGCGAGGTGAAGTGGGCGTAGCGGTCCAGGTGCAGGCCGAAGTGGCCGACGTTGTCCGGGCTGTAGATGGCCTGCATCTGGGTGCGCAGGACCACCTCGTTGACCACCTCGGCGTGAGGGCCGTCGCGGGTCTCGTCCAGCAGCTTGTTGAACCGCTTGGTGTTCGGCGCCTCGCCCTTGTTCCACGGCTTGCCGATGGTGTGCAGGAAGTCCGCTAGGTTGAAGATCTTTTCCTGGCTGGGCGCGTCGTGGACGCGATAGATCAGGGGCGTGCGCGTCTTCTCCAGCGTCTCGGCGGCGCAGACATTGGCCTGGATCATCATTTCTTCGATCAGGCGATGAGCTTCCAGCGACTTGCGCGGCTCGATGGCGGCGATGCCGCCGCCGGGGGCCATGATGACGCGACGCTCGGGGCTTTCGATGGCCAGGGGGCTGCGGCGCTCGCGGCCCTTCAGCATGGTCGAATAGGCGTTCCACAGCGGATAGAGGATGGCGTCCATGATCGGACCCGTCACATCGTCCTGCTGGCCGTCGATGGCCGACTGCGCCTGTTCGTAGCTGAGCTTGGCGTGCGACCGCATCAGGCCGCGCATGAACTTGTGCCCGGTCTTCTTCCCGTCCTTGTCGAATATCATCCGCACCGCCATGCAGGCGCGGTTCTCGCCCTGTTTCAGGCTGCACAGGCCGTTTGACAGGATCTCCGGCAGCATGGGCTCGACGCGGTCGGGGAAATAGGTGGAGTTGCCCTTGTCGCGCGCCTCGCGGTCCAGGGCTGAGCCGGGGCGGACGTAGGCGGCGACGTCGGCGATGGCGACCCAGACGATCCATCCGTCGGGGTTCTTGGGGTCCGTGTCGCGCTCGGCATAGACGGCGTCGTCGTGATCGCGGGCGTCGGCCGGGTCGATGGTGATGAAGGGGACTTCGCGCAGGTCCTCGCGGCCCTTGAGTGTCGGCAGGGCCTGATCCTCGGCCTCGCGCTCGACCAGTTCCGAGAAGCCGGTGGGCAGGCCGTGGGCGTGGATGGCGATGATGGAGGCGGCGCGGGGATCATCCTCGCGGCCGATGGACTCCAGGATCTTGCCGCGCTTGGGGCCGTAGCGGTGGTCGCCCTTCTCGATCGAGGCCAGGACCAGATCGCCGTCGCGCAGGTCGCCCGCCACGGCGTTGGGGATCAGCAGGACGTCCTTGGAGCGCTTGTCGACCGGCTCGACCCGGGTCTCGCGCGCCGACTTGCGGATCACGCCCAGGACGCGGTTGGTCCCGGCGTCCAGCCGCTTGACCAGCCGGGCCTCCCAGCCCTCGGCGCCGCGCGCGAACTTGACCAGCAGGCGGTCGCCCAGGCCGGGCGCGGGCGCCTTGCCCTCGCGGTCGGGCAGCAGCAGGGCGCGCGGCGCGTCCTCGCCGCCCTTGACCAGCTCGACGTACAGTTCGCCGTCCGCGTCGCGATCCACGACATCGGCCACGCCCACGGCGGGCAGGGCGCCGGCCTCGGAAAAGCCCTTGCGGCCGCGCTTGCCCAGGGCGCCTTCGGCCTCCAGCGTCTTCAGCATTTCACGCAGCTGACGGCGTTCGATGCCCTTCAATCCGAAGGCGCGGGCGATGTCGGCTTTCTGGGCCTCGCCGGCTTCGCGCAGGAAGGCGATCAGGGTGTCTTTGTCGGGCAGGCCCGCGGCGGGGCGTTTCGGCGTCTTGGTCATTGCGTCCTATGTACTGCGCTTCGGAGCAAATAGGTGAAAACTTGCGTGAGTTGACCGCGAGGACGGCGACGCCCAGCTTCCGATCCTGAACACGCCTTCTTCGGAGCCTTCCGCATGTCGATGTCCGACGCCCCCGTCCTGATCCGCCCCGTCGGGTCGCTGCTGGACCTGATCGGCAAGACGCCGATGGTTGAGGTGACGCGGATCGACACCGGCCCCTGCCGCCTGTTCCTGAAGCTGGAGAGCCAGAACCCCGGCGGCTCCATCAAGGACCGCATCGCCCTGTCGATGATCGAGGCGGCGGAAAAAGCGGGCTGGCTGAAGCCGGGCGGCACCATCGTCGAGGCCACGGCGGGCAACACCGGCCTGGCCCTGACCCTGGTCGGCAAGCAGAAGGGCTACAAGGTCCTGCTGGTCATCCCCGACAAGATGTCGAAGGAGAAGATCCAGCACCTGCGCGCCATGGGCGCCGACGTGCGTCTGACCCGCTCGGACGTGCCGCACGGCCACCCCGAATACTACACCGACATGGCCGAGCGTCTGGCTCAGTCGATCCCGGGCGGCTACTTCGTCAACCAGTTCGCCAACGACGCCAACACCGCCGCCCACTTCAAGACGACCGGTCCTGAAATCTGGGAGCAGATGGACGGCCAGATCGACGCCTTCGTCGCCGGTATCGGCTCGGGCGGGACGATCACGGGCAATGCGCAATACTTCAAGTCGCAGGGCTCGAACGCCAAGATCATTCTGGCCGACCCGGTCGGCTCGGCTCTGGCCGGCCTGATCAACGAGGGCGTGCCCGGTCCGGACGGCAGCTATGCGGTCGAGGGCATCGGCCAGAACTTCATGCCCGACACGGCCGATCCCGAGCTGATCGACATGGCCTATTCCATCCCTGACAGCGAGGCGATCGCCACGGTTCGCGAGTTGCTGCTGAAGGAAGGCATCCTTGCGGGGTCCTCGTCGGGCACCCTGATCGCCACCGCTCTGCGCTGGTGCCGCGAGCAGACCGAGCCGAAGCGGGTCGTGACCTTCGTCTGTGACACGGGGGCCAAGTACCTGTCCAAGGTCTATAACGACGCCTGGCTGGCTGATCAGGGCTTAACCCAGCGCGAGCTGCACGGCGACCTGTCGGACCTGATCACGCGCAAATACGCCAACGGCGACGTGGTCGTGATCGGCCCCGACGACACCCTGGACACCGCCTTCAAGCGGATGAAGGGCGACGGCGTGTCGCAACTGCCGGTCATTCAGGATGGCCGTCTGGTCGGCATTCTGGACGAGAGCGACATCGTCCACATCATGAACACCGACGAGATCACCCGTCAGGAACGCTTCGCCAAGCCGGTCTCCTCGGCCATGACGCGCGATCTGGACACGCTGCAGGTCAAGGAAAGCCTGGACGCCCTGATCCCGATCTTCGACCGCGACCGCGTGGCTATTGTGCTGGACGGCGAGACCTTCGTCGGCCTGATCGCCCGCACCGACCTGATCAACCACCTCAGCCTGAACCGGTAAGACCATGAGCACGCTGAAGAATAGCCAGGGCTTCTCGACCCGCGCCATTCACGCCGGCCAGAAGCCCGACCCGACGACGGGCGCGGTGATGACGCCGATCTACGCCACCTCGACCTACGCCCAGGAAAGCCCGGGCGTGAACAAGGGCTATGAGTATGCGCGCGGCAAGAACCCGACGCGCGAGGCCTTCGAGGCCTGCATCGCCGATCTGGAGGGCGGGGTTCAGGCCTTTGGCTTCGGCTCGGGCATGGCGGCGACCTCGACGGCGCTGGAGCTGCTGGACGCCGGGTCGCACATCGTCACCGGCGACGACCTCTACGGCGGCTCGTGGCGGCTGTTCGAGCGGGTGCGCCGTCGCTCGATGGGGCTGGACTTCAGCTACATCGACCTGACTGATCTGGCGGCGGTCGAGGCGGCCATTACCGAAAAGACGCGGATGCTGTGGGTCGAGACGCCCACCAATCCGTTGATGAAGCTTGCCGACATCGAGGCCCTGTCCAAGATCGCCAAGGCCCACAAGCTGATCCTGATCGTCGACAATACCTTCGCCACGCCGTGGAGCCAGCAGCCGCTGGCCCTGGGCGCCGACGTGGTCATGCACTCGGCGACCAAGTACCTGAACGGTCACTCCGACATCGTCGGCGGGGTTCTGGTGGCCAAGGACGCCGAGATGGCGGCCCAGCTGAAGTTCTTGCAGAACTCCATCGGCGGCGTCATGGGGCCGTTCGACGCCTTCCTGGCTAACCGGGGTCTGAAGACTCTGGGCCTGCGCATGAAGGCGCATAATGAGAACGCCATGGCCGTGGCCCGCTGGCTGGAAGACAGGGCAGGGGTGGCCAAGGTCATTTATCCGGGCCTGATCAGCCACCCGCAGCACGAGCTGGCCGCGCGCCAGATGAACGGCCGCTTCGGCGGCATGGTCACGGTGCTGATCGATGGCGACCTGGAGCGCACCAGGCGGGTGCTGGAACGGGTGCAGGTCTTCACCCTGGCGGAGTCGCTGGGCGGGGTCGAAAGCCTGGTGAATCACCCGGCCATCATGACCCACGCATCCGTGCCCAAGGACGTGCGTGAGGCGGGCGGCGTCACCGACAACCTGATCCGACTGTCCGTCGGGGTCGAGGATATCGACGACCTGATCGCCGATCTGGATCAGGCCCTGAGTTGAAGTGAAGTCAGGCCGTCCTGTCGGGCAGGGCGGTCTGATGGCCCGTGACGGGCACAGGCTTCTTCCTCGGGGCGGCGCGCTTCCTGGGCGGTGCGACGGGCTTGGGCGCGGCGGCGATTTCGGCCAGTCGGGCGTCGATCAGCGGCAGGATGTCGGCGGCGGTCGTTACCTGAACGGCTGAGCCGTGCTCGACCAGACGCGCGGCGTTGGCGCGCAGGGCCTTGAGGTCGACTTCGCTCAGGACGGGAATCTTGTCGGCAAGCGTGGTCATCGGCATCTCCGAGGAGAGCATCAGGGCCGGCGCGCGAGGCGCCAGCCCTTCAGCTGATTGAAAGCGATTTCGACGACGACGCGGTCGCCGATCAGGCTGACTTCCGTCGGTCTCCCGAAGGACGCCAGCACCGTCACCAGATGCCCGTTGTTCAAACGCACTCGTCTGCCTCCCAAGGGGAGCAGTTTCACCACTTCGCCTTCGAAGGCGATGGCGTGCTGATCGCGCTGGGCGGCTGTGGTCGGGGGCGTCAACGGGGCGGCAGGAGCGGTGTCGGCTTAGTCAGCCGCCTGAAGCCGGCCAGCGGATTCTTTACCGCTGCGGCTGTCGCGTTCGATTTCATAGGAGATCTTCTGACCTTCGTTCAGCATGCCGAGCGAAGAAACCTCGACGGCCGTGGCGTGGACGAAGACATCCTTGCCGCCGTCATCGGGTTGGACGAAGCCGTAACCCTTGGTGGAATTGTACCATTTGACAGTGCCGGTAGCCATTTTCAGGACTCCCCGTTTGAGTGGCCGCAGGAAGGATATCCTGGTGGCCTGTCGGGTCTGAATGGGATCGGCTTTGGACCTCGGTGCGCGATGCAAAGGGGCAGCAGCGTTTCGCAGAGAGATCGACGACATGAAGGTGGGGGCTTGGGCGCCCATTAGCAAGGGCGGGGCGCCATTTGGCTCAACAGGCGGCTGCAAACGAAAACGGCGGCGACAGCCGAAGCCGTCGCCGCCGTTCGAAATCCGCGCCGATGAACGGCGCGAGAAATCAGCCTTCGGTCTTCAGTTGACCGGCCGATTCCTTGCCCGAGCGACGGTCGCGCTCGATTTCGTACGAGACCTTTTGGTTCTCGTCGAGGCCACGCAGGCCAGCTTGTTCGACGGCCGAGATGTGGACGAAGACGTCCTTGCCGCCGTCATCCGGTTGGATGAAGCCGTAGCCCTTGGTGGAGTTGAACCATTTCACAGTGCCGGTAGCCATTTTCAGGACCTCCGCTAGTCGTTGGCCTCAGGGAAGAGCCCCTTGGGCCTGTCGGGTCTGAATGGATCGGCCTAGTCCTCGGTGCGCAGAGCAAAGGGGCAGCAGCGTTACGCAGAGAGATCGACAGCAATAAAATGGACGGCAATCACGCCCAAAGCAAGACCTATTGGATTCAGGCGTTTTCTTCCTGGTCGACGGCCAGGCCGCCGACGTAGTTTTCCTGACAGCGCTTGCGCAGGGCGGCGGTGATGGTGCCGCCGTACAGGCTGTCCTGAATGCGGTCGTAGCCCTCGCTCTGAAGCGCCTGCTTGACGTCGCTGACCGTGCGACAGGCGCCGCTTTCAGCCAGTTGATAGGCCCGTTCAAGGGTCGTGGGGCGGAAAGTCATGGCCTTAACCTAGGGACTTTCCGCCGAATGGCCACCTCTGACCGGCGGAGAAATCAGAAGGCGAAGTTGATCCCGGCCACCAGGGCGCCCTTGTACTGCTCGCCCGGAACGTCGGCGTCGGTGTCGTGCCAGCGCAGGTCCAGCTCGACCCTGGGCGTCAGGGCGTAGGCGCCGCCGATGTTCCAGCCCGTGTAGTCGATGCTGTCAGCCTGCTCGCGACGACCGACCTCGGCGGAGACGTTCAGCTTGTTGGTGAAGTCCCAGCCGCCGCGCAGGGCGACCCAGGTCCAGGCCTCGGTCGAACCGGTGCCGTCGGGCGAGTGCTGCAGCCGCAAACGGGCGCTGGCCGGGCCGATCGAGCGCTTCATGTCGGCGGTGAACTCCCAGGCGTCGTCGTCATAGCCGGGGTTGGCGTCGAAGCGATACTTGTGGGCGACGTTCAGGTCGAAGTCGAAGCCGGCGAACTCGGGACGGACGCCCGCCACCAGCTCGGACTCCAGCCTGGAGCCGCCGCCGTCGATGGTCTCCAGACCGCCCGAACCGTAGAAGAGGCCGCTGGCGCTCTCCCATTCGGCGACGCCGTAAACGAAGGGATCGCCGTCGGACTTGGATGCGTCCTTGGAGCGGTTGTCGGTCGCGGCGCCGGCCGAGAAGGACCATTTGCCCCCACTCAGACCAGCATCCTGGGCTTGGGCGCCGGAGGCCAGCAGGACCAGGGGAGCGGCGGCGAGAAGGGCGGCGTTCGTCAGGGTGCGGAGCATGAAAAGCCTCGTGAAGCGACAGGGCCGCTCCTAGAGGCGCTTCTTGTCGAATTTATCACAGGCCTGTGAAAACTCGTCCGCCAACCGCGCCACAAGCTGAGCCGTAGTGGGGCTGTCGTGGATGGAGCCGGAACCTTGCCCCGCCGACCAGATGGTCTTCCACGCCTTGGCTTCCTCGCCCATGTCCAGCTTGTGTTCGGGCAGGGACTTCGGGTCGATCTTGTTCTCAACGAGCGAGGGGGTCAGGAAGTTGGCCGGGATGCCCGAGACGGCGGGCGTATAGGTGATGTCGGCCGAGCCCGAGGCGACGATCAGGTCCTTGTAGTGGGGCTGGGCCGCGCTTTCGGCCGTGGCGATGAAGCGGGTGCCCATATAGGCGAAGTCGGCGCCCATCATCAGGGCCGCCGCCACGTCCTGACCCGTCGACAGACAGCCCGCCAGGATGAGGGTCCCGTCATAGAAGCTGCGCACCTCGTTGATCAGGGCGAAGGGGTTGACGACCCCGGCGTGCCCGCCCGCGCCGTTGGCGACCAGGATCAGGCCGTCGACCCCGGCCTCGGCGGCTTTACGAGCGTGGCGGACATTGGCGATGTCGTGGAAGACCACGCCGCCGTAGCCATGCACCGCGTCCACCACGTCGCGCACGGCGCCGAGCGAGGTGATGATCAGAGGCACCTTTTCCTCGACCGAGACCATCATGTCGGCCATCAGGCGCGGATTGGTCGGGTGGACGATATGGTTGACGCCAAAGGCGGCGGCGCCGGGCGTCAGCCGCGACTTGATCTCCTGAACCCAGTCCCGATAGCCCTCGGTCGTGCGCTGGTTCAGCGAGGGGAAGGTGCCGATCACGCCCGCATTGCAGGCCTCGACCACCAGGTCCGGGCCGGACACCAGGAACATGGGCGAGGCGATGACCGGCAGCTTCAGGCCGGACTGCAGGGAAGCGGGAATGGCCACGGGTCGTTTCCTGGGATGGTTTCAGCGGGTTGTTTTAAGGGACGCTAACCGGGTGTCGTCAGGGAAGGCAATCACGGATCATCCTTCTCCCCCTTGTGGGAGAAGGTGGGCGCCGGAGGCGCTCGGATGAGGGGTGGCGGCGCGACGCTCGAAAATCATGACCCAAGCCGAATGCCTGACCGGACGCCGGGCGCGCTGACACCCCTCATCCGTCAGGCTCCGCCTGCCACCTTCTCCCGCAAGGGGAGAAGGGCGAAAACAGAGTCCAATTCGTCTGAATCGTCTGAAATCCCCCTCGGGCCCATCCGTCCGCGACCCGCATCCTACCACGGCTAGCATGGGCGCCAGGTCGATTGTGGATACCCCCGCGCGGCGGTAGGATTTTCTTTGCCGGGCCAAGCGCCTAAATGGCGGGCATGACGCACTATACCGACAGCCTGTCCCAGCTCGGCGCCCAGACCGCCGCCCCGACCAACCCGGAAGAGGCGGTGCTGGAACGCGTGCCCAATCCGCACGCCGACACCCTCTATGTCGCGCGCTTCACCGCGCCCGAGTTCACCAGCCTGTGCCCGGTGACGGGCCAGCCCGACTTCGCTCACATCGTCATCGACTATGTGCCCGGCGACTGGCTGGTCGAGAGCAAGAGCCTGAAGCTCTACCTGACCAGCTTCCGCAACCACGGCGCCTTCCACGAGGACTGCACCGTGGCCATCGGCAAGCGCCTGGCCGACCTGCTGCAACCGAAATGGCTGCGCATCGGCGGCTACTGGTACCCGCGCGGCGGCATCCCCATCGACGTCTTCTGGCAGACGGGCGCGCCCATCGAAGGCGTCTGGCTCCCGGATCAGGGCGTCGCGACCTATCGCGGGCGGGGGTGAGGGGGCTCGCGACCCGTTGCTTCCCTAGTTCACTTCGCTATGCAAAGGTAAGTGGAGGGGGAATGACTTGAAGAACAAATACGGATTGCTGCAGAAGGGTCTGTTCCCAGAGACTCTTCCGCCGTGTTTCTCAACAGTCGATCTTAAGCGGGCTCTTCGCGGCATCGTCCCAGATGTGCGGGCAAAGGAGCTTCATAAGCGGCCGACAGATTACGTTCGTTACAACGGGACTAAACATGACGGTAGCCGGCGCTTCTTCGGGACCCCGAACCCTATTTCTTATTTCTATGTCGCCGATTTCGTCAGCAGAAATTGGCGAACGTTCGACGAACGTTTTGCAGCCTCGCCGTTCTCGGTAAGCCGTCCGAGAGAAGGGCAGGATTCTGATGACCGCCCAGTCATTATCCCGTCGCTGTCAGAGCTCACCACAGAGGCCTCGAAGAAGATCGGCTATTCGCCTTTCATTCTGAAAACCGACATCGCTCAGTTTTTTCCGAGCATATACACGCACTCCATATCGTGGTCGGCGCATGGGATTGAGCGAGCCAAGAAAGATACCGAGGCTTCGTCTAAAGACCTCCCGTTCAATCGGCTCGATTTCTTGGTTAGGAATTGTCAGCTTGCCGAAACGCGCGGGGTTTTGGTTGGCCCGGACGCTTTCCGCCTCGTCAGTGAATTCATAGCGGCCGGTATCGACGGGGAGCTTTTTGACGCCGTTGGGGCGGAGATCGTCGGGGCCGCAAGGCATGTCGATGACTACTACCTGGGCCTGCAATCGGAGACCGCAGCGATCGTCGTTCTCTCCAAGCTTCGTGAGCTCCTTCAGAGATACAGCCTTAACATCAATGACAGTAAAACTAAGATTTTGAGCGGCCTTGAGCCTCTGAATGATTTGTGGGCCCAAGCGTTACGCCAAGACTCGCGAAAACTAAACGGCTATATGGCGAGCACCGTTGATGATATTGTTTTGTTTATCAATAAGGCCCTAGACCTCTCTGCGACCTTCAAGACAGACAGCCCTGTTAAGATCGCCCTACGCACGCTCGATCAGATCAGGTTGTATCGCAAGGACGAATGGAGCGATGTCGAGCCATATTTGCAGCGGATCATTTTCCATCACCCTCACTGTATCGACTATGCGGCCTTGCTTGTCGTCAAGCGTGTCGCATTAAACAAAAAGATTGATAGCGAGGGATGGACC
Source organism: Brevundimonas sp. (assembly GCA_036744355.1). Taxonomy (GTDB): domain Bacteria; phylum Pseudomonadota; class Alphaproteobacteria; order Caulobacterales; family Caulobacteraceae; genus Brevundimonas. The sequence goes on from DAIOID010000037.1 coordinate 20,600, forward strand.
GCGGCCGTTCATCATCTGCTGCTCAGGCACTTAGCGTTCAATCATCACCACGAGGTGGTTTGGCTTTTGTGGCTGTTGCTTTGTTGCCGGCTCGATATACCAAATGATCTCGTTGCGGCGTTGATCGCTAACCCCAATGCTCATATTCGCTCGCTGGTGGTGGCTGGGTTTGCTGACGGCAGAATCGCAAGGAAACCCAAGCTCAGTTTAGGCGGGAAATTGCCCTCGACCGATCAAAACTGGCTGCTGAATCTACAAGCTAGATCGGTAGGTTTTTCAAAGGCCTCATTTGGCGGATCAATGTCAGCGGAGTTTGAGCATCTGGCCAACAGGAACGTCGTTCTGATAGATATTCAAGATCATCTGGATAAGGTTCAGAAAGGTAGCGTCCACGCCATTAGTCGCACACGATACGGTTACGATCGCCAAGATGATGATGATTACGATTATTTCGGTGATGACGACGAAATCGGATTCTGAGGACGAAGGCATCCTTGGATAATTCTGTTCAAGTCTGACGAAATCGGCCTGTGCTACTGCTATTCTCCACCTCATGACCCCATCCCCCCGTCTCCCCCTAGAAACCTGGGGCCGTCGCTTGATGACCCGCGCGGAGGCGTGGGCGGATCGGGGGCGGTGGCGGGGGTATGCCTATGAGTTCCTGTGGTTCGGGCTGAAGCAGGGGTGGGCCTGTCTGTTCGGCGGGGCCATGCTGGTGCTGCTGGTCGGGACGCATCTGCTGTGGCCGGATGCGGCGCCGGTGTCGCGCTACGACTTTCTGGTGGTCGGGGCGCTGGCCATTCAGGGGCTGATGCTGGCCTTCCGGCTGGAGAGCTGGGAGGAGGCGCGGGTCATCTTCCTGTTCCATGTCGCCGGGACGATCATGGAGCTGTTCAAGACCTATCACGGGTCGTGGATCTATCCCGAGGAGTCGCTGCTGCGGATCGGGGCGGTGCCGCTGTTCTCGGGCTTCATGTATGCGGCGGTGGGCAGCTATATCGCGCGGGTGCAGCGCATCTTCCATATCCGGGTGCGGGGGTATCCGCCGCTGTGGACGACCTGGGTTCTGGCGGCGGCCATCTACGTCAACTTCTTCGCCCATCACTGGCTGCCGGACGTGCGGATCGTGCTGTTCGCGGCGACGGTGCTGCTGTTCGGGCGGGGCTGGTTCTGGTTCACCGCGGATCGGCGACGGCGGTCGATGCCGCTGCTGCTGGGCTATTTCCTGGTGGCCCTGTTCATCTGGTTCGCGGAGAACCTGGGGACGTTTGCGCGGGCCTGGGTCTATCCGGGGCAGGCGGACGGCTGGGAGATGGTCAGCCTGAACAAGCTGGGGGCGTGGTTCCTGCTGATGATCATTTCGGTGGTGCTGGTGTCGCTGGTCCACCGGCCGGAGGAGGAGGGGCGCTAGGCGCGCCGCTCGACCTTGTGCGCCATGTTGGGGCGGGGGCGTTCCAGCGGGGCTTCGGTCAGGGAGCCGAGGTGGATGAAGCCGGCGATGGTCTCGCCGTCCTGGACGCCGAACAGGGCGACGGCGGCGGGGTCGTAGGCGTACCAGTCGGTGATCCAGCTGGCCGAATAGCCCAGGGCGTCGGCAGCGTGTTCCAGGTTCATGCAGACGGCGCCGGCGGACAGCTGCTGCTCCCAGACCG
>DAIOID010000038.1:0-15076 GCA_036744355.1 Brevundimonas sp.
CCATCTGTCTGAACCGCGAGATCGCAGAAGGTCCCCCGAATCTGATGCTCGCTGGGCAGTTCAGAATATTTATCATAGCCGAATACCTCGGCTAGGATGTCTTTCACCAGGGTGACGGTGTCGGCGTCCGACACGTCGCGCGCCCTTTGGGCGACGGCTATTCCCTAGAATTGCTTGAGACGAGACCGCACGCGATCCGTGAATTTCTTGGGTAGCTTGGCCATACTTTCCCCCGAAACATACCGACGTTATGTCCGTCATGGATCGAGGCAAAGGTCAAGCTAGGCGGCTGGCTGGTGGTGACGTAGATGTTTTCGGGCGGTTGATAAGGCGCTGGGCGGCCTTCAGCGCTGGGGGGTGATCAACGGAGTTCGCCCATGCGCAGCCGCCCCCATTATATCCACTTCCGTCGTGGCCGTCAGCTTTTCGGCGTCCGGCGCGTGACGGCCGGAGACCGCCTCCAGTTCGTCGGTTCCCTGAACGGCATCGACTGCGGCACCTGGCCCACCAAGGAGGCCGCTGTGCAGGCGCTGCTGCGGCGCGCGGCGTCGAACGTGCCCTACTAGTCCTCTCGTGCTAAACTTGCGCCAGATGCTGTCACCAACCCGAGAACCCTCGTGAGCCGTCCTCCTTTGGACGAAGACGACGATGCGGTCGCCGCTGACGTCGCGCGTGCGATCCGCAGAATCTTGGTGGATCACGATCACCCGCTGACGCGGGATGAGGCGAAGGAACTGGAGGCTTTGAAGGCCAAGCTTCCGCGTCCGTCGCGTAAAACTATGCGCGACCTCGGTCGACGCCTGGCTATGCCCGAAGACCCTCAGGACTGACCGACTCCATCCGCGTGCTGGACCAAGGATGCGGTCGCCGGGTCATACTCATAGGCGGTGATAGTCTGGTTGGTGATCCGCTCCACCACCTCGTCGATGACGTGTAGCGGCACTAGGTGTTCAGTCCAGGCATCTGGTGGATCGGATTGACGATGAACCGGTCAGGCTCTGACGTCCAGATTCTGGCGATGTATTCGTAAGGCGTGAGACCGTTGAGGGTCTTGAGCCTTCGGGCGAAGTTGTAGGCGGCCATAAAGTCGGCGAGGTGCGTACGCAGTTCGTCGTGGCTGTCGTAGTGGAAGCGTTTGACGGTGGCGTCCTTGATGGTGCGGTTCATCCGCTCGACCTGGCCATTGGTCCACGGATGGTTCGGCTTGGTCAGCCGGTGCTCGATGTCGTTGGCTTCGCAGATCATGTCGAAGCGCATCTGTCGCGAGAAGGCGGTGTTGCGGTTGCGAGGCTGCTCGGCGAACTGGATGCCGTTGTCGGTCAGGATCGTGTGGATCTTGTACGGCACGGCCTCCAACAACTGTTCGAGGAACTCCCAGGCGGTTCGTCTGTCGGCCTTGTCGACCAGCTGGGTGACAGCGAACTTGCTGGTGCGATCAATGGCGACGAACAGATAGAGCCTGCCCTCGGCCGTCTGCAGCTCGGCGATATCAACATGAAAGAAGCCGATCGGGTAACGCTTGAAACGCTGCCGCTTCGGCTTGTCGCCTTCGACATCCGGCAGGCGTGAGATGCCGTGTCGCTGCAAGCAGCGGTGCAACGCTGAGCGCGTCAGGTGCGGGATGGACGGCTGCAGGGCGTAGAGGCAGTCGTCCAGCGGCAGCAGCGTGTGCCGCCGGAACGCGACGACCATCGCTTCCTCGGCTTCCGTCAGAACCGTCGAGCGCGGCTCCTTCGGCCCGGTCTTGCGATCCTCGACCGAGGTCCGCTTACGCCACTTCGCCACCGTCTTGGGGTTGATCCCCAACTCCCGGCTCAGCGTCGCGAGCGAAGCCTGCGATCGCTGTATTGCTGCTCGGACGGCGTGCGTGGTCGTGGCGCTCCCGTGACGAACCTGGCCCATATGGCTTCCTTCCATTCCAACGAAAGGATCACACCATCAAAGCCTGGGACCAAACACCTAGTCGGGCCGGGTGGACGCTATATCACCGGCGCCACAATCGACGTCAACGCCGGGCGCACCGCAGCGAGCGTGGTGTAGGTGAACTCTCAGGTTCTTTAGAATAGGCCGGCATTGTGCGTGATCGGCTCACGTCCCTGAGGACCGGTCGCCGGGACTGTTCATGAGTTGATCGCGGATTTCGAGAACAGAAGATCGGCGAGGAGGGTCAACAATTCGCCGTCCTTTATTGTGGACGGTTCCAGTAGGCGCTGGAACATGGCGCCTTCGTGGACCGCCAGAATGAGGCGAGCGACGCGGGAAGACGCGTGGGGGCGGCTCGGCTCGATTCCCCTCCAGACACGGCCGACAGCCTCTTCGATAACCGAGAGGATGCGATTCTGCCGCGCGGCGTAATGGCTCGCCACCGCAGGGTTTCGTAGGGCGTGCAGACCGAAATCCGCCTGCAGCAGATACCAACTGCGGTCGAAGGCGTAGTCGGCGATGAACGCCCTGACGAAGTTCTCCGCCGCGGGTCCCGGTCTGGACAGGGCCGACGCAATCGAGATCTCGAGATGCCGTTCCAGCCGTTCGATCGTCCGATCGTAGATGGCGAAAAACAGCTCCTCCTGGGACCGGAAATTGGAGTTGTACGCGCCCCGGCTCAATCCGACCCGATCGCAAATGTCCTCCTGTGTCGCCCCCTGGAAACCGCGTTCGGCGAAGGCTTCCAGGGCGCCGTTGAGGATACGCTCGCGCGTCTGGGCACGCGTGGGACGGCTCCGGACAGGCCTTGGGCTCAAGAGAGCAGTCTTCTGAATCATTCGATACAGGTATGTATTGAGGTGGATCGATGTCAACGCTACGGTCGGCCAAGGAGAACCTCGCTCATGACCTTGCGACCTTCCATCCTGCTGGTCCTGCTGGTCCTGCTGATCTCGTCGACCTGTGCGGCCGCCTACGCTCCCGCATCCAAGGCCCAGATCTCTGACGCCAAAACCTCCGGCCTCCAGACCGTTGGTCCTTTGCCCCTGACCTATCGCGACGCGCAGGCCAGGCTCCTGCAACGCTCGGACGCCATCGAGGCGTCGGACGCCGATGTCCGCAGCCGGGAAGCCCAGGAAAACGCCGTAAGGACGCTGCGGCTGCCCACGGTGGAGTTCGAGGGCCAGATGATGCGGTATCAAAAGACCCTCTATCTGCCGCTGGGGCCCTTGGCGGATGTCGCTCAGGACTACGCCATCAGCGATCCGTTGCAGTTCCAGATGGAACGCGACAGCACGCGGCCGATCGTCACCGCCACCGTCCCGCTTTATTCCGGCGGCCGGATTCCGGCCGCCCAAGCGGCCGCTGAGGCTCAACTCGGCCAGTCCCGGGCTGAGCGCCAGATCGTCGTCGATAACGCCCTGTTGCAGATGACCGAACTCTATTTCGGGCAACAGTTGCTCACCCGGGTTCGGGACGTCCGCCGCGACGTCCTGGCGGGCCTCGAACGCCACCTGGCCGATGCGACGATTCTGGAGCGCGGAGGGTTCATCAGTCGCGCCCAGCGCCTGCAGGTGGAGGTGGCGCGTGACGACGCGGCGCGCGAACTGGAGACGGCCGAAGCCAATCTGGCCAGCGCGGACACGGCGCTCTCTGGGACCTTGAGGGCGCCGTCGGGGATCGATCCGGCTACGTCTCTCTTCGTGCTTCTCCGGCCGCTCGAGCCGCTGGAAACCTATCTGCAAGCCGCCTATCGCGCCCACCCGCAGCTGGAGCGGCTCCAGGCCCTGGAAGACCAGGCGGAAGCCGGTGTTACCGCCCAGCGCGCCGAGCTTCTGCCGACGGTCTATGGCTTCGCCCAGTACAACTTTGATCGTCGGGACACCTTGTTGACCGATCCGGACTGGTCCGTGGGGGTCGGTCTCCGTTACACCCTCTTCTCCGGCGTCGATCGCTCGCAGAACGTCCGCGCCGCGCGCGAGAAGGTCGCTCAGGCCCAGGCGGGGCTGCGCGAGGCGCAAAGCCAGATCGAGATCGGCGTGACCCGATCCTGGAACGACGCGGAAGCGGCCCGGCGGCGGTTCCAGAGAACCGACAGCGCCATCGTCGCCGCCGAGGAGAACCTGCGCGTCCAGATGGTCGGCTACCAGGTGCAGCAAACCACCTCGCTCGACGTCATCGACGCCCAACTCGGCGTCGGACGCGCGCGGATCCAGCGCGCCCAGGCCGCCCATGACTTCGTGGTCGCGCTCGCCCGCCTTCTTCATGTCAGCGGCCGGATCGAGGACATGCCCGACTATATCGACCAGGGCGAAAGGATCGCGCCATGACCGACACCCAGGACACGCCGACGCCGAACACGGAGCCGGGCGGGGAACGGGGCGACGCCGGACCGTCTCGACGGCGCCGAAAACTGCTGCCCCTCGGCATCGGGGCGCTGATCGTGGCGGGGCTCGGCGTCGGCCTCTGGCTCAGCTATCGGCCCGTTCCCGATCAGCTTCAGGGGATGGTGGATGCGCGGGAGCTTCGGATCACCAGCAAGGTGACGGGCCGGATCGCCGACTTCCATGTGGAGGAGGGGCAGCCGGTCCGGGCCGGCCAACTGCTCTACACCCTCGACAGTCCCGAGGTCGCGGCCCGCTCGGAACAGGCGGGCGGCGCCCTCGTCGCCGCCGAGGCCACGGCCGACAAGGCCGACGAAGGCGCGCGTCCGGAGGATATCCGGGCCGCGGAAGCGCAATGGCGGCGCGCGCAGGCGGCGGCGGATCTGGCCCAGACGACCTATGCCCGCACCCAGGAGATGTACGACCAGGGCGTGATCGCGGGGCAGAAGCGCGACGAGAGCCGGGCCAATGCGGTGGCCTCGACGGAGGCCGCCCGCGCCGCTCGCGCCCAGTATGACCTGGCGCTGGCCGGGGCGCGCCGACAGGATCGCCAGGCGGCCGGGGGACAGGTGCGGCAGGCGCGCGGCGCCGTGGCTGAGGTCGAGGCGGCGGAGCGCGAAACCCGGGTGCTGGCGCCGTCGTCCGGCGAGGTCGGCCGGCGGCTCGCCCAGCCCGGCGAACTGGTCCCGCAGGGGTTCCCGGTCTTCATGCTCACGGACATAGAGCATCCCTGGGTGACGCTCACCCTGCGCGAGGATCAGTTCAGCGGGATTCGACGCGGACAGACTCTGACGGGTCGTATTCCCGCTCTGGAGAACCGCACGGCCCGGTTCCGGGTGACCTTCATCGCTCCCGCCGGAGATTTCGCGACCTGGCGTGCGACCCGGCAGTCGAGCGGCTTCGACGTCAAGAGTTTCGAGGTGCGCGTCGCACCGGTCTCGCGCGTCGACGGGCTGCGGCCGGGCATGACCGTCCTGTTCGACTGGCCGCAATGATCGCGGCGTTTCTCGCCGGCGCCCGACGCGAGATCGCCTTTCTGCGCGGGAGCTTCTGGGATCTGTTCCTCGTCGTCTGGCTACCGCTGGCGCTTCTCGCCCTCGTCGCCGTGCAGATGTCGGCGGGGGTTATGCGCGATCTGCCGGTCGCCGTCGTCGACGCCGACGGCGGAAGCGTCGCTCGCGATCTGGTTCGTCGTCTGGACGCCTCGCCCGGCCTGCACGTGGCGGCCCGCCCCAAGGATATGGCCGAGGCCGAGAGCGTGGTGCGGTCCAACCGCGCCTATGCGATCGTCATGCTGCCGCAAGGGCTCGAACGCGCGGTGCTGCGCGGCGAGGCGGGCAGGGTGCTGGTCTTCTACAACGCCAGCTACTCCACGCCCTCGGGGTCAGTGCTGCGCGAGGTCGGCGCCGTGATCCAGAGCCAGGCCCGGACCCTGGCCGCGCAACAGAGCGCGGCGATCCTCGGCCCGGGCCGGGTGCGGCCGGCGCCGATCCAGGTCCAGAGCCGCATCCTCTACAATCCCCAGGCCAGCTACGAGCTGCAACTGGTCGCCCTGATCCACCCGGCCTTGCTGCATCTGCTGTTCATGGTGGCGGTCGTCAGCGCCCTGGGACGCGAACTGCGAGACGGGACGATCGGCGGCTGGCTGGCCGGGCCGCCGCGCGAGGCCGCTGCGGCGGTCGTGGGCAAGATCGCGCCCTATGTGGCGATCTTTCTCGTCTGGGGCGCCCTGGCGACCATCTATCTCGCGGCGTTTCGCGGCTGGCCGGTTGAAGGCAGCGTCGGCCTGCTCCTGGCGGGCTATGTCGGCCTCTATCTCGCTTATGCGGGTATGGCCACGCTGATCGTCGGCCTGACGCTGTCCATGGGGCAGGCGCTGTCCATGACCGCCCTCTATGCGGGCGCCTCCTTCGCCTTCGCCGGGGCCGTCTTTCCAATCGAATCCGCTTCGGCCTTCGCGCGCGTCTGGAGCGCGCTTCTGCCCTACACCACCTTCGCCCGTCTCGTCGCCGAACAATGGATGATGGGCGCGCCCGCGGCGATGTCGGTCAACCTGCTGCTGATCCTGATGACCTTCGCGGTCGTGGGGTTCGGGCTGGGCCTGCCGCAATATCTGGCCGCCTCCCGCAAACCCGATGTCTGGGGGCGACGTTGATCGGCCGGGCCTTCATCGCGACGTTTCGCGCGGTCCTCGCCGACCGGTCGGCCTTCATGCTGATCGTGGTGTCGACGATCCTCTATTCCTTCTTCTACCCTTCCGCCTATTCCGGCGAGGTCGCCGTCCGGATCCCGGTCGCCGTGGTGGATCTGGACAACACCGGGGCCAGCCGTTCGCTGGTGCACAAGCTCTCGGGTCTGCAGCAGGCGGATCTCGTCGCCCGCCTGCCGTCGCCCGAGGCGGCGGACGACTGGTTGCGGACGAGAGGGGCGGGGGCGATCGTCGTCGTGCCTGCGGGGTTCGAACGTCGCATCCTGACCGGCGGGCAAGGGACGGTGGCCCTCTATGGCAACGGCGCCTATCTGCTGCGCAGCAGCACGGCGCTGGCCGGCATAGGCGCGGCGATCACGGCCGAGGCGGGCGAGGCCGCCGTCGATCAGGCGATGGCGCAGGGCGCGCCGGCGCCGCCGGCCCTGTCGGTGATCGCGCGCCCGCTGTTCAACACCCGCGAAGGATACGGCAGCACCGTCTTTCCGGGCGTCGGCTTCCTCATCATTCATCAGACGCTGCTGATGGGACTGGCGATGCTGGCGGCCACCCTGCGTGGCGAGGGGGGCCGGCTTCGGTTTGCGTCCCGTCGTCTCCTCGGCGTCGCGCTCGCCTTCTTCGTCATCGGCTGGATCGACGTCGCCTACTACGCCGGCTTCGTCTTCTGGTTCCAAGACTATCCACGGGCCGCCGCCGCGCCCGGAACGCTGATCGTGGCCGGCAGCCTCTTCGTGGCGGCGACGGTTGCAGCGGCGCTCGCCCTTGCGAGCGTCTTCCGCACCCGCGAGCGGCCCCTGCAACTGCTCATGGGCACCTCCCTGGTCATCTTCTTTCTCGCTGGACTGTCCTGGCCCGCGGAGGCGACGCCGACCTGGCTCGCCTTCCTCGCCCGACTGCTGCCCACGACGCCCGGAATCCATCTCATGGTCGGGGTGAACCAGATGGGGGCCGGCCTCGTCGAACAGGGGCGGGAGGTTCTCAACCTCCTGGGCCTCATCCTCCTTTACGGCGGCGTGGCGTGGTGGCGCTTCACCCGGCCGTCCGGAGCGCCCTCGACCGGAGCGTGAGCCACGGCGGGGAATGATCGCCCGCCGCCGCCTAGACCGGCGCCGGGCGTCCCGGACCGATCGCGAGGGCGGCGTCCTGTCCGCTGGCGACCAGCCTTCGGGCGACGAAGCCGGAGGCGACCAGATCTTTGAGAAGCGCCTCCAGGAAACCGCGCCCGTGAGGCCGCTCGCGGGGGAGGGCGACGGCCTGCTCGATGGCCTGGAAACTGTCCGGGAGCAGGCGGACGCCGGCCCGGTCGTGCGCCGCCGCCTCGAGCGTCTGGCGCACACCGGCGCAGACGTCTGCGCCGCCCTCCAGGAAGAGGGCGACGGCCGCCTGGGAGGAGGGCGTATGAATCCGTCGGGCCTGTTTCAGCGAGCGGTTGAGAAAGAGATCGTAGGCGGTGTTCAGGCCCGACGCGATCGTCACATCCGCGACGTCCACGTCGCGGACGGAGCGGAAGCGGGACTCGGAGGGAACCAGATAGGAGGCTTCGATCCGGACGTAGGGCGCGGTATAGTCCAGGACGGCGCGACGATCCGGATCGATTGCGAGGAAGGCGAGATCGCAGGCCTGATCCTGAAGCGCCGCCACCGCCGCCCCCGCCGTGGCGAAGTTCGACAGCTCCATCTCCACGCCGAGGCGCACAGCGATCTCCCAGGCGAGATCGACAGACACGCCGGCGAGAGCCCCGTCCGCCGCCCTCTGCGCCAAGACTGGATTGCCGAGATTGATCGCCACGCGCAACCGTCCCAGGGGCGCCAGTTCGGACCGGATGATCTGCATCGACACGTCCATTGCCATCCTCAAGCGCCGCACCGTTTCGACCGGTCTGGCTGACGATAGGTGTTTGGTCCTCGCCGTTCCACTCCGGCGAGAGCCGCGTCCGTCATATCCTCGTGGTCCGCAGCCGAAGCGCATTGCCGATCACGCTGACCGACGAGAGAGCCATGGCCGCGGCGGCGATGACCGGCGACAGCAGCAGGCCGAACACCGGATAGAGCGCCCCCGCCGCGATCGGCACGCCGGCGGCGTTGTAGAGGAAGGCGAAAGCCAGGTTCTGCCGGATGTTGGCCATGGTCGCCCGCGACAGGCGCCGCGCCCGGACGATGCCGGTCAGATCGCCCCTCAACAGTGTCACGCCGGCGCTTTCGATCGCCACGTCCGTGCCCGAGCCCATGGCGATTCCGACATCGGCGGCGGCGAGCGCGGGCGCGTCGTTGACGCCGTCGCCCGCCATGGCGACCACCCTGCCTTGAGCCCTCAACCGTGCGACGACCGCCGCCTTCTGGTCGGGCAGCACATCGGCCTCGACGTCGTCGATGCCGAGCTCGCGGGCGACCGCCTCGGCGGTCGTGCGATTGTCGCCGGTCAGCATGACGATGCGGATGCCCTCGCCGTGCAAGGCCTTCAGCGCCGCCGGCGTCGTGGCCTTGATCGGATCGGCGATGGCGAAGACCCCGCCGAGCGCGCGGTCGATGGCGATGTAGATGGCGCTGGCGCCGTCGCGTCTCAGAGCGTCCGCCTCCCGCGCGAGCGCGGCCGTATCGACGCCGTGTTCCGCAAGGAAGGCCGCGCCGCCGAGAAGGACGAACTGCCCGTCCACAAGACCGGTCGCCCCCTGGCCGATCGGCGAATCGAAGTCGGACACCTCGGGTATCGGAATGCGGCGTTGTTCGGCCGCGGCGACGATCGCCCGGGCGAGCGGGTGCTCCGACGCCTTTTCCACCCCGGCGGCGAAGCGCAGGAGGGGCTCCTCGCCGAAGCCGGGCGCGGCGACGATCCGGACCACTGACGGCCGGCCTTCGGTCAGGGTGCCGGTCTTGTCCACCACCAGGGTGTCGACCGTCTCCATCCGTTCGAGCGCCTCGGCGTTTCGGATCAGAACGCCGCTGGCCGCGCCCTTGCCGACGCCGACCATGATCGACATCGGCGTCGCGAGCCCGAGGGCGCATGGACAGGCGATGATCAGGACGGAGACGGCGGCGATCAGACCATGGGCGAGGCGAGGTTCCGGCCCCCAGATCGCCCATGCCGTGAACGCCGACAGGGCGATGGCGATGACGATCGGGACGAACCATCCCGAAACCCTGTCCGCCATGCGCTGGATCGGCGCACGCGACCGCTGCGCATCGGCCACCATCTGGACGATCCGGGCCAGCATAGTGTCGCGCCCGACCTTTTCCGCGCGGATGATGAGCGCTCCCGTCTGGTTCAACGTGCCTCCGGTCACGGCCTGGCCGGCCGTGCGGGTGACCGGCATGGATTCTCCGGTCACCATGGATTCGTCGATCGACGAGCGCCCCTCCTCGACCACCCCGTCGACCGGCACGGTTTCGCCGGGCCGGATCCTGAGCCTGTCGCCGATGGCGACGGCGTCGATCGGCACATCCTCCTCCCGACCGTCCCGTCCGATCCTCCGCGCGGTCTTCGGTGCGAGGTCGAGCAAAGCGCGGATCGCGCCGGAGGTCTGTTCGCGGGCGCGCAACTCCAACACCTGGCCGAGCAGCACCAGAACCGTGATGACGGCGGCCGCCTCGAAATAGACCGGGACCGCGCCGTCGGCGGTGCGGAAGGCCCGGGGGAAGAGGTGCGGCGCCAGGGTCGCGACGACGCTGTAAACCCAGGCGACGCCTGTTCCCATGGCGATCAGGGTGAACATGTTGAGATTGCGGTTCGCCAGCGAGGCCCAGCCGCGTTCGAAGAACGGCCATCCCGCCCAGAGGACCACCGGCGTCGCCAGGACGAACTGAATCCAGACAGAGACGCGCATCGGCACGAGATGGTGCAGCGCCGGGACCAGGTGAGCGCCCATTTCCAGCAGAAAGACCGGAAGAGCCAGCGCCAGACCGATCCAGAACCGCCGCGTCATGTCGGCCAGCTCGGGACTTAGGCCGAGGTCCGCCGTCGCGACCAGAGGCTCCAGCGCCATGCCGCAGATCGGGCAGCTTCCCGGCGCGTCGCGGCGAATTTCCGGATGCATCGGACAGGTCCAGATCACGTCCATGGATGCCGACGCCGTGTTTCGGCTTGCAGGTTTTCCGTGCGGATGGGGGCGGGCATGCGGACGGTCATCGGCGCTCAAGGCGTTGTTCTGGCCGGCCGATGACGCATAGCGGTGCGGATCGGCAACGAACTTCGCCTTGCAGCCTGACGAGCAGAAGAAGAAGCGCCGACCCTCGTGCTCCGTATGAACGGCGGTCGCGGGATCGACCGCCATGCCGCAGACCGGATCGCGCAGGGGCGGGCCGGCCGGCGTCGCGCCGTCCGACCCCTTAGGATGGTGATGTCGCCGGCCTGCGGCGGGGCCGCTGCGGCGATCGTCGTTGGTCATTCTTCACCTTCTTTCGCGACGACGTCGCGCTTCGCTCACTCCGATATCAGGTGAAACTCCTCGATCAGTTTCGCAATCTCGGTGCCTTCAAGCTTCTTCATCAGCAGTTTGCGCAGGAAGGCGGGGCCGGGAACTTCTATGCCTTCGCCATCCCGAAGAGGCGTGATGGCGGCGAGCAGGGTCCGAATGTCATAGGTGGAGTTGAACACTTCCGGCACGCCGCGTTCGACATTCATCAACGTATAAACGGCCTCCATCGGCGTACGCACCGAATATTCGGTGGTGAAGATGCAGTCGCGTTGTCTGGATTCCGCGAACTGGCCAATGAAGGCGAAGTTGACCGCTCCCTCCGGCACCACGTCGGGCCGATCGCCGACCTGGCGCGGCATGAAGAAGGCGGTGATGTAGGCTCAGGACCCATTGAAGTGAGGCGTGCGATCTGATTCAGGCTCCTGAGGAGTCTGGATATGAGCGACCTGTATTGGCTGACGGACGAGCAGATGGCTCGGCTGGAGCCCTTCTTCCCCAAGAGCCACGGCAAGCCGCGCGTTGACGACCGCCGGGTATTGAGCGGGATCATCTTCGTCAACCGCAACGGCCTGCGCTGGCGGGATGCGCCGTCGGCCTATGGGCCGCACAAGACGCTCTACAATCGCTGGAAGCGGTGGAGCGAGGCGGGCGTCTTCGTCCGGATGATGGAGGGCCTGTCCGGCGCCCAGACCGAACGTCGGACTGTCATGATCGACGCGACCTATCTGAAGGCGCACCGCACGGCTTCGAGCCTCGCGGTAAAAAAGGGGGCCTCGGGCGGCTGATCGGACGCACGAAAGGCGGCATGAACACCAAGCTTCACGCCGTGACAGACGTCAACGGAAGGCCCATCAGCCTCTTCATGACAGCGGGTCAGGTCAGCGACTACATCGGCGCTGCCGCTCTCGTGGACAGTCTGCCCCGCGCCCAGTGGCTGCTGGGGGACCGGGGCTACGACGCCGACTGGTTCCGGGACGCCTTGCAGGCCAGGGGGATCACGCCGTGCATCCCTGGCCGCAAATCCCGGACCGAACCCATCCGCTACGACAAGCGACGCTACAAGCGGCGAAACCGGATCGAAATCATGTTTGGCCGCCTGAAAGACTGGCGACGGGTCGCCACTCGCTACGATCGCTGCCCGACCGTCTTCCTGTCCGCCATAGCCCTCGCCGCCACAGTGCTGTTCTGGCTATGAGTCCTGAGCCTAAGGGGAGGTCGAGCAGGTAGTGCAAGGCCATGCTAGATATTCTTTTGGACGGCGAAATATTACTATTGTAATAACCCAATGTTAACCTAACTGGGTTGATACCAGTAAGGTTAACGTAGTATAGTGTCGACACTATTGCAGTTTATACTTGACTTGAAGCCGAGATTTTGCTAGTGCCCCAGGTGTCGGAGCTACCCGACAGTGAAATCTGGAGCCTGCCATGATGAACCAAGACACTCAGAGGACTGCCGGCCCTGCCCCGTCAGCTACGGGGCTGGATGGCTAAACTCGATCGGCGCACGCGCCGCCAAATCCTTGCGAGCCTCTGCGAAGGGGTCTCCATCCGCTCGTGCGAGCGCATTTTCGACGTCGAGCAGAACTCTGTCGCCAAGTTGCTTGCTGACGCGGGCGATATGGCCATCACTCTGATGAAGCGCACCAAGGGCCTGATGGTCGAGACGATCCAGGCGGACGAACTCTATTCGTTCGTGGGCGCCAAGCAGGTGAACGTCGACAGGATGACCGTCCCCGTCGAGGGCGCCGGAACGGTCTGGGGCTATCTGGCCGTTTGCGCCAAGTCGAAATTGATCTTCAACTACCACCTCGGCGACCGCAGCTACCCTCATGCGAGGGCATTCATGCAATCGACGGCCGACAAGCTTCTGCGCGAGAACGCGGGCGGGCCCTTCGTCGTGCGGCCGAAGATCATTACGGACGGCCTGACGTCCTATGTCGACGCCGTGGGCGACGTGTTCGGGTCGTATGCCGATCACGGCGTCTACAAGAAGCGCTACCAGACCAAGGGTAAGGACGGCCAAACACTCCAGCGCAAGCGGTGCGTCGGCGCTGACCGGATCGTGCAGTCGGGCGAGATCGACGAGACTGACATCCACACCGCCTTCGTCGAACGTCAGAACCTGAACGTGCGGATGAAGAACCGTCGGTTCGGACGGCGCACTAACGCCTTCTCGAAGTCGGCAGAGCACCACGAGAGGCAACTCGCGCTCACGCTCGTCTATCAGAACTACTGCGTCGTGCCGGCTCCGAAGCGCCAGACCGACAAGAAGGGCAAGCCTCTCAAAGACGCGGAGGGCAACCCTTTGCCGTGGATCAAGCGCCTGACCCCGGCCATGGAAGCCGGCATCGCCGACGGCGTGTGGGAGGTCGACCATCTGCTCGACCTGACCGACAGCTTCACCGCAGAGCGGCGGCGTCAGGAGCGGCAGGCGAAGAAGGAAGCGGCCGAGCGCCTCAAGGCTCTCTTCTCGAAGCCGAAGGCTGACCAGCCCGTGCGCGCGCCCTTCTGGGTCTACGAGAGCAAGGTGCACCATCAGACGAAGGTGCACTCCCACGCGTGCAAGAACTGCAACGACGGTCGGGGCAAGGGAGGCAAGGGCGACACCAAGTCCGGTCGCTGGCTGGCCTGTGAAGACCTCGATGGCGCGAAGGCGTTGGCCGAAGCCCTCCAGCCCGACCGCAGCACGATCTGCAACATGTGTCTCGGCAGCTATCACACGCGCGGCTATCGTGATCCTCGCTGACCCTGGTGTGATCTGCGCGCCGGCTGCTACGCTTCGGGCTCAACAGATGACGGGGGTGGTGATGACGGTTCCGCAGAAGATCAACGACTACATCACCTCACTGCGGCCGCAGGCCGTCTGCAACAAGTGCGTCGCGCGCGGCACCGGGCTTTCGAATGACGGCGCGCATCCGGCGCAGGTCACGGGCGCGCTCGCAACGACCTCCGACTTTCGGCAGGAGATGGGGACCTGTTCGGTCTGCAAGCAAGCCAAAAAGGTCATCCGCGCGCTCTAGCTGGCTTGGCGCTTCGGCCGGTCGCCCCGCTACGCCGCACAGCCTTGCCCCGTGGGCGAACGCGGGTAGCTTGCGCTCATGGACGAATACACCGGCTTGGCGAAATGGGGACTACTGTGGGTCTTGGCCGGAGCGGTGCTCAGGGGGCTTCTCAAAGCGTCTGCCCGAACGTCGAGCGCACCGAGCCCGGTCCGGGAAGAGCGCGAGGCCGAGCATGAGCAAGGCACGCCCGGCTTGTTTGAGGGCCTCATATTCCCCGGCCAGCCGATCATCGCGCATGCGATCGAGACACTGAAGACGACCTTCGAGGCGGTTGGACCGAGGCGCCCCACTGGCGAGCAGCCCGCGTTCTATATCTACCTGACCGCCTTGGTTGAGGAGGCCTACAGGCAGACCTTCCGCGATGATCTTGGACTCGACTCAGGCAACCACGAGGCTTTCACCAATTCTCTCTTCGGCGCAGCGGACCAGGACTATGCGCGACGGTTCGGCCCTTGGCAGCCTGAAGAGGAGGACGACTTGAGTGAGGACTTCTTCGACGCCGTGGCCAGCGCCAGCCTCGATGTCGACGGGATGTGGTTCGACTATGCGGAAGAGCGAGATCGGGGAGGCGCTGATGGTGCGTGGACCCGGATGCTCCGTCGCCAGCACATGTCCGAATATGCGGACGAACTGGACGAGGAAGCGGCAGGCTTAGTAGCCAGCCGCATCGTCACGCTTCGCCAGCAGGACGAGCCCCTGGAGCAAGGCGTCAGCCCATCCGACGGCGCTTACTAACAATTGCCCGTTTGCTAAGTCACCACCGGCTGGCTCCAACCACTTCAGCCATTTGCGCTGCATAGCGGCTTCCAGATCGATGCCGGCGCGGTCGCAGTAGATGAGCAGCATTCCCAGCACGTCCGCCGCCTCGTCGCCGAGGGCGGTCGGGTCGGGCGCGCCTCGCGCGCGGCCGGTAAGGTTCAGGTGTTCCTTGGTCAGCTCGCCCAGTTCCTCCTGAAGCTTCAGCAGGGCCCAGTCGCGGTCGCGGTCGATACCGTGCTCGCGCGCATAGATGTCGGAGATGCGGAGGACGTCCGCCTTGAGGTCAGCGATCTTCATGAGGGTCAGACCGCGACGGCGGCCTTGATGTG
>DAIOID010000038.1:15176-22081 GCA_036744355.1 Brevundimonas sp.
CGCACGCCGTTGTCGAGGATGTCGCGCAGCAGGTTGAGATACTGCCACTCGGGGTGATCGGCCGGGGCCGCCCCGCTGCGGGTTTCCAGATCGGCGAGGGCGAGAGCGGCGGTCATGATTCGCATTGTGCATGAAATGCGCGCGTTGAAACTGCTCGATCTGGTCAGGCCTGTGGGTGAATGATCTTAAATAGCTACGCCCGCCGGCGATGGCCGACGGGCGTAAAATCAACCCATTGATTTTAGGATCAGCGACCCGGAGCCAGACGCTCGTTCAGCACCCAGCCCAGGTTGTCGTTGTCGTCGAGCACCTCCCACCAGACGCCGTCGCGATTTCCGGTCGGATAGAGGCGCAGGCCCGCGGGCAGGGCGCGCACGACAGAGCCGCCGTTGGGGCGCGAGCGCAGGGTGGCGGCCTGCTGGACCGTATAGGTCTGGATCGGCGCTTCCTGGGCCGCCGAACCGCCTTCCAGTCCGCCCATCTGCATGACCATGTCGGTGTAGGCCTGGATGAAGGCCTGCGACACGATACGGCCGATCTCGGTATTCTCGTAGCTGCCGCCGCCGAGCGCGCCCGCGCCGAAGCCGCCGGCGCCCAGGCCCCAGCTCAGATCGCTCTTGGAGGCGTAGCCCTCGGTCACCGCTGCGGTTTCCGAGGTGCGGACGTTGGTCAGGGACAGGACCGTGTTGGCCTCCATTCGCCGCGTGCGCAGACCGCCGACCAGGGCGCCGGCGCGACCGCCGATGGCGGCGCCGGCCAAACCGGCCAGGGCGCTGCCGCCCGAGTTGGCGTTCTGGCTGGCGATCTCGCCGACCAGGACGAAGTCGGCCGCGCGCACCTGACCGCCGCCGACGTTGGAGCCGCGCTACAGATCGCCGCCCGAGGCCAGTTCACGCTCGCGCTGGGCGACGCTCATGCCCGTGCCGCGGTCCACCAGGGTGAAGCAGCCCGAACGCTGGATCACCACGCGCAGCAGGCTTTGCGGCGGCGAAAGCTGCAGCTCGCGCCAATAGTCGGACTGACCGTCGGCCAGGGTGACGGTGCCCAGGCTGCGGGCGCAGCGCGGGATCTGGGCCATCTGCGCGTCCTGGGTGCGCTGTGCGCTGCTGCGGCGCGCCTGGGCGTCGGACGCGGTCGGCAGGACAGAGGCCGCCATGAGCGCGGCCAGGGCAGGGGCCATGATACGAATGTTCAAGGGAAAACTCCTGTGGATTCAGGCGTCGCCGCTCCGACGAGGGAGGGCAGGACGGTGTTTGGTTGTCGGTGTTCAGCCTTCGGGCGTCAGGCGGTCGCGCTGCAGCCAGCCGACATTGTCGTCGGCGTCCAGAACCTCGATCCAGTCGCCGTCCTCTTCGCCGGTCGGGAAGACGATGGATTCAACGGGAATCGGGCGAACGACATCGCCGCCGGGCGCGCTGCGCAGCACGGACGCGCGGGCCAGGCTGTAGCGGGCGACGGCGGAGCTGCGCTGTTCCTGACGTCCCAGAGCCGGGCGAGCAGCTTGCGCAGCCGCCTCGGCGCGCAGCGCTTCGCGGTTGGCGAGCGTGACTTCAGGGACGGTGGAGCCCGTGCCGCCCAGGCTGGTCACGAGGTCGGCGTAGCCGCGCACAAAGGCCAGGGCCAGGGTCTTGCCCTCGTCCTCGCTCTCGTAGCCGGCGCCGACGCGGCCGCCGAAATGATTGTCGCGGATGCGCAGGCGGCGCCAGTCGTCCTTGTTGGCGACGGCCCGGGTGTAGCCCACCGTCTCGGCGAGGGGCACGCTGGACAGCGAGAAAACAACCTGGGCGTCCTCCTTGCCCTTGGCGATGTCCTTCTTCAGGTCCTTGATGGAATCGACGGTGCGGTTGCTGAGGGCCTGATCCAGCTGGTCGCCGGCGAGGTTGGCGCCCGAGGAGAGCATCTGGGCCATGCCGGCGCCCATATCGGCCCCTTGGCCCTGTGTGACCGCCGCGACGCCGGCTTGCAGCAGCAAGCGTCCGCCGCTGGACGCGAGGGACCCCAGCAGCCCGCGACGGCTGTCGCCGCTGTCGGCCTCGATCGGATTGGCCAGTTCAGCGACCAGGACGAAGTCCGCCGTGCGGATGCGCCCGGCGGCGCCCAGACCGCGCTCGCGCTCCACCACATTCATACCCGGCCCGCGTTCGATCAAGGTGAAACAGCCCGATTCACGAACCAGATAGCGCAGCAGTTCGGACGGCGCGCCGAGGCCCAGTTGATTGAACAGAGCGCCCTGGGTGTCGGCGATCGTCACCGTGCCGAGGTTCTGCGTGCAACGCGGCGTCTCGTTGATGACCGACGCCGCCGCTTCATTGCTGCGGCGACCGAAGATCTGGGCTTCGGCCGGGGTCGTCAGCATGACAGTGAGCGCGGCGACAGCGGTCAGGCCGCGTGCGAAATGAGGCATAATTCGAGCTTATGATTGTTTAAAAAAGCCTCGTTTCTCTAGCTTCGCTATATCCAAAGCGCAACCGCAGCGAGCGGAGATCAGCCCTTGAACCCGTCTCCTTGCAGGAAGGCAGCCTCATCAGCCGTGGTCTCGCGCCCGAGACTGGCGTTCCGATGCGGGTATCGTCCGAAGCGGGCGATGATGTCGCGGTGGATGACGGCGAACTTGTAGGTGTCAGGGGCTTCAGTCTCGTCCAGCAGAGCCAGAAGGGCCTCCTGGTCAGCCAGTGATTCCGAATGCATCAGGGGCATAAGGACGAAGGGGCGCAGGTCGTCGGCCACGCGGCGGTCGTCGCCCCGCGCAATCGCCGCCTTGGCGAACATCAGGGCCAGGGAATCTGTGGCGAACATGTGTGCCGTGTCGCGGAACGCGTTTCGCGGCAGCTGGTCGAGCAGGATGATCAGGGCCAGAACGCCTTCAGGCGTCTCGGCCCAGGCGTCCAGTTCGCGTCGCGCGGCGGCGAAGTGGGTTTCACGGCACAGTTCGGTGAAGGCCACATCGAAGGCGGCGTCCTTGGCGAACCATTTCTGAGGGCCGGCTTCGATCCAGAAGGCGACGACCTGGGCGGGGGCAAGCAGCGTGTTCATGCTGCGCAGCTTAGCCCGCGCGCGTGCAAATGCACGTCCCCGCGAGGGGCAAATCACCTGACGATGGAAGGAAAAATGGTCGGAGTGAGAGGATTCGAACCTCCGACCCCTGCGTCCCGAACGCAGTGCTCTACCAGACTGAGCCACACTCCGACATTTTTCTCGGCGCAGGCCAGAGGCCGTTGTTGCGTCGAGGAGGGGGGCTTATAGCCACCTGTTTCGGACCTCGCAAGCGGCGAATTTGCGGTTTTTAAAAAGTCGCCGCTCGATGAAAATTCTTTTGTTTTCAGTGTTGCATCCCAGAAAAGCTTGGCGTATCTCACCGCTCCTCGCAGCGACGAACTGCGGGACGCGCCGGACCTGCTGGGGAATGGTGTAATGGTAACACTACGGTTTTTGGTACCGTCATTCTAGGTTCGAGTCCTAGTTCCCCAGCCATCCGCTTCTTGCTGAAGAACCACCCCCTCGGGGACCTTCTGAAAAATCCTCTGATGGTGCGACGCATGGAGCGTTGGCCGACAGGCGATCGGCATGGCGACGCCATGATCGGCAAAGCGAAGCATTTCGATCAGATATTGGCCTTGCCCTCCGGGGGGGGGCTACTGGGGGCGCTCCACGCTTTTCAGGCCCATGCACATGCCTGCGATAATGAGACATGCTGCATCGGCGACGGACGCAACTCGCTGATTCAATCGGCCAGACTCATCGCGAAAGCTACGCCCCAGGGCATTCTCGGGCACTAACGACCATCCAACTTCGTTGCTGACCACCCAGACCGTGGCACGACACGATGAAAGCGCCATTGCTACCTCGTCGACGGCGGCAGGGAGATCGCGGTTAGCCAGCATCTGGTTGCTGAGCCACAGGGTCAGGCAGTCAACGACCACTACATCCTCGGCGGTCAGGTCGCGGACGGCGGCGGCCAGATCGAGCGGAACCTCCAGAGTTCGCCAGCCGTCCCCGCGTTCGTCCCGATGCCGGGCGATGCGATCGCGCATCTCGTCGTCGAAGGGCTCGGCGGTGGCGATCATCAGAGGAGGGCGGCCGGTCGCCGCAGCCGCTAGTTCGGCCTGCTTCTGGGCGTAGGCGCTCTTGCCCGAACGGGCGCCGCCGAGGACCAAGGTGATCGCCATGCTTCGTCTCTCCGGTTGACCTAAGGGGCGCGCGGTCCTACTGCCACGGTCGCGTCAGGTTCCCCGAAAGGGGATCAAAAGGGAACGGAGTGTGAAACTCCGGCTGTTCCCGCAACTGTAAGCGGCTAGCCCGCGCGTCATACGCCACTGGCGGTCCGGAAGGCCACGGCCTGAACGACTTCTGGGAAGGCGACGTGCACCGGCGTTGATCCGCGAGCCAGGAGACCTGCCTGTCGCCGTCGTTCTCCGCGCGGTCGGGATGTGCCGAGCGGTCGAGGTGACTCTCGTGTGACGACAAGTGGAAACCAGCCGCGCCAGCGGTCCCTTCCGCGTGTCTGATGGGCATGCGGCGGACTGTTGGCCGGCGTCGTCAAAGGAGCCGCCGGATGAACCGGATCGCCTATGCCTCTCTCGCTGCCGCCAACCTGCTGGCCGCATTCCCCGCCGTTGCCGAGATCACCGACCAGCAGGCCGCTGCGCCTGACGTGGCGGGCCGCGCCGGCGCCACCGCCCTGGCCGACGTTATCGTCACCGCCAACCGCTCGGCCCAGCCGATCGAGCGCGTCGGCGCCTCCGTCACCGTCCTGACCCAGGCCGCCATCGAGGCGCGCCAGACTCCGGCCGTGGCAGAGCTTCTGGCCCAGACGCCGGGCGTCAGCTTCACCCGCAACGGCGGCGTCGGCACGTCCACGGGCGTCAATATTCGCGGCGCCGAGAGCCAGCACACCGTGGTCCTGATCGACGGGGTCAAGCTGAATGACCCGTCCTCGACCCAGGGCGGGTTTAACTTCGGCAACCTGCTGGTCGGCGACACGGCCCGCATCGAGGTGCTGCGGGGCGCCCAGTCGACCCTGTGGGGCAGCCAGGCCATCGGGGGCGTAGTCAACATCGTCACCGCCGAACCGACCGAAGCCCTGCAAGGCAGCCTCGACGCAGAGACCGGCGCGCGCGGGACGACCTATTTCCGGGGCGGGATCGGCGGCGCCAACGACCGGCTGAGCTGGCGTTTGGCCGCCAGCCGCTACGACACCGACGGCTTCTCGGCCTTCGCCGCCGGCAAGGAAGACGACGGCTACACCAACACCGGCCTGTCGGGCCGCCTGAACCTCAAGATCACCGACGCGGTGTCGCTGGACCTGCGCTCGGTCTGGTCGAACGGTCAGAACGACTTTGACGCCTTCAACGGCGACAGCCGCGAGTACGGCAAGACCAAGGAACTGGTCGGCTACGCCGGGCTGAACTTCGACCTGCTGGACGGTCGTTTCCGCAACCGCATCGGCTATGCCTACACTGACACCAACCGCCGCAACTACAACCCCGCGACCTTGGTCCAGCCGCTGAGCTTCGACGCGGCGGGCGAAAACCGCCGCTGGGAATACCAGGGCACGTTCGCGGTCACCGAGGCGCTGAACACCACCTTCGGCATCGAGAGCGAGCGTTCGGAAATGCGCACCCGCTCCCCGTCGGCCTTCAACCTGAACCCGGCCTTCGCACGCGGTCAGGCGGAACTCGACAGCGCCTATGCCCAGGTCCAGTGGACGGTGCTGGACGGTCTGACCCTGACCGGGGGCCTTCGTTACGACGACCACGTCCAGTACGGCGACAATCTTCTGGGGCAGGTCGCGGCGGCCTGGGCGCTGAACGACGGCGACACCGTGGTGCGGGCCAGCTGGGGCCAGGGCTTCCGCGCGCCGGGCCTGTATGAGCTATACAGCGAGTACGGCAATCTGACGCTGCAACCGGAAGAGTTCGACAGCTGGGAGGTCGGCGTCGAGCAGCGGCTGTTCGACCGCGCCGTGGTCTCGGCCACCTACTTCAACCGTCAGGCTGACAACGAGATCCGTTACAACGGCTGCTCGACGCCCTCGACCGATCCGCTGTGCACCGTCAACGGCGTGGGGCGCTGGGGCTACTACCGCAACGTCCAAAAAACCGAGGCCCAAGGCGTCGAACTGATCGGCCGTGTGGACGTGACCGAGCGTCTGAATGTCAGCGCCAACTACATCTGGACCGATGCCAAGAGCGCGTCGGGCGCCACGGACGGCAAGCGTCTGACGCGTCGCCCCGAGCACATGGCCAACCTCGCCGCCGACTACGCCTGGCCGGTGGGTCTGAAGACCGGCGTGGCGGTGCGCTATGTGGGGGAGACCTTCAACAACGACGCCAACACCGTCGTCGTGGGTGAATACACCCTGGTCGACATCCGGGCCTCCTATCCGATAAACGAAAAACTGGAAGTCTATGGTCGGGTCGAGAACGCCTTCGACGAGGACTATCAGACGGTCCTGAACTACGGCACGGCCGGTCGCGGCGTGTTCGGCGGCGTTCGCGTCCGGTTCTGATCCGATGCATGACGCCGCGTTTCTGACGGCGGCGACCCGGCATGGCGGCGGTCTGATGAAGGCCGCCGCCGCCTATCCCGACGCGCCGAGGCCCTGGCTGGACCTGTCCACCGGGATCAATCCCGAGCCGTGGCGCGGTCCGCGCGCCCCGGAGGCGGAGCTGAACCGTCTGCCCGATCCCGACGCCCTGGTGGCGCTGGAGACGACGGCGGCGTCGGCTTTCGGCGCGGCGCTTGAGCGGACGGCTGCTGTGGCCGGGGCCGAGGCGGCGATCCGTCTTCTGCCCCTGCTGCTGGGCGTGCGCTCGGTCGAGATCGTCGGCCCGACCTATGGCGCGCACGCCGAGGCCTGGCGGGCGTCGGGCGTGGCGACGCGCCTGATCGCAGCCGATCAGGCG
>DAIOID010000039.1:0-22036 GCA_036744355.1 Brevundimonas sp.
CCCGCGGCTTTAGGCGGCGGGGCTTTGAGATGCTTGGGTGCGGGAGCAGGATTTGGGCGATACCTCACACCTCCGATCCTCTTCATGACGTAGTGGGGGGGCGTCAAAGGTAGGGCTTGCTGGCCAACCCAAGCAGCGCCGCGTCGGCCTCCTGATCCTGCCCAATACCATGAGCACCTTCCATGAAGGCCTCGCCGACTTGACCGCGGCGGAGGCGCAGGAAGAGACGGAACCGAACAAGCCGGCCTGAGGTCGTGTTCCCAACCAAGGTGTGCCGTGAGCCCACCCACACAGGGCCCGCAAGGAAGTAGGGTCAGCTCGAGGCAGCTGGGTCCGCTTCCGGCAATCCGATCTCGAGCCGCCCCCCCTCTCTTGATCGGCCCCACTCCGCCAAGCGCCGTGCCGTGGCGTCGGCGTTCGCTTTTCGCAGCGCGCATTCCCAGACGACAGCCACCCTCCAGCCTGCTTCAAGAAGCGCGGTCTCGTTTCGGCGATCGCGTGCGACATTAGCGACGAACTTGGCCGCCCAGAACTCGGACCTCGTGCCGGGAGTTGTCGCGTAGCGGCAGCCGACGTGCCGATGCCAGAAGCAACCGTGGACGAACACGATCACCCGATGGCGCGGCAGGACGAGGTCGGGCCGACCGGGAAGGCCTGCGCGATGAAGACGGAATCGCAGACCGAGACCGTGAAGCGCCGACCGCAACGTCCGCTCCGGACCGGTGTCGCGCCCGCGTATGGCGGACATCATCCGGGAGCGGGTTGGAGCATCGACGATATCCATCGACTGATCCTTAGCACACCCTCTACGCCCTCTGGCAGCGGCGACGATCGCCCGCTAGAATGCCGCGCGCATGAAGAAGGCTTTCAAGGTCATCGATCTCTTCGCGGGCCCTGGTGGCCTCGCCGAGGGCTTCGCCAGCGTCCAGGTGGGCGATCGGTATCCATTCGAGATCGCGCTGTCGGTCGAGAAGGAGGCGACGGCGCACGCCACCCTCCAGCTCCGCTCCTTCATCCGGCAGTTCGGCGAGGCGGTCCCGCAAGAGTACCTCGACGCTTTGGACGGAACGGCGCCCATGCCTGACTGGTCGAAGCGTTACCCGGAGGAGTGGAAAGCGGCCACCGATCACGTCCTGTGCCTCGAGCTGGGGACGAAGACCGCGACGGAGACATTGAAGCCCCTACTCGCGGAGCTCTCCCGGCACGACACGATCGTAGTCGGCGGACCGCCCTGCCAAGCCTATTCGCTAGCGGGCCGCGTCAAGAACCAGGGAACGGCTGGCTACGAGGCGAGTGCGGACCATCGGCACTTCCTTTACCGGGAATACATCAGCATCCTGAAGGCGGTCAGGCCCGTCGCCTTCGTCATGGAGAACGTGAAGGGGCTGCTGTCGTCGAAGGTCGATGGTGTCCGCATCTTAGATCTCGTGCTGGCCGATCTGAGGTCGGCCGGTGGCGAGGAGGACAGCTACCGTCTGATTGCAATGACCTCAGCCAAGGCGCCCGGAACGCAGAGTGGTGTGGGCGAGGAGTTTCTGGTGCGCGCCGAGAAGCATGGCGTTCCCCAGGCCCGGCACCGAATGTTCATCGTGGGCATCCGCGCGGACCATGTCGACGGGCTGGATCTGAGCTCGATCCTGCTTCCCGAGCTTCGTGAGGAGCCGGTGACCGTCGCACAAGCGCTCGCTGGGCTCCCCACTCTGCGGAGCGGCCTGTCGTCGAACGACAGCTTCGCCGAGTGGCGGGAGACGATGGTCGACCAGATGGACGCCGTGATCGAGGCGATCTCTGCCTCGGAGATCACGGAGGTGAAGACGCTGGAACCCGAGGCTAGGCAGCTCCGGGACGCATTCTGGATGCGTTGTCCAGTGCTTCCACGCAAGGGCGTCGCCGCCGTCACGAGGACCGTGGCACCGCCGGAAGCCTTGGACGCTTGGCTAGCCGGGTCAGCCAGCGGTCGGATCGCGAATCACGAGGCGCGCTCGCACATGCCGAGCGATCTGGGCCGTTACTTCTTCACTGCCCTCTTCGGCCGGGTGCATGGCTGGTCGCCGAAGGCCGAGATGTATCCAGACGCCTTGGCACCGGACCACAGGAACTGGCGCTCCGGCAATTTCGCCGACCGATTCCGCGTGCAGGCAGAAAGCCGACCTTCCACGACGGTGACGAGCCACATCTCGAAGGATGGGCACTACTTCATCCATCCCGATCCGCTTCAGTGCCGGGCCCTCACCGTACGCGAGGCGGCCCGCCTCCAGACCTTCCCCGACGACTATCTCTTCCTCGGGAACCGCACCGCCCAGTATGTCCAGGTCGGCAATGCGGTCCCACCCTTCCTCGCGCGCCAGATTGCGCAGGCGCTGAACGACCTCATGGCAGGCGAGGAGGCCGCCGCGGACGATTCGGACGACGTCCCGGCCAGCGAGCATCCGCCGCAGGTGTCCGCCTCGAGTCAATCCTGAGTTGTTGACGCCGCCGTTCGCCGATGGTGAATGGTAGAGGGAAACAGTAATGCCGTGCAGCCGCACGGTGTTGCGGCAGGCAGGGGCGCCGAGCGATTGACTGACACGGGTGTTGCGACGGGCCTCGGGCCGCAGGTCCAGGTGTGGATGCGCCAGATCCGCAAGGAACAGGCGAACGGCCATGATCTCGACGCTGCGGCCAGGGAGGCGCGTCAGGCCTTCGAGGCCATGTTGGGCCTTCCCCTGGACGCGCAGCAGACCGTCCATTGGCAGACGGCGGTCGAGGAAATTCGTCGGTCCATCGAGGCGCCGATCGAGTTCCTTCAGCCTCATTCGCTCCGGAAGCCGAGACGTCCCGACTGGTATCGTGGACCTGATGCGTCGAACATCCACTGGCCCAGCCTGCAGGCCCACCTGCTCGAGCGGCGGCGCTGGTCCGCTGACACGGTCGCCACGATCGACGCCACCTCCACGGAGGTCGTGAGGCTCATCGAAGATCCCGGCCAGGCGACGTTCTCGGGACGTGGCCTAGTGGTTGGCTACGTGCAGAGCGGCAAGACGGCGAACATGCTGGCGGTCATCGCCAAGGCGGTGGACGCCGGCTACCGCTTCGTCATCATCCTCGCAGGGCTGACGAACTCGTTGCGTCGTCAGACACAGGGCCGGTTCGAGGCGGACCTCCGGAACCGCAATCCCGACGCCTGGCACCTCCACACCTCCTACCAGGACGACGGGGATTTCCGAGAACTGCCGAACGGCTGGTTCTCCGCCATGGACCTCGCGCAGGTCGCCATCGTGAAGAAGAACGTCACGCCCCTCACGCACCTGCTCGAGGCGCTGCAGAAGACCCCGGAGCGTCTTCGGCGCCGGATGCCAGTCCTGATCATCGACGACGAGTGCGATCAGGCCAGCGTGAACGCCAGCGGCTCCCAGTTCGATCCCAGCGCGATCAATGCCCTAGTCCGCGCTATCCTCGGCGAACTGCCCTGCGCCCAGTACGTCGGCTACACCGCCACGCCGTTCGCGAACGTCCTCATCAACCCCTACACGCCGCAGGGGCAGCTCGACGATCTCTATCCCGAGGACTTCATCACGGCCCTACCGCTTCCGCTCGGCTATTTTGGAACCGAGACGCTGTTCGGTCGCGATCCTTTGGACGCCGACGACGAACTGCCCGAGGAGCGGGGTCTCGATGTGGTCCGCGAGGTCCCGCTTCCCGACGTGGCCTCGGTGCAGCCGCCCTCGGCCAGGGACCGTCTGACCTTCGAGCCGTCGATCCCGGACTCGCTGGAGCGGGCGTTGCGCTACTTCGTGCTGGCGACCGCCGCGCGCCACGCCCGCGGCCAACAGCGCGAGCACTGCTCGATGCTGATCCACACCACCGTCTACACGGCCACGCACCAGCGTCTCGCCGACAGCGTGACGATGTGGCTGAAGCATTTCCGTGCAGGTCTGGGAGGCTCCGCGCTCGAGAGGAAGCTCGCCGACTTGTGGGCGGAGGAAGGCGCCAAGGGCAGTCCGGCGCGTTTCGGCCTCACCGCCGTCCCTTGGGAGGAAGTGCGTCGGCACGTGCCTGAGGTCGTGCAGGACATCGCCATCGTGGTGGAGAACAGCGCCAGCGACGCCCGTCTCGACTTCGACACCCCGGCGAGGAAGTACATCGTGATCGGCGGCTCGGTGCTAGCGCGCGGCCTCACGATCGAGGGCCTTGTAGTCAGCTACTTCGTGCGCACCTCGAGCCAGTACGACACCCTCCTGCAGATGGGCCGGTGGTTCGGCTACAGGCCCGGCTACGAGGACCTCCCGAGGCTCTGGATGACCGCCGACCTGTCGGCGGCCTTCCGGGATCTCGCCGCGGTGGAGAACGAGATCCGTCGCGACATCGCGGAGTACGTGAGGCGCGACCAAACCCCGCTCGAGTTCGCGGTCCGCATCCGGCAGATTCCCGGCATGGCCATCACGGCGGCCGCTAAGATGATGAACGCGGACGCGTGCGACGTGAGCTTCTCGGGAGAACATCTCCAGACGATCCGCTTCCAGCATCGGGACGCCGGCCGCCTCAATTCCAACTGGGATGCCGGCAGTGCACTCGTCGAGGCGGCCCTCGTGGACGCGACCCCCGACTCGACCAGAGGGGCGCGCCTCCTGCGAGGCGTGCCACTGACCCCCGTACTCGCATTCCTCAGGTCCTACCGCGCTTCCGATCGTGACCCGCTGGGCAAGGACCTGCTCGAGTACATCCGTGCCGAACACGCTGCCGACGCGCGCGTCTTCGCCCACTGGAATCTCGCGGTCGTCGAGCCGCTGAAGGGCGCGCCGTCGGATCGGGCGCTTGGATCGCTCGGTCCCGTCCGGCAGGTCAACCGCTCCCGCCTGAGCCTGCCTCGTCGGGACGGGGCCGCCGACATCAAGGCCCTGATGTCGAAGCGGGACGTGCTGCTCGATGTCGACAACGTCTCCGCCGATGGAGACTGGGAGGCGCTCAAGGCGAGCCGCCAAGCCAGCATCGGCCCCTACACGCCCCTGCTGGCGCTGTACGCCATCGATCCGGCCTCCACGCCTCAGTCGGACACCGGGTACCGCGCACCGCTGGATGCGGTCGGCCCAGTGCTGGGCGTGGCCATCGTCATCCCGGATCGTGGCGACCGTCGCAGCTTCGTGCGCGTCCGGCTCGACACGGATGCGGCTGATGGCGAGGACCTGCTCGCGGACTTGGAGGACGGCGCATGACGACGACCTCCGGAGCCCTCGGTCACTGGCGCCGCCTGCGTTCGGCCCTAGGACAGGACGGCGATCTCGGCATCCCATCGGTGGAGTTGTCGATCGATCTCGAGGGCGGAACACCGCGGCTGGCGGTCGGACAGGGCGGCGACGCCCTGCTGCTGATCCCGCTTGCGCCAGCGGAACCCTTCCCCGACTTAATGGCCAGCCGCGCCATTGGCATCCGGGAGAGCATGCTCTCCGTCCGGGGCGAGGGGCGGCGCTTCGTGGAGCTTGCGTGCTTGGAGACGCGTCTCGAGGGGGTGTTCGAGCAGCTCGTCGAGGAGATCGTCCGACGGCTCGCCGCCGGCGAGGCACCCGCGCCGGCCGTTTCTGGCACCTTGGAGGAGTTCCGCGACCTTCTGGAACGCCCGGCGTCCGCATGGTCGATGGAACGGGCGATCGGCCTGATCGGGGAGCTGCGGGTCCTGAACGATCTTCTGTCGGTGGCTCCCACGGCCTGGCGCGCCTGGACGGGGCCGGCGGCGGGCCGTCACGACTTCAGGGCCGGTCGAGCCGCCATCGAGTGCAAGACGAGCCGACGCACCGCAGCGGGCACGGTCACGATCTCGGCCATCGACCAGCTCGAGCCGCCGCCCGACGGGGCACTCCAGCTGCGCGCCCTTGTGATCGAACCCGATCCGGCGGGCGATCTGTCGATCGATGGCCTCGCGTCGGAGGCGCTCACGGCGGCTTCGGACGCCGCCGGCCTGCGCGCCCAGCTAGAGCTCGTCGGCTGGTCGCCCGTGTCTTCCGACTGGACCGCCATGCGGTTCTCGATCCTGCACGACACCGCCTATGGCGTCGTGGAAGGCTTCCCGCGTCTCGTGCGACAGTCGCTGGCTGGCGGCGATCTCCCACCCGGGGTCACTGCCGTCTCCTACTCAATACAGTTGGACCTTGCGGACCGCTTCCGCATGGATGCAGTGGAGGCGTCCGCCCTGCTGGAGATCGTCGCCCATGCCGCTTGACCTGTTCTCCGAGCCCTTCGCGCCGTCGGGCGGACTGGCTGGCGATGGCGCAAGGCGGCTTCTCGGAACGCCGTCGCTTACCCAGCTCCAAACGCTGCTGAGGGAGGCAGGCCAAAACTCATGGGACGCCCGGAAGGGCGAGGCCATCCGGATCTGCATCCGCGTCCGCACCCTGACCGACGAGGAGACCGCGGTCTTGCAGGGTCAGGTGTTCGCGGACATGCCGGTGATCGATGATGAGACCGACCTGCTCCTCCCCCTGCGGAACGCTGGATCGACGCCGGTCCGGGTCCTGGAGATCGCCGATTTCGGCACCTGGGGCCTGTCAGGTCCGACACGCGCCGACATCCGCTCCGACACGCGGGAACGGGACAACTTCGTCAATCTCGTGCGCAACATCGGGGCTCGACGCGACATCGAGCTCGGGGGCGGCACCTACGGCTACGGCAAGATGTCGCTCTTCGCCGCCAGCCAGTGCTCCACGATTCTTCTGGATAGCCTCGCGGTGTCGGGAGAGAGCGTGGAGAGACGCCTCATCGCGACCCATGTCGGCAACGAATTCGCCGACGCCGACGATCACCGACACACCGGACGCCACTGGTGGGGCGTGTCCGCGGGCGGGACGGGAGGGCGGCCGACGTACGTCGACCCAGTCATCGGCCCGGAAGCTGAGACCCTCGCGACCAGTCTCGGACTACCCCACCGCGGGGAAGAGGACACGGGCACCACGGTCCTGATCGTCCTGCCTGACCTAGACGAGCATGCGGTCGCCGACATGCGCGAGGCGCTTCTCTGGTACTTCTGGCCCAAGATGCTGCGGCGGGACGGCGCTCCTCCGCCCATCGCCTTCGAGTTGTGGGACGAGGGCGAGAAGGTCGTCATCCCGCCGCCCGCGCAGTTCCCTCCGCTAGACCTGTACGTCGAGGCCTACGAGAGCCTGAAGCGAAACGAGGCCGGCACCCGCGAGATCAGGGTCGGGGCCGGGCAGCGGCTGACCGGCAAGCTGGCGATCCGTAGGGGCTTCCGGGGCGACCGCTCCGCCGCGCGCAAGGACGGCCTGATCCCGCCTACCTCGGCGGCCGTCGCGCTCATGAGACCCGTCGAGCTCGTGGTGAAATATCTGGAGGGAACGGAGATCGGCAACGATCTCCAAGAGTGGGCCGGCGTCTTCATCGTCGACAGCGACCAGGAGATCGAGAAGGCATTCGCGGCGTCCGAGCCTCCCGCCCACGACGACTGGATACCCGACAGTCTCACGGAACGGAACGCGCGCATGTACGTGAACAGGACGCTGGGGCGGATCAGGCAGTACGCCTACGAGACCATCTTCCCGCAGCAAATCGAGGTGACCGGCGACCGGAACCAACCTCCCTTGGCCAAGGCGGCCGCCCGGCTGGGGCAGCTCTTGCCGTTCGATCCCGAGCTCCCAGGTCCCGTCCCGGACCGACCGAACGTGGGTCGGCGACGCCGCTGGCAGATCGAGCCGCCAGAGTTCGTCAGCCTGGAGCCTGCGGGGGACGAGGTGGACGCCCTGTTCCTCGTCGCCGCCAGCAACAGCTCGACGGAGACGCTCAGGATCACGGCCTCGCCCGGCCTCGTGATGGACGACCGTCTCACCACCGAGACGCGGATCGAAGGGTCGGGGGTGGTGCGGGTCATCGACTGGCGAAGCGGTGACGGCACCCTGTTGGCGGAGGGCCCGCAGCTTGTCGTCCAGCCTCGGTCCCAGGTTGCTGCCCGGGTGCGGGTGCGGGTACCAGGTCTGGCCGCCGTCGGCCTGGCCGTGACGGCGGCGGACTGACCTATGACCGCGATCGCCTACCCCTACTTGCGGATAGATCCCGCACGCGTCATAGCGCCGCCGTGGGCTTGGCTCGACGATCCCGCCCAGCAACCCGTGCCGGATCGAGTCGAGCACTGGGATCACACCACGGACCTACGGCTGCGCCGTCAGGTCAGACTGGACTTTGCGGCGGTGGCCGCCTCCCTCGGCCATGACCCGGCGGTACTGCAGCTCGAGCTGGTCCTGACGGTCGGCACGGGAAGCCCGAGGGGCGATCGTCGCCGGCATGTCTGGAAACGGACGGTGCTCACGGAACAGTCGCCGTCGTCGACCCTAGACATCGAACTTACCGGGACCGAGCTCTCGCAGGCCGTGACGCTGCGGACCGAGATCCTGATGCTGTCGCCGGAGAGCAGTGCCTCAGTCCTGTCGCCGCGCCAGCGCGGCCAGAAGCTATGGGGCGAACTCCGGACCATCACTCTGGAGCCAGCTGAACCACGCTTCCCCATGATGACAGTGTCCTTCGCATCGGAGTTCCGAGACACGCCACGCGCGCCTTGGCGCTTGGCGTGGTTCCCTGGCGACCTGACCCGCGACTTCTCGGATTCGGTGCAGCTCTTCCTGAACAGTGACCGGACCGACTTCCTCGACCGTGTCTCGGTCGCAGATGCGCCGGTTGTCTCCGAGATGATGCATCAGGTGATCTCCCAAATCCTCCGTGACGTGCTTGCGGACGACACCTTCGATCCCGCCCTTGCGGAGGAGGCGCCGACCTCCGTCGCAGCAACGGTGCTGGAATGGCTCGCGCGCGGCTTCCCCGGGCAGGAGATCGCTGGGGTCCGCCAGCTCCTGAGGACGAACCCCGCCGACTTCGAGGCGCGGATAGGCCAACTGGTCGCGGAGGGCGAGGATGCCTGAATTCCACCTTCCACGCCTCCGCTCGCTGGGGGTCATCACGCTGCTGACATCGGAGGACGGGCTGGACGGTCCCTCGTGGCAGGACCGGGACGCGTCGGTCGCCCGATGGACGTCCTGGGGGGCGCTCGGCGCCCGTCGGGCCACCGAGACGGAACTGCAGGACATCCGCGACCGCGTGCTGACCGTGGCGCGTCACTTCGGATTTCCCGATCCGCTGCCCCGGAACGACCGGGGACAGTTCGATGCCGCGGCGGCCGTCATCCTTGCCGAGCCAGGGCTGATCCCGGAGGAGGAGGGGCTCCGCGACGATGTCTGGTCCTGGATCACGACCGTGCTCCTGCCTGATGTGACAGTCTGGCGTTTCAGTCGCGCCGAGGCCCGCTTCCGGGGCGGCGTCCGCAACACCTTCCAGAGGCTTTGGATGCGGGGCGCGGCGTTGGACCGGGGAGACGGCGAGCGTCGCTGGACGCTCCTCGAGGCGCTTCCCGAGGATGCACAGGTCCAGATTTTCGAGCGGCCCGGCCTGTCCGGTTCGCTCCGGGTCGCGCGCGCCATCGCCGAAGGCTGGGCCCGCGCCCACGCGACGGCAGGCGGCAGGAACCTCGAGGACGTCACCCGGCGCGCCATCCTGGGTCTGCGGGCGTCCAACCAAGTCCTGTCACTAGACGCCCTCGACGACGCGAGGCTGGATCAGGAGGTCGATCGCCACTTCGGCGCCGCCCTCGCCGCCACCGCGTCCGCCGGCTAATGCCGACGTTTCACGTCATCCGCAGCCGTCCCGGTCTCGCCGAGACCCGGGCCCCCGCCGGTAGCTGGAGCCTCAGGCCTGACGCCCTGCCGGACGGAGCGCTGCAGACGACCTTCCTGCTGGCCCGGATCGATGATCAGGGTATCGAACAGCGTGTAGGCCTTGTGCGGATCGCCGCTGCCGGACAGCAGAGGGGCCGGACCCCCCTCCCCCTGCGTTTCGATGTCGTTCCCGAGGACATGTTCTCGCTGGGCGTGGGACCAGAATACTACCGCGAACTGCGCGACCTCGCCGGCGCTGACGCCCACGCGGTCCTAAGGGCGCTCGGGGATGTCGCAGTCGATCCGGAAAGACGCGCGCGGTTCTCCACCGAGTTCGCCTTCGTGCAGTCCTTGGTACGTTACACGCCGTCGCGCGCCGCTCTGGACGAAGCCATTGCGATCTTGACGCGCGGTCCAGCCGCCTTGGGCGAAGCTTGGACCTTGCACTTCTCGACGGATGTCGGCGGCGACCCCGTCGATCTCGAACTGGACTTCGGGGTCAATGACGACCTGCCGAGCGAAATCGTCGTGCTGGTAGGGCCAAACGGCTCCGGTAAGACACGCCTTCTGGCCAATCTCGCCCTCTCCGCATTCGACCCCTCGGAAGAGCGATCTTGGGGCCGGCTAAGCACTCCGCGGTCCTTCTCGCGGGTCCTGGCCTTCTCCTACAGCGCCTTGGACCAGTTCAATGTCCCCGGCGACAGCGTGCGGGGGCGATCCGGA
This sequence comes from Brevundimonas sp., assembly GCA_036744355.1. Lineage (GTDB taxonomy): Bacteria > Pseudomonadota > Alphaproteobacteria > Caulobacterales > Caulobacteraceae > Brevundimonas. The sequence continues at coordinate 10,407 of DAIOID010000039.1, forward strand.
TTCCTCCAAGCCGGGGTGGACTCGGGGTATAGCTATTTCGGTCTGCGCGACCTGTCGGCCGCCAGCGAAGCTGGCGCCGTGCCGCTGAAGAGTGCGGACCGCATCCGTCGCGACTTCGAGGCCGCCATGATCGAAGCCTTCAGTGTAGACACGCGCTTTCGCGCGGTCATCAAGGAGGTTCTCGCGGAGCCGTCCTTCCGCTCCGGAGCCCTCGCCGGCGCCGGCGACATCGTAGACATGGACGACGTCGCTCTCGCCGAGGAACTGCGACAATTCTTCGGCGAGGCCAGCACAGGGCACAAGTTCGTGCTACTGATGGTGTCCCAACTCTGCGCCCATGTCCGGTCGCAGAGCTTGGTGCTCGTTGACGAACCAGAAGCGCACCTCCATCCGCCGCTGCTGGCTAGTTTCCTCAGGGCGCTGAGGCGGGTACTCCGCGAACGGGGGGCCAACGCCGTCATCGCGACCCATTCCCCCTTCCTTGTGCAGGAGACCCCTTCGCGGTCTGTCCGGGTCATCACCCGCCATGGCCCCTTCACCAGCATCCGCCTGCCGGTCATCGAGACCTTCGGAGAGGACGTGGGCACAATCACGCGGGAAGTGTTCCAGCTGGACACCAGCCGCAGCGAGTACGTGGATATTTTGGAGGGCCTAGCCGAACTCCCCCTCGACGAGGTGGAGCGGAAATTCACGCGAGGTCTCAGCGGCCAGGCGCGTTCGCTCATCCTCACCGAACAGCGGCGGCGACGGTCCACGTGAGATCGGCCCTCCCTCCGAACCGCAGCGCCGCGGCCGACTACCAAATAGCGATCGCTCGTGCGCGCACGGACGAGGAACGCGACAGTTTGACGGGACGCGAAGGAGAGGTCGCGGCCCTGCATGGTGCCTATGCGGCAGGACAGTTCAGACCGCATCAGGTGGCGCGCTCCGATGGCTGGGGAAACGACGCCCACTGGCAGCGGGAGACCTGGCGCCTTCATTCCAGAAGGCCGCTTTCTGAACTCTACGGCCAAGCGCTTGGAGCCGCCGGTGATCTCTGTCTCCTGTGCAACGGCCGAAGGCCGTGGGAAGTCGATCACTTCCTGCCCAAGGAACACTACCCGGCCCTCGCTATCCTGCACCTCAACCTCATCGGCGTCTGCGACAAGTGCAACAAGCACAAGGCATCGAGCTGCGAGACTGACCCGACGAAGCAGTTCTTGCATCCCTACTTTGAGCGTCTGCCTGACGACGCGCTCTTCCTGAACTGCTCGCCATTCGAGGACGGCAACCTGAAACCCCTCTACACCGTCGATCCTCCGGCGAACTGGCCCGGTGAGATACGCGCCCGTCTGGTCTGGCAGTTCGGCCATCTCAAGCTCGAGAAGTACTTCGGAAGGGAGGCCGTCGCTTACTTCAACTCGCAGAGTCTCGGCTGGCTAGACGCCGCTCGGGGTGGCTGGCCCGCGCTCGAGCAGAGCCTTCGCGGTGCGCTTCGCACGGAGACCTTCCACACTGGCCCGAACGGGTTGCGGCCTGCGCTGCTGCGTGCGCTCCTCGTGGACAGGGAGCTTCAAGCGAACCCCCAAGCCATGATCCTCCGGAGTGGACCAGCCGGGCTTGCCGACTACCTATGAGCCGATGATCCGGTCAACCGTTCGTCAGGCGGAAGTAGAGGTATGCGCCATCTTGCCGGGCGGTCCCATACGGCAAACGAAATCGACATCCCGCGAAGGCCCGATAGAGCGGCTCGCGGTAGGGTCGCGCACTCAGATCAGGAGGAGACCCGCTACGTGATTGTACTCGTCGGTCGGGATGAAGCGATTTTCCCGGACGGCATTCGCCAGCCGGCGCTTCAGATTGCCCGAAGTGGCGATAGCCCAGGCTCGCTTCAGCTCGAACGAATAAGCGCGCGTCGGACATGGCTGCGGTTCGAGTTCGATCATCCGAACCCATCTATCGACGAGCTGCGCGTATTGCCTGGTATCGATGTGCTTCCTCGTCTCTCCATCCAGATGGTGTTGACTCCATCGAGGTGAGCGCATTCTCCTGAGCCCAGGTGGTCAAGCGTCGTCCCCGGGAGGCGTGGATGGAGGAAGCGGATAGGCGGGGTGCTCGGGAGACACCGGCAGAGCGGCTGACCCGGGCCATCGCAGACCAGAAGGCCGCGATCCTGCCCTGGGAGGAACCCTCGGCTCCGACTGTCTTGGAAACAGTCCGCTGTCTCGACGACCTCAACATGCGCGACCTGTTCGACCCGGCAGGCCACCGGGCGGCGTCGGACCACAGGGAACGTTTCGTCATGGGGTGGGGTGCCAATCACGCCCTGCGTCGCATCATCCCGGACAGTGAGAGGAGCGAGACCTTCATCCTGTTCCCATCCACGAGACACAGTCAGCGAATCGCCGACGAATTCCTATTCCGCTGCGGGGCGCTGGAGCTAGCCGGACGGCTTCAGGGATGGATGAAGGAGGGCATGGTCGACGGATGGATCGACCGGCGTCCCAAGGGGGAATCGTCTTTGGAGCACGTACTGGTGCTGAGGACAGTCCGCGATTCCCATGGTGACGACCGCATCGGGATGGCCAATCTCCGGTGGGCGAGCGACCAGAGGCGGAAGGCGGATCGGCCGACCGAACGGGCCCTGGAGCGCAGACATCGGGAGATAGCCCCAGAGCTTAAACGCCATGTGGGGACGATCGGCGGCTGGGGACTGACCTACACGACCACGGAGGAGATCGACGGCTACTTCCGAGAGTGGGCGCGCCTTTACCTCAGGCGTATCTTCGGGCAGGACATGCTTGGTGCCGACGATCTCATCGGAGGTCGGCGGTACTCGGACTGGCTCGAGGTGCTGGAAGTGCTGTCGGCCCGCGCCCAGCGTCATATCGCCTTCGCCGCCATCGCCAAGGCCCGCGATCCGGAGCTGGATATCCGCAATCTCATGACGACCCACGCCCCGAGGGAGTCGTTCATACGGGGCGTTGCTGGCATGCTTGATGCCGACCAGACCGAGATCGCGACGCTGCTAGAGGCCTTTACCTTGTCGCCCGCGACCAAGGCAGTGCATCTCGACACCTCCGATCCCGTCTGGCCGCCCCTGATCGACCTCGGAGCCGACCAGTTGGTGCTGCCCGTCTATGGGCTGGACGTCAATCCGTTCCTGTTCCTTCTGACCGACCTCAAGGTCCGCCACGAGAAGGATTGGTTCCGGGCCGTGAACGCTCGCGAAGGGCGCTGGATCGCAGAGCTCGACGCCCTCTTCCAAGGCCCCCGCTGGCGCACGAATGGCCGGAACCTGCGCCTGCGGCGCGACGGTCGCGACGTGACTGATATCGACTACGCCGTCCAAGACGACCGCACAGGCGACATCGCCCTGTTTCAGCTGAAATGGCAGCACCCGGTCGGCGCCGACAACCGTAAGCGCCGCAACGTCGGCTCCTCACTCATCAAAGAGTCGAATGGATGGATCGACACCGTGACAGCTTGGCTAGACACGAACGGCAAGGACGAGCTCCGCAACCGGCTCGGATTTGAGAGGCCGGCAGGCCGGATCGTCCTGTTCGTGCTGGGTCGCTATCATGCGCACGTCAGTGGCCACGACGGGCGCGATGACCGCGCTACTTGGTCCGACTGGGCGGGACTGCAGCGCGAGCGACAGACCCGCCCCCGGGACGGGTTCGAGGCCTTGTCCTTGCGTCTCCGACGCGCGGTCGCCAAGGCGCGTCAAGGCGGCCAAACCGAGGCTTTCGCCATTCCAGTCGCCGATCTTGCCGTGGTCCTCAATCCCGCATCGTGGCCGGACCCGCACGAATAGCAGAAGCAGGTGAGGCCCTCACACCCACTACCCAGACATGCCCATCGGCGATGGTCATAGGCCATGACATCCTGACGCCAGCGCGCGAGAAAGGCCCTTATGTTGCCCTCGCTCTACGGTTAGCGAAAAGAACGAGCAAAATGGCTCCGCGAATCTTATGGAAGGTGCGTTCGGATTGTTTTCGCAATGCGACAGCGCATGAAACCGCATCCTCGGCCGATGTCACCCACAGTGTCGTTCCGATGATCCATCGCTGCTCCAGGCCACGTATTGCCGAAGCGTCTGATCTTCGCGCTCCGAAAAGCGGCTGCGACGAACGTCGTCGTCGATCCTTAGGATCTAGGGTGACGGCCGCTCGGTAGGGATCGCGGAGCAGTTTCACCCTGCTCAGGCAGAACGAAAAACGCCGAAACCGGCACCTCCAGTACACCCGAAAGTCGATCCAGTAGATCGACAGACGCATTCCCCAACTGGCGCTCGATCTCGCTCAGGTACGCACGATCAATGCCTGCGTCAGCGGCCAATCGCTCCTGCGAAATGCCGCGTTCGGTTCGCAGCTTCTTGAGATTCCACGCCACCAGCGCCCGTCCGTTCATGGCGGCAAGCGACAGCTTCACCGCTCGTTAAACCACGGGATATATCCTACAGATTAGATCTGGAGGGTTCTGATGAGGAAAATCGTCTTCGCCATTTTGGTTCTGACTGCGGCCGTTGCGTTCGGAGGTGCCGCATCTGCACAAGCCGACGCCTGCTCCACGAATGGCGGATATCCGCCCGGCAGCCCCGACGCGGTGATGGCGCGGATGCGGAACATCGCCAGCGGCGCCTATGCGGCTTGTGTGGAAGCTCAACGCGCCCGCACGCCGCCCGTGAACTGGACGCCGACGCGCATTCGCGCTGCAGCGCGCCAGGCGGTGACGAACAAACTGCGCGATCCGTCGTCAGCCCAGTTCCGGAACGTGCGCCGCATTGAGCACTCCAACGGCTCGACCATGTTCTGCGGTGAGGTGAATGGTCGAAACGCCTATGGCGGCATGTCAGGCTTTCAGCGGTTCGAGGCCGGCGTGGATCGTACAGGCGACGCCTCGGCCTTGATCGACGGCGGTGAAGAGCTGAACGCCGCCTACTTCGAAGGCGCCTGGAACCAGTTCTGCGGCCGCATCGCCGGCACGCCGGTTCAGTTCTGACGGAGGGGGACGGTCATGGGGATGAAGTCGATGCTTCCCAAGGCTGCGATCGTCGCGGTCATGATTGCTTTGGCTGGTTGCGCCACCACGCCGCCGCCGGAGGTGCGGATGATCCCCACGGCCGATCACGGCGTGGGCGTTCGCTTCTCGCGCGGCAACGCCCTGATGGTGTCGAACGGGCCAGCCGGCGCGATCATGCTGTTGCCGGTCCGGTACAACGACACTCAGAAGTTCTTCTTCTCGATCGCAGCCTTCAACACTTCGGGCCACCCGATCAACATCGGCTCGGAGGACGTGCGCCTCTACCTGGATGGACAGCCCTACAGCGTTCAGGACTTCGACTACCTGCGCCATAGCGCGCGCACGACCGCCCAGCGCGAGATGAATCTGGCCTGGGCCGACGCGGCGGTGGAGTACTTCCTGACCCTCCAGGAGATGGAGGATCATCCGCGCCGCCACGACATCGCCTACCGCAGCGCCTCGGGGCAGTTGCAGGCGTCGCATGACCACATCCAGCGACGCTTACGCCAGACCATCTCCACCCTGGGCCGGACCATGCTGGAGACGACGACCATCGACCCCGGCACGACCCACGGCGGCGCCATCCTGGCGGAACAGATCGTCATCCCCGACGGCGCCGTCCGTGACATGATGGTGGAGGTCCGCTTCGGCGGTTTCCCGCATCGGTTCCGGCTGAACCTGGCGCCGTCCGGCACCTATGCGCCGACGCCCGTCGATATTCCGGCCGTCCCGGCTCAGGTCACGCAGGGACTAATGCGCACCCGCGAGACCTGGCATTGGACCGACGGACCGCCGCCGTCACCGGCTGTCTTCAAGGGCATGCCGGTGATCGAGTAGCCGGGCGCGCCTGCCCACGACGATCACTCAGACTGATCAACATCGACAGGCCCAAGCGGCCCTACCACGACCACCACGGCTTCAGGCGGCGAGACACGAAGCGGCGGCAGCACCCTGGTCATCGGCGGGGTGGCGACGCGGGCCTTCCATTCTTCGTCGGTGAGGCTCTCATCGTTCCAAACATAGCCGGTGTGCTCGGTCTTCAGATTGACGCAGCGCGTAAAGCCCTTCGCCTGCAGATAGGCGACGGCATTGCGAGCACGCTGCGCGCCACTCCGTGCAGCCCCCTCCTCGGCTCCTACGGGGACCGCAGCATCCAACACCTTGGCGAAGGCCTCCATCGTTACCGGGACGTCGGCGTGGTCGAGCAGACCCGTCAGCACCGGCAAATCACCGTAGACTGTAGTCAGTCGGGGGTCGCGCCAGGGCAGGACATAGGAGAAGCGCCAGCCGGCAGTCGCGTTATCAAGGCTGTACATCGGCCGGTGTGTGTCCTTCGTAACGCGTTTGATGTCGATGGCCGCCAGATCAATGAGCGCCGCCAGCGGCCCCTCCACGGTCACAGTGACATCACCCGCTCCGCGCCCGTCGGTCGGCGTACCGGGCGTCGGCGTCAGCACCACTCGGCTCACCAACCCGCGCAGCAGTTCGCGTGCCCGCGCCGCCTCCCGATCATCCCCCAGCAGGGCTTGTTGCAGGTTCTGAAGCGTGGCGCTGATCCTGTCCGCAATCACGTCAGCGTCCTCGGCCGGCGGAGGCTCAGCGCCTGGACGAATCTTCCACTGCTTCTCGAGGACGGACTTCTCGGCTCCCAGGCGATCCAGTTCCGTCGCCAACATCTGGCTGGCATAGCCAGTGTCTCTCATCTCGCCCAATTGGGCGACGAGATTGGCGATACGTTGATCGACGTCCTCCAGACGCGATTGACCGTTTTTGCGTTTCGCCTCGTGTTCGACGCGCGTGCGTTCAGCCTCTTCGCGATAGGCCTCGATGCACGGCGCCAGCAGACCCGCACTCAGCAGATGCTTCTGCAGTCGATCGAACACGCTTTCCTCGACGGCGACTCGCGCTGCGCGGCGGGTGTTGTCGCACACCCCCTTCTGACTACGACCTGTGCAGATGTACTTGCCGCCGGACGCGACCGAGGTGCAACCACACTTGCCGCAGTACACCTTCCCGGTGAAAACGAACTCGCCCTTGCGCTTGGCATGGAAGGGTTTGTCAAAATTCTCAGCGAGACGTGCCTGGTTTCTGTCCCAGAGGTCCTGGGGAATGATGCGCAACTCAGGGTGTATGACGATCATGCGCTCAGCCTCGGTATTGAAGCGCATCTTCATTTTATCCTTGCGGCGTTTCCGCTTGGTCTTTCGGAAATGGTATTCTCCGATGTAGACCGGATTGCGCAGGAGGCCGATGCCGCCCTGTCGATTTCCCGACAGGGACCCTGAGCGCCAGAGGCCGCCTTTGGGGCTCGGCACTCCCTCAGCATTCAGAGCCTTGCAGATTTCGAACGGCGATTTTCCTGCATCAAAGTCGCGATGAATGCGCTCGACAATCGCTGCCCGTTCAGGGTGCGGCTCACGTAGCCCGTTGATCGGCTCGCCCTTCGCATCAACCGCTTGGACTTTCCGATACCCATAGGCCACCGAACCCGACATTCGCCCCTGCGACACCGCCAGTTCCTGGCCACGCTTCGACTTCTCCGCGTTCTGCTTGATGAACTGCTGAAATTGGACCGACTTGAAGGCCAGTTCGATGTCCGTGACGACACCGCCGACGACGGTGCACAGGACGATGTCCAACTCTTCCAATTCCTTGGCGATGCGGTGCATGTCGGCAGCGTCGCGACTGGCCCGGTCCGTTTCTTCCAGCAGGAGAACGTCAAACTCCCCGCGATCAGCCGCCGCCAGCATCGCAAACAGACCTTGGCGTCCCCTGGTGGTGGTGCCGCTACGTTCAGCGTCGCTGTAGCGGCCCGCCTCCACCCAGCCCTGTTTTTCGGCATAGGCGGCGCAAAGCCGCTCCTGCCCCTCAATCGACCTGTAAGACTGGAGCGCGGTTGAATACCGCGAATAGAAGGCGACCCGGCTGCCAGGAGGCGGCATCTCACGCATCGGCAGCCCCCGCTTCCATGCGCGCGGTCAATCGCGAAATCGCGATCGCCAAGGGCGCCAGCATCTGATCCAGTTCCTCTAGATCTTGGCTTTTCCTCGCCTCGATCTGTCGCCGGCGTTCATTGGCGAGCGTTTCCTCGAGATCATAGCTGGTGACGTCAATCCGAGAATTCCTGACCGGGTGACCCGGCAGCGCGCTCATTGCTGCGCCTCCGGCTGGACGCGGCGCATGTGGAAGCGGTCCGGATCATCCGGATCGGGCAGCATGATCATTTCGTAGACCACGCCGTCACAGATCATCTGCGTACGCACGCCGACCTCTTGGACGGGTTCTGCGGGCTCATCAGCGGGGGAGATGGGATCTTCTTGCATTCTTTCGTATCCAATAGGGAGCGCCGCTCTCGCGCTCGGCGAGGCGACGACAGGTGGTTTTGATTTCGGGAAGAGAGCTGCGGCCGATCAGCCGTGGTGGAGCGCGTTGATCTCGTCCGCGAGACGCACGGCGGTGATCGGCTGGTCGGTCACCAGCCAGATCAACTCGTCCCGACTCTCGAGGTCGGCCTCGATCGCAACGAAGTCCGTCAGGTCGCCCCTCAGGTCTTCGATGTCCCCGATCATCTCCATGGCGGTCGGGTTGTTTTCCAGGATGTCGTCGAAGACGGCCTGATCAGAGAGGGCTTCCGCGAAATCCGATCGGTTGGCGGCGACCGCCAGTTCGATGTTGCGCTGCTGCAAGTCGTCGATCAGCCAAAGCAACAGATTGGTGGAGGACGTCAGCACCGCCAGGTCATAGACGACCACCACGTCCGCTTGGGCGTACAAGGCGAGATTGATTCCATGGGGATCGGCCGCCGTGCGAACGGCCTCGTCCACGACCACATCAGCGATGTTCCATGACCGTTCTGCGCAAAGCAGGGAGCAAGCGTCGATCTGGTCGGTCAGGCCGGCGCCCATTCCTCCCTCATCGGACGGAAGGCGCACATAGATGACGGCATCCTTTCTAACGACCGCTTCTTCCGCCAACTCCTGCGGCATGCCGTTAGCATTTTCGCCACACGGACTTTCGGCGACCTCGTGATCCTTCACAGAACAGGAGAGCGCCTGCCGCTTCAGCGAAGCATCGGGAGAGTTTGCGTTCATGGCTACCCTCCCCCGATCAAGCACGTGCTTTCGAATTCGAAGCCAAGAACGACTGCAAATCCGACTGATGGCTGATCAGACTCCCCTGTCCAGGGACGCCGAAGACGTACGGGGTTTGACTACTGCCGCCTCCAAACTGGGCATCGATCGGATCGGTTCTGCTGGTGGAATGGCGCGAGTAGAGGACGACGCGCCTGTTAGGGGTTTTCGGTTTCATAGGATTTCGCTTCAGGGCGCACGTCATCGGCTTCGCGCGGAGGCGCGAATGACGACGGGCCGGATTGTTGGGATAGGAAGGCCGCCGCGACTTGCGGCGGCCGCAGGTCAGTCGCCGACGGTGAAGGCCGCACGCTGACGCGCCAGCCGCGCCAGGGCGCGGATCGTCGGCAGGAGGAGCGCGACGGCGGCGTCATAAGACGCCGTCGACGCGTCTTCGGCCCAGGGAGGGATCAGCGGCCTCGCCGGCCTGCGTCGTTCCGGCCGCGGCGACAGGCGGATGACGTTGGCGTCAGCCGTCATGAGCGAGCACCAGCTGGATGCGATGGCTGGGCACGAGCGCTTCGACGATCGACGGATAGCCGTGCTCTTCGATGATGAGGTGACCGACCAGGGCCCGCTCGCGACGCAACTGTTCGCTGACGGCGGACAAATCCGTCGCCTCCAGACGCATCCGCAGCGCCTCACCGCCCATCAGCCGGACGGAATATTCTTTCTGATCAAGGGCATCGGCGTTCGCCGGGCCCCAATGGGCGACGCGCATAGGCACTCCACGGGTTGAATGTTCCCGCAGAATGCGATAGCCAGACGGCAATGTCAAGTTACAGGCAGAATTCGGCCTATCTGCCTATATAAGACACAACGACAGGCGGCGTCAACCGCTTTTTTGCAGAAAACTTCAAACGGGAAATCCCTTGGTCCTTCGCCCCAAGAAACGCGCCATCTACGGCCGCCATTCCTCCGACCTCCAGAACACCCGGTCGAACGCAGACCAGATCGCACTGCTGCGCGAAGCCAGCCGAGCCGAGGGCGTCACAGACGTTCTCGTGTTCAGGGATGAGGCGGTTTCCGGCAGCGCGATCGCCAATCGACCAGGACTGCGCGCCCTCCTCGCTGCGGTGGAGCGCGGCGAAGTCAGCGACGTCATGGCTGAGGCGCTCGATCGGCTGTCGCGCGACCAGGAGGACATCGCCGGCATTTTCAAACGCCTGGCCTACGCCGGCGTCGCACTGAAGACCCTGGCCGAAGGCCCGATCGACAGGATTCACATCGGACTGAAAGGCACGATGAACGAACTCTTCCTGCACGACCTGGCCGTAAAAACGCGTCGAGGCCTGACGGCACGGGTCAAGGCCGGCTTCTCGGGCGGCGGCCGCTGCTATGGGTATGACATCATCGGCAAGGGCGAACTGCAGCCCAACGCCCATCAGGTCGACGTGATCCGCTCGATCTTCGCGCGTTACGCGGATGGGGAATCGCCCCGCGCCATCGCCCATAGCCTGAACGCGGCAGGCGAGTCCGGGCCGCGCGGCGGGACATGGACGCCGTCGACCATCCATGGCGACCGCCGCACCGGCGACGGCATCCTGCACCAGGAGCTCTATATCGGCGTGCGGGTGTTCAATCGGCGTCGCTACCGCAAACACCCCGACACCGGACGCCGCTCCTCGGTGCTGAATCCGCCGGAAGTCTGGATCCGTCAGCCCGCTCCGGAACTGCGCATCATTGATGATGAGCTCTGGGCGCGGGTGCAGAGCCGCAAAGCGGAACTGTCCGCCCTGCCCGCCGCCCAAGGCCGCAAGCCGAAACGCCTCCTGTCAGGCCTGATGAAATGCAAGCAGTGCGGATTCAGCATGACCCTGAACGCCAGCAAGTATAACTGCAGCGGCCACCGTGAACGCGGGACCTGCTCCAACGGCAAGATCATCGCCGCCACGACAGTAAAAAAGCGCGTCCTCACCGGCATCAAGACCCACCTGCTGTCCCCCGAAGCGATCGCAGAGGCCGTCAGAGCCTTTCACGCCGCGGCAGAGACCGAGCGCCGCGCGCTTCAGGTCGAACGGGCGCCGCTGGAACGCGAACTGGCGGAGATTGAGCGCAAACTGAAGCGCGCGCAGACCATGTGCCTGGACGGTGCGATCGAAACGGAAGAACTGAAGACGATTAGCGCGCCGCTGAAAACCCGCCGGAGCGAAATCCAATCCGACTGGCGGCCGACGCCGCCCCGTCGGTGATTCAGTTGCACCCGGGCGCGGCCGACGCCTACCGCCGGCTGGCGGAAAACCTGCACCAGGCCATCGAGGGCGAGGACGGCGAGGAGGTGCGGGCGGAACTGCGCAAACTGATCGACCGTGTGGACTTCATTCCGGCAGAGGGCCTAGGCAAATTCCAGCTTGAGGTCCACGGCAGCCTTGCGGCGCTGTTGTCGCTCGGCCAGGCCCAGAACGCAGAAAACCCCACAGGGGGAACCTGTGGGGTATCACTGGGTGCGGGAGCAGGATTTGAACCTGCGACCTTCAGGTTATGAGCCTGACGAGC
>DAIOID010000040.1:0-6057 GCA_036744355.1 Brevundimonas sp.
TGGACTGGCGATGATACGGCCGCTGGCGGACGGTGAGGCGGCGCTGGCCCGCGAGGTCTTCGGCGCGGCCCTGAGACTGGATGATATCCGTTTTCTGGGTTCGCCCTGGCCGTTCGAGCGGGCCTTTGTGCCGGGGCGCTGGTTCGGACGCGACTGGATCGTCTGGCCGAAAAAGACGCTGGAGCCGGACCTGTCGCGGGCTCCGCTGCGGACCCAGGCTGTCTTCATCCATGAACTGGTCCACGTCTGGCAGGCGCAGAACGGTCTGAACCTGTTGCTGAGCAAGCTGAAGGCTGGCGACGGCCCCTCCGCCTATGCCTATCCGTTGGACGACCTGTGCGACTGGACCGGCCTGAACATCGAGCAGCAGGCCATGGTGGTCGAGCACCGCTTCATCCTGTCACGCGGCGGCCGGGCGCCCGCGACGCAGGAGTTCTATGATCGCGTCTGCCCCTTGGCGCGACGTATGGAAATTTGACGATCGGGACTTGCGGCGCCGCAACATCTCGCTAAATCAGGCACTGATGCAGTTGCGTTTGCGTCAGTCAGATTTAGCGGAGCGTTTGATGCCCAAGATTCTCGTCCTCTATCACTCGACCTATGGTCATATCGAACAGATGGCTGAAGCCGTCGCTGAAGGGGCGCGTCGCGTCGAAGGCGCCGTGGTGGACATCAAGCGCGTGCCGGAAACCGTGCCCGCCGAGCTGGCCAAGGCGTCGGGCTACAAGTTGGATCAGGCCGCTCCGATCGCCGAGGTCGGCGAACTGGCCGACTATGACGCCATCATCCTGGGCGCCGGCACCCGTTTCGGCACGGCCGCGTCGCAGATGCGCGCCTTCCTCGACCAGACGGGCGGTCTGTGGGGTCAGGGCAAGCTGATCGGCAAGGTCGGCAGCGCCTTCAGCGCCTCGGCCACCCAGCACGGCGGTCAGGAAACCACCTTCGCCGGCCTGCACAACTACTTCATGCACCACGGCATGGTCGTGGTCGGTCTGCCCTATTCCTTCGCCGGTCAGATGAACATGGACGAGATCACCGGCGGCACGCCCTATGGCGCCACCACCCTGACCAAGGGCGACGGTTCGCGCATGCCCAGCCCGAACGAACTGGACGGCGCCCGCTTCCAGGGTCAGCATGTCGCGGAAATCGCCAAGAAGCTGCACGGTTAAGATCATGCGCCAGCCCGCTATCTTCTTTGGTCACGGCTCTCCGATGAACGCCCTGGGCGGTCCCTTTGCGGACGCCTGGCGCGCGCTGGGAGAGGAGATCGGCAAGCCCAAGGGCGTGGTCATGGTCTCGGCCCACTGGGAGACGCGCGGGCTGGGCGTGACGGCGCAGGAGCAGCCGGAAACCATCCATGATTTCGGTGGCTTCCCGCCCGAACTTCACGCCATGCAGTATCCCGCGCCCGGCTCGCCCTCGCTGGCGGCCCGGGTGGCGGAACTGACCGGGGCGCAGCAGACGACTCAATGGGGACTGGATCACGGCACATGGTCGGTGCTGGCCCACGTCTGGCCGGAAGCCGATGTGCCGATCGTCCAGCTGTCGCTGGATCGCACCATCGACGCACGCGGCCACTATGAGCTGGCCAAGCGTCTTCAGCCCTTGCGGGACGAAGGCGTCCTGATCGCCGGGTCCGGCGACTTCGTACACAATCTGCGGACGTGGAAGCGCGCGGGCGGCGAGCCCTATGACTGGGCTGTCGACTTCAACGAGGCGGTGAAGCGCGCCTTCGTCGCCAGCGACCATGAGGCCCTGATCGACTGGGTGAATCTGGCCGAACAGGCGCAGCTCAGCGTGCCGACCGACGAGCATTACCTGCCGCTGCTCTACGTCGCGGCCCAGCAGGCGCCGGGCGAGGCGGTCAGCTTCTTTACCGACGCTATCGAGGGCGGTTCGATCTCGATGACCGGCGCCCGGATCGGCTGATCCAGGCGCCGTCTTGATCGTGTCAGCGGCGACGGCCGCCTCGCATCATGCTGTCCAGTGCGATCGGGCCCGGACCGGCGAAGAACAGATACAGGAAGACGAAGCAGTAGAGCGCCGCCAGCTCGCCGCCGTTGTTGATCGGGTAGGGGCTCTGCGGCGCGTGCACCATCCAGTAGGCCACGGCCGTGAAACCGGACAGGATGAAGGCTGTCGGACGGCTGAACAGGCCCAACACAATCAGGACGCCGCCGACCAGCTCGATCGGGCCGGACCAGCCCGCGAGGGTGGACAGGCTGGACATGCTGAAGCCGCCGTGGCCGCCCGGCGGGAAGCCCAGGATCTTTTGCGCGCCGTGCTGCAGGATCAGCAGGCCGGCCACGATCCGCAGAACGCTCTGGAAGCGCGGGGCCCAACTCGAAAGAGACGCTGAACTCGCCATTCGTTATTTCCTCCCGATGACGCACGACCGCCAGGTCCGGGAACCGGACCGACGCAAGGCGCAAAGGCGGAGGTTAAGCGAAGCAACAGGCTCTGCAAGCCATCCCGATCAGGCAGCTTTCAGGGCGTCCTCGACCAGTTTCTGGATGGCGACATAGTCGGTCTTGCCAGTGCCCAGAACTGGGATGGCGTCGATCTTGATGATCTTCCTGGGGACCGCCAGTTCCGGCGCGCCGTTGTCGCGCGCCCACTCCGACAGCTGGGCCGAAGCGGCGCCGGCGTGTTCGGTGACCAGGATCAGGCGCTCGCCCTTCTTGGTGTCCGGCACGGAAACCGCCGCGTGGCGATGTTCGGGCCAGACGGCGCCGGCCATGTCCTCGACCGCCAGCAGGGACACCATCTCTCCGCCGACCTTGGCGAAGCGCTTCACGCGGCCCAGGATGGTGATGTAACCCTCGTCGTCGATGTCGACGATGTCGCCGGTGTCGTGCCAGCCGTCCGCCAGGGGCTCGATGCCCTCGGGGTTATTCGGCGAGATATATCCGGCCATGACGTTCGGCCCGCGCAGGTACAGGCGGCCGCCTTCCTCGATGCCCTCGACCTTGTCCAGGCGGTATTCCATCCACGGCATGATCTGGCCGACGGTGCCGGGGCGGTTGCGGTCGGGGTGGTTGACCGCGACCACGGGAGCGGCCTCGGTCGCGCCATAGCCCTCCAGCAGTTCGACGCCGCCGAACTTGGTGTTGAACATCTGACGCGTCTCGTCGCGGACCTTTTCGGCGCCGGCGACGGCGAACTGCAGGGTGGCGAAGTCGCCGGGCTCGGCTACGCGGGCGTACTGGTTCAGGAAGGTGTCGGTCGCGAACAGGATCGAGGCCTTCACCTGGGGCAGCAGGTCGGTGATCTGCTTGGCGTGCAGGGGCGAGGGGTATTCAAACGCCTTCATCCCCTGCAGCAGCGGCAGGATGACCCCACCGGTAAGGCCGAAGCAGTGGAAGGTCGGCAGCGGGTTGAACATGACCCATTCAGGCTTCAGGTCGATGTGCGCCGCGACCTGGCGCGCGTTGGCAACCAGATTGCGCTGGCTCAGCACCACGCCCTTGGGCGCGCCGAAGCTGCCCGAGGTGAACAGGACCACGCCCGGCGAATCCGGGTCGGTCTTCGTGCGGAAGCGGCGCGGGGCCATGCCGGCGCTTAGGCCGTACAGCTTGTCGGCCAGACCAATGGTCTTGCGCACGTCGTCCAGCCAGATGATCTCGGCGACCTCTCTGAGCGTCTCCATCAGGTCGTCCAGCTTGGCCTGGGTGACGAAGCGCTTGGCCGACAAAATCTTGCTGACGCCCGCGGTCTTCAGCGCCGCCTTCAGATTGGCCTCGCCCGAGGTGAAGTTCAGCATGACCGGCACGCGGCCGAAGGCGTGCAGACCGAAGAAGGTGACGACCACGCCTGCGCTGGACGGCAGCAGGACGCCGACGCGCTCGCCCGGCTTCGTCATGGCCGCGATCTTGCGACCCAGCACGAAGGCGGCTCGGATCAGGCCGGTATAGGTCAGGGGATGACGATCCTGATCTTCCAGGATCTCCTTGTCGCCATAGCGGGCGCGCGCATCGATCAGCGCGTCGAACAGGGATTCATCATAGACCTTGGGGTCCAGGGCAGCCCGCAAGCACGTCCTCCTTCGGAGAGCTCTCGGCGGCCCTCTCGGTTACAAGAGGCCGGAACCTAGTGACGTAAGGTCGCCTTGAAAAGATGCGTAACGTCGCGTGAGCTTATCCGAACACCGACTGAAACCGTCTGTGGCTTGCCATCGGCGGTCGGAAAGCCGACATACCGCCCTTCTGCACAGGAGCCAGACCGCCGGCTATGGTCACGCTGATCGATACCCTGACGAAGAAGCCTTCCGAGCTGCGTCACCCGGAGAAACAGAAACGCCCGGAATCGGCGGTGCTGAAGAAGCCTGACTGGCTGCGCGTCAAGGCGCCCGGTTCGGGCCAGTACAATGCGACCAAGGACATCGTCCGCTCCAAGGGGCTGGTGACGGTCTGCGAAGAGGCGGCCTGCCCGAACATCGGCGAGTGCTGGAGCCAGAAGCACGCCACGCTGATGATCATGGGCGACACCTGCACGCGGGCCTGCGCCTTCTGTAACGTCAAGACGGGCCTGCCGCAGCCGCTGGACCCGGAAGAGCCCGCCAAGGTCGGCCTGGCCGTCCAGCAGATGGGTCTGAACCACGTGGTCATCACTTCGGTGGACCGCGACGACGTGGCCGACGGCGGCGCCGCCCACTTCGCCGAAGTGGTGCGCCAGATCCGTCTGCAGGCGCCGAACACCACCATCGAGATTCTGACGCCCGACTTCCTGCGCAAGGATGGCGCGGCCGAGGTGATGATCGACGCCACGCCTGACGTCTTCAACCACAACCTCGAGACCGTTCCGCGCCTCTATCTGAAGATCCGCCCCGGCGCTCGCTACTTCCATTCCTTGCGCCTGCTGCAGATGGTCAAGGAGCGCGACCCGAACCAGTTCACCAAGTCCGGCATCATGGTCGGCCTGGGCGAGACCAAGGAAGAGGTCATGCAGGTGATGGATGACATGCGGTCCGCCGGCGTCGACTTCATCACCATCGGCCAGTACCTGCAGCCGACGCGCAAGCACGCCGCCATCGACCGTTTCGTAACGCCCGAAGAGTTCAAGGCCTATGAGGCCATCGCCCGCGCCAAGGGCTTCCTGATGGTGTCGTCGTCGCCGCTGACGCGGTCGTCGCACCACGCCGGGGACGACTTCGCCCGCCTGAAGGCCGCGCGTCTGGCGCAGGCAGGCCGCTCGGCGCGTTAAGCCTGAATGGCGGTCCATCGCGTTACGCGCATTCTTCCTTATGCGCCCGAAGATCTGGCCAAGCTGGTCGCGGATGTGGAGGCCTATCCCGCCTTCGTGCCGTGGATCACGTCCATGCGCGTCTGGAACAAGCGGGACGAGGCGCCGGGCGTGCGTCTGCTGGACGCCGAGGCGGGCGTGGGCTTCGCCTTCCTGACCGAGCGGTTCTCGACCTGGGTGCGGCATGACATCCACGCGCCCAAGGTCGAGGTCGGCCTGATCCGGGGGCCGTTCAAGCATCTGAAGAACCGCTGGGAGTTCCATCCGCACCCCGAGGGGACGCGGCTGGAGTTCTTCATCGACTTCGCCTTCAAGTCGCGCATGCTGGACATGATGCTGCAGGCGAATTTCGACCGGGCGGTTGATAAGCTGATAGGTTGTTTTGAAGGCGAGGCGGCGAGACGTTTTCGCTAAGGGGGCGCGATGTCGGAACATGGGTCTGTCTTGATCAAGCGTCGTAGCTGGCTCTTGCTCACGGCTCTCATTCTGTCGACGGCCGCTTTTATCCTAGGCTCCCCCATGTTGCTGCTGTTTGCAGCTATGTCGGGAATGGGGAGCGATTCCTGTGCGGGGTGGCCAGCTTATCTCTTCGTCTTGGCGGGAGTGACTTTGCCGGTCGCCATAATCGGCGTGCTGGTAAACGGATGGAATGCCTTCATTGTCCGCAACGAGCCTCGGGCATGGTGGGGCTTTCTGACCCTGGTTTTGTGGCCGTTGGCGATATTTATCAGCGTAAGGGCACCTGACGTATGCTGACGGAGTTCGACTTCGATGCGACGGTCGTGGGGGCGGGGGCTGTGGGGCTGGCCTGCGGGC
>DAIOID010000040.1:6157-21811 GCA_036744355.1 Brevundimonas sp.
CCCAAGATCCACGGACCGGACGAGCAGCAGCCGGATTTCCAGCTGCACGGGCGCGAACATCACGGCATCGAGGGCCTGATGGCCCTGTTCGGCATCGAGAGCCCCGGCCTGACCAGTTCACTGGCCATCGGCGAGGCGGTGGCTGAGATCCTGATGAAGGCCTGAGTGCGAATCACTTTGGTCTGATCGCTGTAGTCGGCGTCGCGGTCGCGGCGAGGCTTCCTCGTTCATCAGTGCGCTTTTCGGACCCGAAACAGCCGTATTGGCTGAGAAAATTGGGTGTGCATCGTCAAGCGAGGCTCATCCGACGGACGCCCTTGAAATCGACGGCGTCTTCATGCATAAGCCCGCCCTCGCGTGGCGGCTCTTATCGGGGGGCCGCTACTGTATGTTTTCGCGTCTTCACGGCGCACCGACTTAGAGATTGAGACGGACATGGCCGTTCCGAAGCGCAAAGTATCCCCCTCGCGTCGCAACATGCGTCGTGCTCACGACGCCCTGGGCGCCAACTCCTATGTGGAAGACAAGGACACCGGCGAGCTGCGCCGTCCGCACCACATCGACCTGAAGACCGGCATGTACAAAGGCCGTCAGGTCATGACGCCGAAGGAAGACTAAGGTCTTCATTTCGGCTTCGGCTTCGGCCGGACGATAGATTTTAGCGGCGCGCGATGACATCGCGCGCCGTTTTCGTGCGTTGTGTGCGGTGAAGCTGAACCCATGGAGCACTCTGCATGATCCGTAAGACTGTCCTCAGTTCCGTCGCCCTGCTGGCCCTAGCGGCCTGCAACGCACCGGAATCCGCCAAGGCGCCCGAGACGAAGACCCCTAAAGCCCTTGCACCAGCAGGCACTACCGACGCCGCCTCGGCCGCCAACGTGCTGACGCCGCTGGGCTATGGACCGCTGAAGATCGGCATGACCCAGGCCCAGGTGGACGCCGCCGTCGGTCCGCCGCCCGCCAACGCCGCCGAGGCCGCACCGTCGGAATGCCGTTACTATCATCCGCCCCGCGCGCCGGAGGGCCTACTGGTCATGCTGGAGAATGGGGTTCTGACGCGGCTGACCGCCATAAAGGGCTCGACCGTCAAGACCGAGGACGGCGTCGGCGTCGGCTATGACGGGGAGCAGTTGAAGGCCCGCTATGGCGCCACCGCCACCGTGACGCCGCACAAGTATGAGGGCGCGCCCTCCGCCTATGTCACCATCTGGCCAGGCAAGCCTCAGTTGCAGGGCGCCTATGTCACGGACCCGACAGCGCGGGGGCTGGTGTACGAGATCGGACAGGACGGCAAGGTGGCCTTTATCCATGCGGGCGGCCCCAGCATCCAGAACGTTGAAGGCTGCAGCTAAGGCTGAAGTCAGGAAGGCGCGTCGCCCGGTGGCGATTCGGCGACGGCTGGTCTAAACCGGCCGTTGCACCCTTCCTCTCCTGACAGAGCGCCTACCTCATGACCGACATCGCCGACATCGTCGCCCGCCAGATCATCGACAGCCGGGGCAATCCGACGGTCGAAGTCGACGTGACTCTGGAAGACGGCAGCTTTGGCCGCGCCGCTGTGCCGTCGGGCGCCTCGACCGGCGCGCACGAAGCTGTCGAACTGCGTGACGGCGACATGGACATGTGGGGCGGCAAGGGCGTCCAGAAGGCGGTCGACGCGGTCAACGGCGAGATCTTCGACGCCCTCAGCGGCATGGATGCTGAAGATCAGCGCCGTCTGGACGAGGCCCTGATCGAGCTGGACGGCACCGAGAACAAAGGCCGCCTGGGCGCCAACGCCATCCTCGGCGTGTCTCTGGCTGCAGCCAAGGCCAGCGCCATCAGCTCGAACCTGCCGCTGCACCGCTACATCGGCGGCGTCTCGGCCCGCATCCTGCCAACCCCGATGATGAACATCATCAACGGCGGCGCCCACGCCGACAATCCGATCGACATCCAGGAGTTCATGATCCTGCCGACCGGCGCCGACAGCTTCTCGGACGCCCTGCGCATGGGCGCCGAAATCTTCCACGCCCTGAAGAAGGCGTTGAAGGACGCGGGTCACAACACCAACGTCGGCGACGAGGGCGGCTTCGCCCCGAATCTGGCCTCGGCTGAAGAAGCCCTGGCCTTCATCACCAAGGCGGGTCAGGCTGCCGGCTATCTGGCGGGCGAGGACTTCCATCTGGGCCTCGACGTCGCCTCGACCGAGTTCTTCAAGAACGGCAAGTACAACCTGACGGGCGAGGGCAAGTCCTTCGACGCGGACGGCATGGTCGGCTACCTGGCTGATCTGGTCGAGCGCTTCCCCATCGTTTCGATCGAGGACGGCTGCGCCGAGGATGACTTCGACGGCTGGAAGCTGCTGACGGACCGTCTGGGCGACCGCGTTCAACTGGTCGGCGATGACTTGTTCGTGACCAACCCGCGCCGTCTGGCTGCGGGCATCGGCGAAGGCCTGGCCAACTCCATCCTGATCAAGGTCAACCAGATCGGCACCCTGTCCGAGACCCTGGACGCCGTCGATATGGCTCACCGCGCCGGCTACACCTCGGTGATGAGCCACCGTTCGGGCGAGACCGAGGACTCGACCATCGCCGATCTGGCTGTCGCCACCAACTGCGGTCAGATCAAGACCGGCTCGCTGGCCCGCTCGGACCGCACGGCCAAGTACAACCAACTGCTGCGCATCGAAGAGATGCTGGGCGACCAGGCCGCCTATTTCGGCGACGGCATGCTGCTGAAATAAGCCTTCTCAAAAAGACGTGCTGGGCGCCGCCTCCGAACCTCGGGGGCGGCGTTCGCAATTGCGGCCAAGCTACGGTTCGTTAGGCATTTTCGGTCAGGGTCGGGAAACCGTGTTTGCGCTCAGAAGGAGCGTCCGTCGTGCCCGAGCAGATGAAGCCCTATCTTCCGTCCGCCTTCCTGTTGTTCCTGATCCTCTATCTGGGGGTTCAGGCCCTGACCGGGCAGCGCGGCTTGCTGAGCGGCGGTGAGCGGGACGCCCTTCTCGCCAAGCGTGAGGCCCAACTGGCGCACCTGACCGAGCAGCGTCGGGATCTGGAGGTCCGCGTGCGCTATCTGCGGACCGAGAGTCTGTCAAAGGACTTGCTGGAAGAGCGGGCGAGGGCGGTGCTCGGCTTTGCCGATCCGCGCGACTACGTAGTTCGCCTGAGCGTCCCTGCTGCGCACAACCCTGAGGCGATCCAAACCTCCTGAACTATTGTTACAGCCTGGCTGGCTTCTTTGCGTTTCGGGAACGAAGGCTGCTAAAGCCCCTTTCCGTAACGATAAGAGTCCCTGAAAATGGGGGCGCAGCCGGGAGATGCCGGATGGCGAAAGCCGCCGCTCAGAAAACCTCGCCCAGCGCGGGCGACACCAAGATTCCGAACACGCCTCAGGCCTCGAAAGAAGACCTGCTGCGCTTTTACCGCGAGATGGTCCTCATCCGCCGCTTCGAGGAGCGTGCGGGCCAACTTTACGGCATGGGCCTGATCGGCGGCTTCTGCCACCTCTACATCGGCCAGGAAGCCGTGGCGGTGGGCGTTCAGGAGAGCGTCAAGCAAGGCTACGACAAGATCATCACCGGCTACCGCGACCACGGCCACATGCTGGCCGCGGGCATGGACCCGAACGCCGTCATGGCCGAGCTGACCGGCCGCATCGGCGGCTCGTCCAAGGGCAAGGGCGGTTCGATGCACATGTTCGATGTGCCGACCGGCTTCTATGGCGGTCACGGCATCGTCGGCGCCCAGGTGGCGCTGGGCACCGGTCTGGCCTTTGCCGGCAAATACCGCGGCGACGACAGCGTCTCGTTCGTCTATTTCGGCGACGGCGCCTCGAACCAGGGTCAGGTCTACGAGAGCTTCAACATGGCCCAGCTGTGGAAGCTGCCGGCCATCTACATCATCGAGAACAACCAGTACGCCATGGGCACGAGCATCGAGCGCTCGTCGTCCACGACCGAGCTGTACATGCGCGGCGCCAGCTTCGGCATCCCGGGCGAGCAGGTCGACGGCATGGACGTTCTGGCCGTTCGCGACGCCGCGGCCCGCGCCGTGGCCCGCGCCCGCGCCGGTGAAGGTCCCTACATCCTCGAGGTGAAGACCTACCGCTACCGCGGCCACTCCATGTCGGACCCGGCCAAGTACCGCACCAAGGAAGAAGTCGACGAGGTCAAGAAGACCCGCGACCCGATCGATCACCTGAAGATGCTGCTCGCCGCCGCCAAGGCGACCGAGGAAGAGCTGAAGGCCATCGACAACGAGGTGAAAGCCATCGTCGCCGAAGCCGTGCAGTTCGCACAGGAAAGCCCTGAGCCGGATCCGTCCGAGCTCTATACTGACGTCTACGTGGAGGCCTGATCCGTGACCGACATTCTGATGCCGGCGCTGTCCCCCACGATGGAAGAGGGCACGCTGACCAAGTGGCACATCAAGGCAGGCGACACCGTGTCGGCCGGCCAGGTGATCGCCGAGATCGAAACCGACAAGGCGACGATGGAAGTCGAAGCCGTCGATGAAGGCGAAGTGCTGGAAATCCTGGTGCCGGAAGGCTCCGAGAACGTAAAGGTCAACACGCCGATCGCGCGTCTGGCCGGCGAAGACAGCGCGCCTGCACCCGCGCCCAAGGCTGAAACCGCCAAGGCCGAGGCGGCTCCCGCCGCCGCTCCGACCGCGCCCAAGGTTGAACTGCGCGACCCGGAAATCCCGGCCGACGCCAAGCTGGTCAAGACGACCGTGCGCGACGCCCTGCGCGACGCCATGGCCGAGGAAATGCGCCGCGACGACCGCGTCTTCCTGATGGGCGAGGAAGTCGCCCAGTATCAGGGCGCCTACAAGGTCAGCCGCGATCTGCTGCAGGAGTTCGGCGAGCGCCGCGTGATCGACACTCCGATCACCGAGCACGGCTTCGCCGGTCTCGGCGTCGGCGCCGCCATGGCGGGCCTGAAGCCGATCGTCGAGTTCATGACGTTCAACTTCGCCATGCAGGCGATCGACCACATCATCAACTCGGCCGCCAAGACCCTCTATATGTCGGGCGGTCAGATCCGCGCCGACATCGTCTTCCGTGGACCCAACGGCGCTGCCAGCCGCGTCGGCGCCCAGCACAGCCAGGACTATTCGGCCTGGTACGCCCAGATTCCGGGCCTGAAGGTCATCGCGCCCTACGACGCGGCTGACGCCAAGGGTCTGCTTAAAGCGGCCATCCGCGATCCGAACCCGGTCGTCTTCCTCGAGCACGAAATGCTGTACGGCACCGAGTTCGACGTGCCGGAAGGCGACGACTACGTCCTGCCGATCGGTAAGGCCAAGGTCCGTCGCGAAGGCACGGACGTCACCATCACGGCCCACGCCCGCATGGTCGGCTTCGCCCTGCAGGCCGCTGAGAAGCTGGCCGAGGAAGGCATCGAGGCCGAGGTCATCGACCTGCGCACCCTGCGTCCGCTGGACCACGAAACCATCGTCGAAAGCGTCAAGAAGACCAGCCGTCTGGTCTCGGCCGAAGAAGGCTGGGGTCCGATGGGCGTCGGCGCCGAGGTCGTAGCCCGCGTGATCGAGCACGCCTTCGACTATCTCGACGCCCCGCCGCTGCGCGTGCACCAGGAAGACGTGCCGCTGCCCTACGCCGCCAACCTGGAAGTGCTGTCGCTGCCGGGCGTGGACAAGATCGTCGCGGCTGTGAAGCAGGTGATGGCATGACCGACATCCTGATGCCCGCCTTGTCGCCCACCATGGAAGAGGGCGTTCTGGCCAAGTGGCACGTCAAGGTCGGAGACGTGGTCTCCGCCGGTGACGTCATCGCCGAGATCGAGACCGACAAGGCCACGATGGAAGTCGAGGCCGTCGATGAAGGCGAAGTCACCGACATTCTGGTCGCTGAAGGCACCGAGGGCGTCAAGGTCAACACCCCGATCGCCCGTCTGAAGGACGAGGGCGGCGCTGCTGCCCCCGCGGCCAAGGCGGAGGCTCCCAAGGCTGACGCGGCTCCGACCAAGGCCGAAGCGCCCAAGGCTGCGACGCCGGTCGCGCCCGCTCAGGCGGCGCCGAAGTCGGACAGCGGCGAACGCATCTTCTCGTCGCCCCTGGCCCGTCGCATCGCCGCCCAGAACGGCGTCGATCTGAAGTCGATTAAGGGCACCGGCCCGCACGGCCGCATCGTCAAGCGAGACGTCGAGGGGGCTCGGAAGGGGGCCGCTCAACCGGCCGCCTCCACCACGACCGCCGCTGCGCCCACGGGCATCGCCCCGCGTCAGGCTCAGTCGCTGGCCCAGATGGGCATTCCGGACGGCAGCTACGACCTGATCCCGCTGGACGGGATGAAGAAGGCCGTGGCGCGTCGCATGGTCGACAGCATCCAGAACGTCCCGCACTTCCCGCTGTTCATCGACTGCGAGATCGACCAGCTGATGGCTGTTCGCGCCAAGGTGAACAAGATGCTGGAGCCGCAGGGCATCAAGGTCTCAGTCAATGACTTCGTCATCAAGGCCGCCGCCCTGGCGCTGAAGATGGTGCCGGAGGCGAACGCCTCCTACACCCCTGAAGGCATCGCCATGCATCACAACGCCGACGTCTCGATGGCGGTGGCGATCGACGGCGGCCTGATCACCCCGATCATCAAGAAGGCCGAGACCAAGGGCCTGGCGCAGATCGCGACCGAGTCCAAGGACCTAGCCAAGCGCGCCCGCGAGCGTAAGCTGAAGCCCGAAGAGTTCCAGGGCGGCACCTTCTCGGTGTCCAACCTGGGCATGTTCGGCATCAAGCAGTTCACCTCGATCATCAATGAGCCGCAGGGCTGCATCATGAGCGTGGGCGCCGGCGAGCAACGTCCGGTCGTCAAGGACGGCCAGATCGTGCCAGCCACGGTCATGACCGTGACCCTGACCTGCGATCACCGCGTGGTCGACGGGGCGACGGGCGCTCGCTTCCTGCAGGCGTTCAAGCCGTTGATCGAAGATCCCGTGGCGATGCTGGCCTAAGGGGAGGGTGAAGTCATGACCTCGGTTTATGACTTCTCCGCCCGCGCCATCGACGGCACGGACGTGGCGCTGGACCGCTTTCGCGGTCAGGCGCTGCTGATCGTCAACACGGCGTCCAAGTGCGGCTTCACCGGTCAGTATGACGGGCTGGAGAAGCTGCACCGCGACTTCGCCGACGCGCCGTTCCAGGTTCTGGGCTTTCCCTGCAACCAGTTCGGCCAGCAGGAGCCGGGCAGGGCGGCGGAAATCGCCGCCTTCTGCGCCACCAGCTTCGACGTGACCTTTCCCATGTTCGATAAGGTGGAGGTCAACGGGCCGAACCGGCACCCGCTCTATGCCTGGCTAACCCGGCAGAAGCGCGGCTTCCTCGGCTCCCAGGCCATCAAGTGGAACTTCACCAAGTTCCTGACCGACCGCGAAGGCCGCGTCGTCGCGCGCTATTCGCCCCAGACTGAACCCGCGGCCATCAAGGCCGACATCGAGAAGTTGATCTGACCATGGCTGCTGAATTCGATCTCGTCGTCATCGGTTCGGGCCCCGGCGGTTACGTCGCGGCGATCCGCGCCAGCCAGCTGGGCCTCAAGACCGCGATCATCGAGCGCGAGAACCTGGGCGGCATCTGCCTGAACTGGGGCTGCATCCCGACCAAGGCCCTGCTGAAGTCGGGCGAGAAGTTCGAGAGCCTGTCGCACCTGAAGGAGTACGGCCTGTCGGCCGACAAGGTGTCGTTCGACTTCGACGCCATCATCCAGCGTTCGCGCGGCGTGGCCAAGCAACTGAATCAGGGCGTCGGCTTCCTGATGAAGAAGAACAAAATCGAGGTCATCGAGGGCACGGCCAAGCTGGAGAAGGGCGCCGCCGCTCCCAAGGTCGTCGTGGCCCTGAAAGCCGGCGGCTCGCGCACCATCGAGGCCAAGTCAGTCATGCTGGCCGTTGGCGCTCGCGCTCGCGCCCTGCCGCAGATCGGCCTGGAAGCCGACGGCGACCGCATCTGGGCCTACCGCGAGGCCATGACGCCCAAGTTCCAGCCCAAGTCCATCGTGGTCATCGGCTCGGGCGCCATCGGCATCGAGTTCGGCAGCTTCTACCGCGCCCTTGGCTCGGAGGTGACGGTCGTCGAAGCCGTGGACCGCATCATGCCGGTCGAGGACGAGGAGGTCTCCAAGGCCGCCCAGAAGTCCTTCGAGAAGCGCGGCATGAAGTTCAAGATCGGCGCCAAGGTCACGAAAGTCACCAAGGATTCCAAGGGCGTGAAGGTCGCTGTTGAAGTCAACGGCAAGGCCGAGACCCTGGAAGCCGAGGTCTGCATCTCGGCCGTGGGCATCACCGCCAACACCGACGGCATCGGCCTGGAGGCCCTGGGCGTCGAACTGGACCGCGGCCACATCAAGACCGACAGCCACTGCCAGACCAACGTCAAGGGCCTCTACGCCATCGGCGACTGCGCCGGCGCGCCCTGGCTGGCGCACAAGGCGTCACACGAAGGCATCCACGCCGCCGAACACATCGCCGGCTACAAGACGCCGAACGTCCATTCGCCCATCGCCGGCTGCACCTACGCCCAGCCCCAGGTCGCTTCGGTCGGCGTGACCGAGCAGGGCGCCAAGGCCGAGGGCCGCGAGGTCAAGGTCGGCCGCTTCCCCTTCCGCGTGAACGGCAAGGCCATCGCCTCGGGCGACACCGACGGCTTCGTCAAGGTCATCTTCGACGCCAAGACCGGCGCCCTGATCGGCGCCCACATGATCGGCCACGAAGTGACCGAGATGATCCAGGGCTACGTCACCGCCATCACCATGGAAGCGACCGAGGAAGACATCCACGGCATCGTCTATCCGCACCCGACCATGTCCGAAGCCATGCACGAAGCGGCCCTAGACGCCTACGGACGCGTCATCCACATCTGATGTGGTTGTTAGAATTTCTGAACTGTGGCTAAGAGAACGCCCTCCTGGTCCACGGTTCGGAAGTTCCATGATCGTCGCCTCTGACGTCCTCGGTCTGATCGGCAACACGCCTCTGGTGCGTCTGAAACGCGCGTCGGAGCTGACGGGCTGCGAAATCCTCGGCAAGGCCGAGTTCATGAATGTCGGCGGTTCGATCAAGGACCGCGCGGCGCTCAGCATTATTCACAAGGCGCGGGCGTCCGGCGCACTCAAGCCGGGCGGTGTCATTGTCGAGGGCACGGCGGGCAACACCGGCATCGGTCTGGCCCTGGTCGGGGCGGCTCTGGGTCACCCGGTCGTCATCGTCATGCCGCGCAGCCAGACGGACGAGAAGAAGCGGGCGGTCCGCCTGCACGGCGCCCGTCTGATCGAGGTCGATCCGGCCCCCTTCGCCAGCCCCAATCACTTCGTGCACTTCTCTCGCCGCCTGGCCGAGGAACTGAACGAGAGCGAGCCGAACGGGGCCTTCTACGCCGATCAGTTCGACAATCCGGCCAACCGCGAGGCTCACTACGAAGGTACGGCGCCGGAAATCTGGAAGCAGACCGACGGGGATGTCGACGGCTTCATCTGCGCCGTCGGCTCGGGCGGGACGCTGGCGGGATGCGCCGCCTACCTGCGCGAACAGAAGCCCGAGATAGCCATCGGTCTGGCCGATGTGCCGGGCGCCGCCCTCTACAGCTGGTTCACAGAGGGCGTGCTGAAAGGCGAGGGCAGCTCGATCACCGAGGGCATCGGCGTCAATCGCATCACCGGCAATCTGGACGGGCTGGCGGTCGATCATCCCTATCGGATCGAGGATGCGGAATTCCTGCCCATCCTGTTCGATCTGGTTCAGCATGAGGGCCTGTCGCTGGGGCCGTCCAGCGGGGTCAACATCGCCGGGGCCATCCGCATGGCCCGCGACATGGGACCGGGCAAGACCATCGTCACCGTCCTGTGCGATTCCGGTCAGCGCTACGCCAGCAAGGTCTATGACCCCGCCTTCCTCTCGGCGCGTGGCCTGCCGACGCCGGAATGGCTGAACCGATGAGCCGCAAGAAGGACGCGCCCGTCGACAGCCGTATTCCGCCGCTGAACGCGCTGAAGGCGTTCGAAGCGGCTGCACGTCGCCTCAACATCACTCGCGCCGCGGAAGAACTGTCGGTCACGCCCGGCGCCATCAGCCAGCAGATCCGCATTCTGGAGGAGCACGCGGGCGCCCCCCTGTTCCATCGCGAGGGGCGCCAGATCGCCCTGACCGACCTGGGCGCCGAGCTCTATCCCTTGCTGCACGACGGCTTCGACTATCTGAAACGGGCAGGGGACCTGTTGTACCGCCCGGACCGTCGCCACGCCCTGGCGGTCAGCGTTCCGCCGTCCTTCGCCGCCAAATGGCTGGCCCCGCGCATCGCCCGGTTCGCGGCGGCCCACCCGGAGGTCGAGGTCTGGATGTCGGCCGACATGCGGCTGGCCGACGTTGGCGGCGGGCGGGTGGACGTGGCCGTCCGCTATGGTCGGGGGGATTATGCCGGCGTCCGCTCCGAGCGGCTGCTGTCCGCGGACGTGACCCCGGTGTGCAGCCCGGTGCTGTTAGTCGGGCCCAGGGCGCTGAAGCGTCCGACCGATCTGGCCAAGCATGTCCTCATCCACCTGCGCGCCGGTGAATTGGAGGAGCCGCGCCCTGACTGGACCGCCTGGCTGAAGGCGAGGGGCGTAGAGGGTGTCGACGCCACCGCCGGCCCCCGCTTCGACCAGACGGCGCTGGCCATTGAGGCCGCCGCGCACGGCCAGGGCGTGGCCCTGGCGCCATACGCCTTTGTGGCCGAGGATCTGGCCTCGGGGCGACTGGTCACGCCCTTTGCTGACGGGGCTCTGGCGACCGAGATGGCCTATCACGTCTTGACCCGTCGCAGCGGCGTGTCTGAACCCGCCCGGGCTTTCGTTCGATGGATGAAAGAGGAAGTTCAGGCGGCCGAGCAGCACGTCGACGACCTCTGATCGGTCTTTCCTGTCCGATTTGTAACTTGATGAACGGGCGTTGAATCCGTCAGCGTAAAGCACCTTTTACACGCGGGGGCGCTTCATGCTGACCATCAACAATCTGGTCCATGTCTATGGCAACGGGACACGGGCTCTGGACGACGTCAGCCTGACGATCCCTACCGGGATGTTCGGCCTGCTGGGCCCGAACGGGGCGGGCAAGTCGACGCTGATGCGGACGATCGCCACCCTGCAAAGTCCGACTTCGGGCGAGATTCGCTTCGGCGACATCGACGTGATCCGCCAGCCGGAGCTGCTGCGTCGCACGCTGGGCTATCTGCCCCAGGACTTCGGCGTCTATCCGCGCGTCTCGGCCTACGACATGTTGGACCACATGGCGGTGCTGAAGGGCATCGCCGACGGCAGGGAGCGCAAGCAGACGGTCGAGGCCCTGTTGAACCAGGTCAATCTGTGGAGCGTCCGCAAGAAGGCCCTGGCCGGGTTCTCGGGCGGGATGCGTCAGCGCTTCGGCATCGCCCAGGCCCTGATCGGCAATCCGCGCCTGATCATCGTCGACGAACCGACTGCCGGTCTGGACCCGGAAGAGCGCAACCGCTTCCTCAACCTGCTGGCCGAGATCGGCGAGAACGTGGTTGTCA
The DNA here is from genome assembly GCA_036744355.1 of Brevundimonas sp. GTDB lineage: Bacteria > Pseudomonadota > Alphaproteobacteria > Caulobacterales > Caulobacteraceae > Brevundimonas. Next base: position 17,680 of record DAIOID010000040.1, read on the forward strand.
TCCTGTCGACCCACATCGTCGAGGACGTGGCCGACCTGTGCCCGCGCATGGCGGTGCTGGCGGGCGGCAAGATCCAGCTGGAAGGCGCGCCGCTGGAACTGATGAAGCAGATGTCCGGCCGCGTCTGGAAGAAGGCCATCGCCAAGGAGGCCCTGCCGGAGCATCGCGCCCGCTACGAGGTCATCTCGACGCGCCTGTTCGCCGGTCAGACCGTGATCCACGTCTTGGCCGACGCCAAGCCTGGCGAGGGCTTCGAGCCGACCTCGGGCGGTCTGGAGGATGTCTATTTCTCGACCCTGGCCGCCTCGCGCCGCCCGGCCGTCGCTCAAGCCGCCTGAGGCCCGGATCATGTTCGGGAAAGTCGCGGCCTTCGAGTTCCGCTATCAGCTTCGCCAGCCCGCCTTCTGGGTCATCTCCATCCTCTTCTTCCTGCTGAGCTTCGGCTCGGTCGCCAGCCCGAACATCAGCGTCGGGTCGGGCGGAAACGTCTTCAAGAACGCGCCGTTCGCCATCGCGCAGGCGCATCTGATCTTCAACCTGTTCTTCATGCTGGCGACCACGGCCATCGTCGCCAACGTCGTGGTGCGTGACGCCACGACGGGCTTCGGTCCCATGATCCAGTCCAGCCGGTTGTCGAAGTTCGACTACCTGTACGGACGCTTCCTCGGCGCTTTCGCCGTGGTGGCCCTGGCCTTCCTGTCGGTCGCCCTAGGCATCCTGATCGGCACGCTGATGCCGTGGGTGGACAAGGAGACGGTTGGGCCGTTCCGTCCGCTGGATTACCTTTACGGTTTCGTCGTCATGGGTCTGCCGGGGCTGCTGTTCAGCTCGGCGGTCTTCTTTACCCTGGCGACCGTGACGCGCTCGATGATGGCGACCTATGTCGGCGTCGTCGGGGTCTTCATCTTCTACATGACTACCACCTCGGTGTTCGGTTCAAAGCCGGAGCTGGAGACCCTGGTGGCCTGGCTGGAGCCCTTCGGCGCCGGCGCCTATGGTCTGGCGACCAAGTACTGGACCTCGGCCGAGCGCAACACGATCAACGCGCCGCTGACCGGCCTGCTGTTGGGCAACAAGCTGCTGTGGCTGGGCGTCAGCCTAGCCTTCCTGGCCGCCGCCTATCCCCTCTATAGACCGTCGCCGCGCGGATCGAAGCTGCGGAAGCAGGAGAAGCTGAAGGCGATGGCCGAGGCCTCGCCCGACGCCAGCGCCCCCGTGGCCCCTCTGGCGACGCCGTCCTACGGCTTCAAGGCCAGCTGGGCGCAACTGGTCTCGCGCACCGTTTTCGAGATGAAGACGGTGTTCAAGAGCCCGGCCTATTTCGTCATGCTGGCTCTGGGCTTCGCCTTCAGCATCGCGACCCTGCTGTTCGCGGGTGAAATCTACGGCGCGCCGATCCTGCTGGTGACGCGCGTGGTTATCGAGACCCTGGGCGGCGCGTTCGGCCTCGTCGTCATCATCATCGCCATCTACTATTCGGGCGAACTGATCTGGCGCGACCGCGAGCGGCGCACGCACGAGATCATCGATTCCACCGCGACGCCGGACTGGACCTTCCTGCTGCCCAAGACTCTGGCCCTTATCCTGGTCCTGGTCTCGACCCTGCTGGCCGCCGCGCTGGCCGGGATGATCGTGCAGACGATCAAGGGCTACACCAACTACGAGATCGGCAAGTACCTGTTCTGGTTCGTCGTGCCCCAGGCGATCAGCTTCTCGCTCATGGCGGTGCTGGCCATCTTCGTTCAGGCGCTGTCGCCGAACAAGTTCGTCGGCTGGGCCGTCATGGTCGTCTATCTGATCTCGACCATCGTCCTGTCCAATATGGGCTTCGACCACGTCCTTTACCGCTATGGTTCGGGGACGGGCATGCCGCTGTCGGACATGAACGGTCTGGGCAAGTTCGCCGGCTACGCCGCCTGGATGCAAGCCTACTGGTCGGCCTTCGCCATCGTCCTGCTGGTCATCGCCTATGGCCTGTGGCGTCGGGGCGCGGAGACGCGCTTCATGCCGCGCCTGAAGCGTCTGCCGCGTCGCCAGATGGGACCCGCCGGCGTGATCGGCGGCGTGGCCCTCACCGCCTTCGTGGCCCTGGGCGTCTACGCCTACATCAACACCAACGTCTGGAACGAGTACCGCAGCCGCGATCAGCGAGAACAGCTGATGGCGGACTATGAAAAGACCCTGCTGAAGTACGAGAAGACGCCGCAGCCCTCGATCACCGACGTCAAGCTGGACCTGGACCTCTATCCGCACCAGCCGCGCCTGACGACCAAGGGCAGCTATGTCATCGAGAACCGCACCGGCGCGCCCCTCAACGAGGTGCACCTGCGATGGAACGATGACCTGAAGATTGCCCGTCTGGATGTTCAGGGCGCGACGATGGCCAAGGAGTGGCCGCAGTTCGAGTACCGCATCTATCGTTTCGCCACGCCGATGCAGCCGGGCGAGAAGCGCACCATCGCCTTTGAAACCGTGCTGGAGCAGCGCGGCTTCAAGAACAGCGGCGACACCACGCGGATCGTCGACAACGGCACCTTCGTCAACAACGGCGAGTTCGGCCTGACCATCGGCATGGGCCGCGACGGCCTGCTGTCGGATCGTTCGAAGCGTCGCAAGCACGGTCTGCCGGCCGAGCTGCGGATGGCCAAGCTGGAGGACGAAAGCGCGCGGGCTCACAACTACATCGGCGCCGACTGGGTCAACGCGGACATCACCGTGACCACGGTGGCCGACCAGACGCCGATCGCACCGGGCTACAAGGTGTCGGACGTGACGAAGGACGGCCGCCGCACGGCCCGCTTCGTCACCGAGGCGCCGGTGCTGAACTTCTTCTCGGTGCAGTCGGCTGACTATCAGGTGGCCAAGGAGCAGCATGGTCCCATCGAACTGGCCGTCTATTACCACAAGGGTCACGAGCGGAACGTCGAGCGCATGTTGAACGGCATGAAGTCGGCGCTGGACTACTACGGCACGGCCTTCAGCCCGTACCAGTTCCGTCAGGCCCGGATCATCGAGTTCCCGGCCTACGCCAGCTTCGCCCAGGCCTTCGCCAACACCATGCCCTACTCGGAAGGCCTCGGCTTCATCGCCGACCTGACCGATGAGGAGAAGATCGACTACGTCACCTACGTCACCGCCCACGAGGTCGGCCACCAATGGTGGGCGCACCAGGTGGTGGGTTCGGACCAGCAAGGTTCGACCCTGCTGTCGGAATCCCTGGCGCAATACTCGGCGCTGATGGTGATGGAGAAGCTGTACGGACCCGACAAGATCCGTCGCTTCCTCAAGTTCGAGCTGGACCGCTACCTGCGCTCGCGCGGGATGGAGCGTCTGGAGGAGATGCCCCTGTTGCGCATCGAGAACCAGCAGTACATCCACTATCAGAAGGGTGGTTTGGTCATGTACCTGCTGCGCGATCAGATCGGCGAGGAGGCGGTGAACCGCGCACTGCGTCGGGTGCTGGCGCAGTACGCCTTCAAGTCCGCGCCCTATCCGCGCTCGCTGGATCTGGTCGCGGCTCTCCGCGCCGAGGCCCCGGCAGACAAGCAGGGTCTGATCACCGACCTGTTCGAGAAGATCACCCTGTACGACGTGAAGACCAAGTCGGTCGCGGCGACCAAGCGCGCCGACGGCAAGTGGGACGTCACTCTGACGGTCGAGGCTCGTAAGCTGTACGCCGACGGCAAGGGCGAGGAGACCGAGGCCCCGTTGAATGAAACCTTCGACGTCGGCCTGTTCTCGGCCGAGCCGGGCAAGGGAGCGTTCGACCAGAAGTCGGTCATCCTGATGGAGCGCCGTCCCCTGCGCAGCGGAACCCAGGTCTTCCGCTTCGTCACGGACAAGAAGCCGACGTTTGCAGGCATCGATCCCTACAACCGCTGGATCGACCGCAACTCGGACGACAACGTCAAGCCGGTCGGCTGATCGGAGGATAAGCAAGAAGGAAGAGGGGGAGGGCGTCGCTCTCCCCCTTTTTCATGGCCGCCATAAAAACTGCGCGCGCAAAGACACGACCGCCCGAAGCGGGGCTGTTCGTTTCAGATTTTCAGGATTGAAGAGGCGGTGTGCGCCATTCCCTTCGCTGAAAGGAATGGCGCGAGTGACGGGGCTCGAACCCGCGACCTCCGGCGTG
>DAIOID010000041.1:0-21687 GCA_036744355.1 Brevundimonas sp.
GCGACTTCAGCGCCCAGGTCTTCTTCAACCGCACGCGCGACACCTTCGGCGGCGACCGTTCCGCCACCATGCAGGACGCGAGCATCGCCCCGATCGGCACCCTGTTCGACCAGTCGTCGAACCGCTCGCGCAAGCTGGGCGCGCGCGCCAGCTATGAGCGGACCGTGCCGGGCGTGCCGGGCCTGACCGCCACCCTCGGTCTGGACGCCCTGAAGGACCGCACCGAGCAGCTTCTGATCGCCACCAACCGCGCCTGGGTGCCGCCGACCGAGTTCCAGAGCGTCGCCCCCTTCGTTCAGGCCAACATGCGTCTGTTCGACGGCAAGGTGCGTCTGGCCGGCGGCGTGCGTCAGGAAAACGTCGAGCTGTCGGTCAACGACTTCACCACCCTGGCCTCCTACGGCTCGCGTCGGGTGACGGGCGGCACGCCCAAGTTCGAGGCCACCCTGGTCAACGGCGGCGTGGTCTACGAGCCGATGAACGGGGTGCGCGCCTACGCCAGCTACGCCGAGGGCTACACGGTGCCAGACGTCGGCCGCATCCTGCGCTCGATCAACGTGGACGGGGTCAAGGTCGACAGCTTCCTCGACATCAGCCCGGTGGTTTCCGACAATCAGGAGATCGGCGTGGAGGTGAAACGCGGACCGTTCGAAGCCGGCGCGACCTATTTCTGGTCCTCCTCGGACCTCGGTCAGTTCCTGATCCGCAACCCCGACGGCGTCTATGACGTCCAGCGTCAGGCGGTCGAGATCGAGGGGCTGGAGTTGAACCTGCGCGCCCGCACGCCGATCGAAGGCCTGACGGTCTCGACCGGCTATGCCCGCCTGCGCGGTCAAACCGACACCAATGACGACGGGCGGGTGGATCAGGATCTGGACGGGGCCAATATCTCGCCGGACCGGATCAATGCGGCAGCCGTCTACGCTAACGGCCCGTTTTCGGCCCGTCTGCAGGTCCAGGCCTATCTGGCGCGCGACTTCGAGGGCGGCGACGTGCGCAACAATTTCGAAGGCTACACTGTGGCCGACGCCTATCTGCGCTATGACTTCTCGTTCGGGGGCGTGTCTCTGGCGGTGCAGAACCTCTTCAACGAGGACTATGTGACCTACAGCTCCGACACCAGCAATCCGACCGACAACCTGCGCTACTTCGCCGGCCGGGGCCGTTCCTTCACCCTCGGGTGGGACCGTCGCTTCTGATGCGCCTGGTCCGACTGGCGCATCGCTGGACCGGGGGGCTGATCGGCCTGCTGCTGTTCGTCCTGGGGCTAAGCGGAACCGTTCTGGTATTCAAGGACGACTGGCTGCGCGCCGTCGTGCCCCACGCCGCCGAGGCGCGCGTGGCGGACCCGCAACTGATCGGGGCGGCGCTGGATCGGGCCTTTTCAGTGTCGGATCGACCGCGTTCGGTCATCCTGGCCGACGACCGGCTGGGCGTTCATCGCTTGAACTATGAAGACAAGACGCGCGGGGCCTATGCGACCCAGACAGGGCAGGTGGTGGCGCGCTGGGACAGCCTGTGGGCGCGGCCCGAGCTGTGGCTGTTCGACCTGCACCACTATCTGCTGATCGGCGATGTCGGAAAGACCATCGCCGGGATCGCGGGCCTGGCCGGGCTGGGCTTTGTCGTCACCGGGGTGATCCTGTGGTGGCCGACGCGGCGAACCTTTGTCTTCGCCGTCCTGCCGAAGACATGGAAGCGGGCCGGGATCGTCAAGCATCACCGGGACATGGGCGTCTGGGCCGCGCCGGTGCTGGCCGTGATCCTGACGACTGGGGCCATCCTCGCCCTGCCGCTCTACGAAGGTCTGGCCATGGCCCTGTCGCCAGGCAAGGACCTGAAGGCGATCATGGCCGCGCCGGAGCATAAGGGCGGCGCCCTGTCGCCCGATCTGGACTGGTCCGCCATGATGAGCGAGGCGCAAGGCCGTTTCCCCGACGCCGCGCCGCGCATCATCTCCCTGCCGACCAAGTCTGGCGGCCTGATCAGCCTGCGGATGCGGCGCGCGGCGGAATGGCTGCCCAATGGCCGCACCCAGGTCTGGTTCGACCCGGCCGACGGTCGCATCGTCGGCACGCGCGACGCCCTGACTCTGCCGCTGGGGCTGCGGGTGGCCAATGCTCAGTATCCTATCCATGCGGCCAAGGTCGGGGGACTGGCCTATCGGCTGGTGGTCGCCGCCTCGGGCGTCGCCCTGACCCTGCTGGGCTCGCTCGCGGTCTTCACCTTCTGGGGCAATCCCAGCGGCTTGCCGAAACGGCGGCGGCGTAAACCTGCCACCTGAGCGGTTGGTTCTCCCTGAGCGTCTGCTCCTCGCCAAGAAATGAATAATTGCTTCTGGCGCATTCAGGACCTGGTCGTGTGGATGTGCTGGCAGGCGAAACCCTCCTTGTGATGCCGGAGGATCACCCAGCCGGTGATCGTGAGGAGGAGGGCGGCGCTCCAGGACAGGTCGGCGGCGCCCCCGAGCCGGATGATCGCACCACCAAGGAGGCCGCCGCCCGCGATGGCGAGGTTCCAGGTCGTGACGATCATTGACTGGGCCAGATCCGTATCTTTTCCGGCCACGCGCGCCGACGCGGTCTGGAAGAGTGAAGCTGCGCCGCCAAACGCCAGCCCCCAGACGACGATCGCCGCCAGGACCGGTCCAAAGGTCTCTCCGAACGCCGCCAGCACAAAGGCCGAGACGAGGAACATGCCAGTGCTGGCCAAGGCCAGAGCCTTGAGACGCCTGTCGATCCAGACGCCAACGATCCATCTGCCCCCTCGCCATCGAAGTCGGGGACCCGCCAAGCGATCCAGGCGATCAGCAAAATGCTCAGGCCGCTCATCATCAGGAAGACGGCTCGCCAGCCGATCAGGCCGCTGACCATCGTGCCGGCGGGTATGCCGATCGACAGGGCCAGCGGCGTGCCGACCATGGCCAGGGCGATGGCGCGGCCCTTGAGGCGTTCGGGCGCCATGCGGCTGGCGTAGCCGGCGAGAAGCGCCCAGACGAGACCGGCAAAGACGCCGGCGACAAAGCGCGCGCCTAATGTCAGCACATAGCTGTGGGACAGGGCGGTGACGGCGTTTGCGAATAGGAAGCCGCCGATCGCAGTCAATAGCAGGGGGCGCCGCCGCCAACTGCGCGTGGCGGCCGTCAGTGGAATGGCCGCCGCCAGCGAGCCCGCAGCGTAGGCCGTGATTAACTGCCCTGCCATGCTTTCAGAGATGCCCAAGTCAGCGCTAATGCCCGGTAGAAGACCGGCGGGTAGGGCCTCGGTGAGGATGGTCAGGAACCCGGCCGCAGCGAGTGTTAAAAGGCCGACGACAGGCAGGCTGTCTGATGAGGTGCGCGACCTACTCACGTCGGCGTTCCCCTGCCGATGAGCGGCAGCACGAGGTCTGTCACGCGGTAGGTGTGGAACTCGCTGGTCGACACAGAATCCAGCCGCCTGAACTTTTCCACGAACACCGGGTCCGAGAAGAATTCGCCGACATTGCCCTCGTCGGAGATGGCCTCGATGTTCACCACGGTCAGGCCGTCGGTACTCTTGGCCAGGTTGCTCCACAGGAAGCCGGGTTTGCGTTCAGCGACATAGCGCACGACATCCTGAATGATGGCGAAGGCTTCGTCCTGACGTCCCGGATGAACATGGATGACGTTGACGATGAAGACGGTGGGGGCGGCGCCTCCGGTGAAATAGGCAGGCGAGGACATGGGCGAAATCTTCATGGCGGCGCGGCGCATGACGGCCGCGCGATCCAGATAGATCGCGGCCCTTTCGCGAAACACAGGCTGTAGATCCCTTCAGTCTGGACCTATTTGTCCGCAATGGAGACCTTGACCATGGACAGCCTCGGCGCGCTCAACGTCTTTGTGCACGCCGCCGAGGCGGGCAGTTTTGTCGGGGCGTCCCGACGTCTCGGCGTGTCGCCTTCGGCCGTCGGCAAGGCGGTCGCGCGGCTGGAGGGCCGGCTCGGCGCCCGGCTCTTTCATCGCAGCACGCGCAGCCTCGCGCTGACGGCGGAGGGCAGTCTGCTGCTGGAGCGATGCCGCCGAATCTTCGTCGAGGTCGAGGCGGCGACGCAGGAGATGTCTCTGTCTCAGGAGGCGCCGCGCGGCCGGCTGCGGGTCAGCCTGCCGCTGGCGGGCATGCTGCTGATGCCGACCCTGTCCGCCTTCATGCGCGTCTATCCCGAAATCACGCTCGATCTGGATTTCACGGATAGGGTCGTCGACGTGATCGAGGAAGGATTCGACGCTGTCTTGCGCACCGGCGAGGTCTCTGATTCCCGGTTGGTGACGCGGATGCTGGGCGCGTTCGAGCATCGTGTCGTCGGCTCTCCTGCCTATTTCGAGCGCATGGGACATCCCCGATCTCCAGAGGATCTCGCCGGGCACGTCTGCTTCCAGCATCGCTTTCCCTCAACTGGAAAGTTTGAGCCCTGGCCTCTCTATCGAGGCCAGACCTTTGTGGGGGGCGATCTTCCCGTTGCACTCACCGCCAGCACGCTTGAGCCGCTGATCTATCTGGCTGAGCGGGGCAGGGGCTCGTCTGCGTGCCGATCTTCACGGTGAGGGAGCAGTTGGCGTCGGGCGCGCTGGTGTCGACTTTGAAGCCCTTCATGAAGAGCACCGGAAAGTTCCGCGTCGTCTGGCCCTCGAGCCGACATCCGATGCCGAAGGTGAGGGCCTTCGTCGACTTTATGGCCGCGGAGCTGAAGTTGAACGCATAGCTGCATTGAGGGAAAGACCTGTCGTGTCGTCAACCCGGTCCAACTGCTGTTCTTGGCCCATTGGCGACATAAGTCAGCGGCCTCCTCGATTCTCTGCCGCGGGTAGGAAGTGGACGTTTGTCTGGCCGACTGTGGGCGCCCTCGTTCAATGCAAACGAAGCCGGAAATCCTGCCTCCAGGCCTCGCGTCGCTATTTGCAGGCGGGCTGGAGGGCGAGCCATGTACGGGCGGCGTGTTCGGAATGGCCAGTTCGGGCTTATTTTGGTGGCGAGGCTATTTTAGCCCGTAGGGATCGATGCAGACCTGGAATGGGGGACGGAGTGGTAGGTTAAAGCGACGACCAGCCCAGCCTTGCGCGTACGATTCCGAAAGTGAAGTTCGGCCTCCTGAGCCTTGGCCATGCTGGCGACGATGGAAAGGCCAAGGCCTGATCCGGCTGCTTTTCGAGAAGCGTGCCCACGGAAGAAGCGCTCGGAGAGCCGTGGCAGGTCCGCGTCTGCGACGCCCGGGCCGTGGTCCCAGACGGTGACGCAGACCTTTTTGCCGCGCGATGTGACGTGAACAAATATGGGGGGGCTGCCGTAACGGCAGGCGTTGTCCAGCAGGTTGGTCACCTGTTCGACGATCAGGTTCGCGTCGCCGCGCACGGGTATGACGCCTTCTGGCATTCGCAAGTGAATGCCAGCAGGTTGGACCGAGCCGCGCATGCTTTCGACGGTGCAGCGTACGGCGTGTCCCAGATCAGCGTAGCTTGTTCCCGGCAGGCTGTCCGCTCTAGCGGTGGACAGAAGTTGGTGGGTCAGGCGCGTCATGGCCACGATCGCTTCCTGAGAATCGCGGAGGAGACGCCGGTCCGTCTTCGTCCACGGGCGACGGGAGTTCGCCAGCAGATCCAGGTTGGCGGCCACTACCGTGAGCGGCGTTCTGAGTTGGTGGGAAGCATCGGCCGAGAAGCGCTGCATACCCGACGTCGAGCGCTCCAAACTGGCTAGAAGGGTGTTGAAAGCAGAAAGGGCCGAGGCCAATTCTCGTGGGGCGAGGTTGATCGCCGCTGGCGCGAAATCATTGGCTCCTGCGGCAGATCTCGATGTCAGCTCTCGCGTCAGGCGCTTTAGGGAGTGGAGCCCCCAGTGGATTGCGGGCCAAATCAGAAACGCGGCGAGTACGACGAGAAGCCCGGGCAGCAGCAGCAGGTTAAGGTTGAGCTCACGAACACTGGCCTGTCGAGAATCCAGGGTTTGCGCCACTGACACGACGACCGGCGACGGTTGACCCGGAATCTCGATCGCTTGCTGCGCCATCCGCACGGGCAGGCCGCGTACCGTCAGGTTGCCGAAGGTTGGCTCGTCGGCGCTTGTCGCGGGCAGGACAGGTAATTCGTCGTAACCGGTGATCAGGTGATCACCTTCACGCACGCTGTAGAAGACAGCGTCCCGTTCGGGGCTGTCTAACAGGGCCAGGGACCAGGGCGAGACGTCCACCGTGACCTGGGCATTCCTTACAGTTACGGTCTCGAGGATGGCCTGCATGGAGCCAGCCAGAAGGCGGTCGGAAGTGCGCTCCACGACGCGATGGGCTGTCCATGAACCCACCACAAGCAGCAGCAAGGCCACTAGAGTAAGCGGAGCGATCTGAGCGATGAACAGCCGGTTGAGCAGGCTGTGGGGCTGAGGCGTCTTCTGCTTGATCACGGATCCAGCCGGTAGCCACGTCCGCGTATGTTGGTGATCGCGGGACCGTCGGGCTGCAACTTGCGACGCAGGCGGCCGACATGAATCTCAAGGGCGTTAAGCGAGGTCGTTTCGTCCTGATGGAAGACTTCGGCGGCCAACATGTCGCGTTCGACAACCTGCCCGATCCGGGAGAGCAGGACGCGAAGAGCCGCCCATTCGCGCGGGCGCAGATCCAACTCGCGGTCGCCGACGCGCGCTCGTCCAGCGTCCCAATCGCAGGTCAGGGCGCCGATGGTCACAGCGCCGCCGGCCTGGCCACGGTTGCGGCGGGCAATGGCGCGGACACGAGCGACCAGTTCGGGCGGGGCGAAAGGCTTGACCAGGTAATCGTCAGCGCCGAGCTCCAGTCCTGCTACCCTGTCACTGACCGCGTCGCGGGCGGTCAACATCAGGATGGGGGTTGTCGAGCCGCGTCCGCGAAGGACTGACAGGATTTCAAAGCCGTCGATGTCGGGCAGGCCGATGTCCAGAATCAGGGCGTCGAAATCGCCGACAGCTTCGAGCATGAGCGCTTCTTCTCCCAGGTGGGTGCAGCGGGTCTGCATCCCGGCGCCGCGCAGACTGGCGGTCAGGGAGTGTTGCAACGCCTTGTCATCCTCAACGACCAGGACTCTCATGGCGCAGGGAATCGTCCGAGGGGGGGCGGGGACTGGGGGAGCATGTGGTGACCATAGCGGGAAAGCGGCGGCGGTGAAGGCGTCCTGGCTGTTCAGGGTCGTGATGGCGGCGCTTTGCCTGATGGCGGGCTGCGGCGAGCCGCGGGACGGAACGACGCCGCCGAGCATTCGCCGCGAAGCGCAGAAGGAAGGCGCGCTGCTGATCTATGCCAACACCAGTCTGATAGAGCCGTTGATCGAGGACTTTCGTCGCCGGTACCCGGACATTACTGTCAGGTTGGAGGACATGAACTCCACGCTCATGGCCGAGCGGGTGGTGGCCGAGGCCGAGGGGGATCAACCCAAAGCGGACCTGGTCTGGAGCTCTGCCATGGATCTGCAGATCAAATTGATCAACGACGGCTATGCTCAGCCCTATCGTTCGCCGCACCGTGGGGCCATGCCGGACGGCTCGGTTTGGCGTGATCAGGGATTCGGCGTCACCGCGGAGCCGATTGTTTTTGCCTATAATCGGCGACTGCTGCCGCTCGACGCCGTGCCGCATAGCCATGCCGATCTGTTGCGTCTGCTGGAGGACCGGCACGCGCTGTTTACCGGGCGAACGACTGTCTATGACGCCGAGCGCAGCGGCGTGGCGCTGATGCATTTGTCGGCGGATGCCCAGATCTATCCGGATGCCTGGCGGCTCATGGAGGCCTTGGGACGCACTCGTCCAAGGCTGGACACGTCGGGTGATCGCATGATGAGGCAACTGGCCTCGGGAAGGATGGTGCTGGCCTATAATGTGAACCAGTCCTTTGGAGAGAGTTGGGTGCTGCGCAGTCCTGATGTGGCGCTGGTTACGCCGTCCGACTATCACCTGTCGGTCTCCCGTGTGGCTTTCATTCCGCGCACGGCGCCGCATCCGAATGCGGCGCGAGTGTTCCTGGATTACCTGTTGTCGCGCGAGGGGCAGCGAGGCATCGCGGCTCTCGGCATTCGGCCTGTCCGCAACGATGTCGGGGACACAATGCGGCCGACGTCGCCGGGCGCGAGGCCTGTGCGCGTGGGGCCGGGACTTTTGGCCAATCTGGATCGCGTGCGTCGCGAACGTCTGCTGGATCGCTGGAAACTGGCCATGGGGGACGCGCCGCGCGCGCCGATTGATCCCAAGGCGCCCTAATCGAGCTTTACCTGTGGATAAGTTTCGGCTGCTCCGGTCGCCCCATTTCTGTCACCGCGCCGTCACGGCATGGGCGCCGATGGCAAGGGCTTGGCGGATCGGCGGCCGGCGGTTAAGTGGGCTGGGAATAAATCGTCGATATTTGACTTGTTGCGCAATTATTTTGCGTTGTGGCGCTGTTTGACAGCGGCGGCCGGTCTGATCTTACTGAACATGCAGCGCGGGAGAGTTCGATCTCGCATCGACGCCGAAGGCGCAACCGCCCCGGAAACGCTCAGGCAAACGGACCGTGCTGCAGGATGAACGCTGGAGAGAAGGGGCGCCCGCCGGGGGCGCACCCTCGCCGAAGGAGCAAGGACCCGCGGGTCTGAAACTCTCAGGTCCGATGACAGCGGGGGCGACCAAACGACGCCGTCAGAGCGTCAGTCACCGGGCTTCCCCAGGGAGGGGCGCCGCCGTCTCACGATTAGGATTCGTCTTGTCCAGATTTAGTCTCCACCTGACCGGCTGTTGTAGTGCTGTCGCCCTTCTGGCTTGTGCCGGCGGCGCGATCGCTCAGACACAGGACGAAGAGTCCGCCGGCAGCCCGACGACCGTCGACGAAATCGTCGTCACCGCATCGCGGATCGATCGCGCGGGCTTTACTGCACCGACTCCGACCGTGCGCCTGACGGCTGAAGATCTGTCGGTCGGCGCGCGCCAGAACGTGGCGGCCGCCCTGAATGACATGCCGCAGTTTCGCGCCACCCAGTCGCCTCAGACGACCAGCACCAATACGGGAGCCGGCGGTGCGCCGGTTGACCTGCGTGGTCTCGGCGTCAGCCGCACCCTGGTCCTGATCGACGGTCGCCGCGTCTCGAGCGAGAACGACCTGAACTCGATCCCGACCGTGCTGATCAAGAGCGCTGATGTTGTAACCGGGGGCGCCTCGGCCGCCTGGGGTTCGGGCGCTGTCGCCGGCGTTGTCAACGTCTCGCTGGACCGCAAGTTCGAGGGCGGCAAGCTGGGCGCCGAGTACGGCATCTCCTCCTTTGACGACGCTGAGCAGGTGCGCTTCGAAGGCGCCTATGGCCGCAGCGTTCTGGACGGTCGCGGTCACGTCGTGATCGGTGGCGAGTACCTGGACAACGAAGGGGTCATCCCGCGCGCTTCGCGTCCCAATGTCGGTCGCTGGTCGCAGGTTTCGACCGGCGACGGCACGGGCAACTTCATCAACGTGCCGGATGTCGGTTTCTCGAACGCAGCCTACGGCGGCCTTATCATGTCGGGTGTGCTGAAGGGCAAGGCCTTCAACCCGGACGGCTCGCTGCGTGATTTTGATTATGGCAAGGTTGTCGGCACCTCGAGCGTTGGCGGCGAAGGTCCGTCCAACGACGACATCAGCCCGCTGGTGACGCCGCAGCAACGCTACGCCACCCTGGCCAGCTTCACCTATGACATCCAGGATAACCTGCGCTTTACCGCAGACGTGCGCCACTCGAAGATGTGGAACACCTATACCTGGTTCGGTGATCACGACCGCGGCAATCTGATCGTCAAGCGCGACAACGCCTTCCTGCCGGGCGCCGTGGGCGCGGCGATGGATGCGGCGGGAGAGACGACCTTGACGATGGGTCGTTTCAACTCGGACATCAACTTCCCCACCATCGACTTTGAGCGCGTTACGACCCAGGCCACGCTGGCTCTGGATGGCGAGTTCGGCGACAGCTGGCGCTGGGGCGCCTATTACAGCCACGGCGAGTTCAACAACGACATCGACACCCCGGGCTTCATTCTGAAGAACGAGTGGGCCAAGGCCGTGGACTCGGTGATCAACCCGGCCACGGGCCAGGCGGTCTGTCGCGAAGCCCTGACCAATCCGAACAGCACCTGCGTGCCGATCAATCTGTTCGGTCTGGGGGCTCCGTCGCAGGCCGCCGTTGACTATGTCACCGGCACGCCGATGCAGCGTTCGACGACCAAGCTGGACAGCGTGGGCTTCAGCCTGCGCGGCGAGCCCTTCAGCCTGCCGGCCGGTGATGTCTCGGTCGCCTTTGGTTTTGAGGCCCGCAAGGAATCCATCGACCAGACCGTCGGAGAGCTGGATGCCGCCAAGGCTTTCCGCTCGTTCAGTTTCTCGGCCATGTCGGGTGAGTTTGCGGTCAAGGAAGCCTTTGCGGAAGTCCTGCTGCCGGTGATCAAGGACATGCCGGTCTTCAACGACCTGCAGATCAACGCCGCTGCCCGTATCTCGGAATATGACACCACGGGTTCGATCTGGTCGTGGAAGGTCGGCGCCACCAACGAGTTCTTCCCCGGTTTCCGTGGTCGTATCACCCAGTCGCGCGACATCCGCTCGGCCAACTTGAGTGAGCTCTATACCCAGACAACCACGGGCTATAACAATATCAATGACCCGGTAAAAAACGCCACGGTCTATGTTCTGAACAACGGCGGCGGAAACCCGAACCTGACGCCGGAAACAGCGGACACCCTGACGCTGGGCTTCACCTACTCGCCGCCGTCGGTGCCCGGCCTGAACATGTCGATCGACTATTACAGCATTAAGATCGACGACGTGATCACCACCATCGCGCCGCAGGACCTGGTGACGCGTTGCTTCAACGGCAACAAGGCCCTGTGCGACAAGGTTGAACGCGATGCCGCCGGTGACCTGGTGCGCACCAGGTCCACATTCCTCAATCTGGCCGAGTACAAGACCGATGGCGTTGACGCCGAGGTTTCCTATACCGCGCCGCTGGACCGCTTCTTCGCAGAGGCCCCCGGTCGCATCAACCTGCGTCTGGTCGGCACCTGGACCAACAGCCTGACCACCAATGATGGCGTGACCGAGATCCAGTATGTGGGCTCCCAGGGCTACTCCTTCGGCCTGGGCGTGCCCGAGCTGCGCCTGAACGCTTCGGCGGGTTGGAAGGGCGAGGTCTTCAGCGCCAATCTGCGCGCCCGTTACCTGTCGGATGGCCAGTACAACTCGACCATCAAGATCGTGAACAATGACATCGACGCCTACACATACTTCGATCTGGGTGTGACGGCCGATATGTCGCGCTACGGCGCAAACGGCGTGGAGCTCTACGCCAATGCGACCAACCTGTTCGACAAGGATCCGCCCGAGGGCTCGCTCTTCTCGCCCTATTACGATGTGATCGGCCGCTATGTCACGGTTGGAGCACGGTACCGCTTCTAGTTCTGGCGCCGTGTTCCCGTCGCCGGCTCCACCCCCATCGTTCGCGATATGGAGCCGGCGACACCCTCCCTCATGATCGAGGGTCTCCTATGAGAGGGTGTTGCCCTATGATTTCCCGCGTTTCTCTAATGGCGCTGAGCCTGGCCCTGTGCGCCGCGCCCGCCGTAGCTGAAATTCCCAAACCGGCCGCCATCGTCGCCGATGGTCTGCCTGCCGTTCCCGACGACCTGGCGGCGGCCACCTTGCCCTATCTTCAGAGCCGCCGCGCCGCCTTCGTCGGCTGGAACGCGGCCGATCAGTCGATGCTGATCAAGACCCGCTTCGGCGCCACGGACCAGATCCACGTGGTCGGCGCCCCGGGCGGCGCCCGCCGCCAGATCAGTTTCGAAGCCGAGCCGGTCATGGCCGGCGCCCCGTCGCCCTCTGGCGATGTGCTGCTGGTCCAGAAGGACAACGGCGGGGACGAGTTCTATCAGCTCTACACCCTGGCCAATGGACGTCTGACGCGCGTCACCGACGGCAAGAGCCGAAACTGGTTCGGCGCCTGGAGCCCGGACGGCAAGCGGGTCGGCTATGCCTCTTCGCGGCGCAACGGTGCGGACATGGACCTCTATGTCGTTGATCCGCGCGATCCCTCAACCGATCGTCTGGTCGCCCAGGTGTCCGGCGGCGGCTGGAACATCACCGACTTTTCGGCGGACGGGGCCAAGGCCCTGGTGTTGAACCGGATGTCGATCAACCATGCGGCGGTCTATGAGTTGGACCTCGCCAGCGGCCGCATGACGCCGCTGACCGATCCAGAGGCGCAGGTCTCCTATGTTGATCCGCAATATGCGCCGAACGGCGCCGTCTGGGCGGCATCCAACAAGGGTTCGGACTTCCTGCGTCTGGGGCGGATTGAACGCCGCGACTTCCGGCCGGTGACGACCGAGGCGCGCTGGGATGTCAGCGACTACGCCATCGCCCCGGACGGCAGCTTCATCGCCTACGCCATCAACGAAGCTGGGGCGTCCAAACTGCGTGTTCTGGACGTGGCGAGCGGCGCGGTGCGGTCGGTGGACGGCCTGCCCAACGGCGTCATTCCCTATAGCATCGGCGCGACCATCGACATCGCGCCCTGGGGCGCTATCGGCCTCAGCCTGTCGTCAGCGCGTGTAGCGGGCGACGCCTTCTCGGTCGATCCCAAGACCCTGGCCGTGACCCAGTGGACGCACAGCGAGACTGGCGGCCTGGACCCCGCGATCAACGTCGAGCCGACCCTGGTCGAGGTGAAGAGCTTTGACGGTGAGACGGTGTCGGGCTTCCTCTATCAGCCGGACCCGAGCAAATTCCCCGGCAAGCGTCCGCTGATCATCGACATCCACGGCGGCCCGGAAGGCCAGACGCGCCCTGACTTCCTCGGCTCGCAGAACTACCTGCTGAACGAACTGGGCGTGGCGATCTTCTTCCCCAACGTGCGCGGGTCGTCAGGCTATGGCACCCGCTTCGTCAACCTCGACAACGGACCCTTCCAGCGCGAGAACTCGGTGAAGGACATCGGCGCCTTCCTGGATAATCTGGAGAAGAACCCGGGGCTGGACGCGGACCGTTTCGCGGTCACCGGCGTGTCCTACGGCGGCTACATGTGTTACGCCACGGCGGTCCACTACAGCGACCGGTTGAAGGGGGCGAACTGCTATGTCGCCATCTCCAACTTCGTGACCTTCCTGGAGAACACCCAGTCCTATCGTCGCGACCTGCGTCGGGTGGAATACGGCGACGAACGTGATCCGGCTCAGCGCGCCCAGCTTCAGGCCATTTCGCCGCTGACCAGCGTTGACAAGATCACCATTCCTCTGCTGGTGGCGACGGGCGGCAACGACCCGCGAGTGCCGGCGTCGGAAGCCGATCAGATCGTCGCCGCCGTTCGCGCTAACGGCGGTACGGCCTGGCACCTGCTCGCTGAGAACGAGGGCCACGGTTTCCACAAGAAGGAAAACGAGGACTACTACTTCTGGACCAGTCTGCAGTTCTGGAAGCAGACGCTGCTGGCCGATACGCCACGCTGATCGCGACGCGTTTACAGGGGCCGGTCTGACCGGCCCCTTTTTCTTTCCGAGTAATTCGAGATGTGTTTGAAACTCGCCGCCACGCTGGCGGCGTCCGCGATGATGCTTGTCTCCGGCGCCGTCATGGCTGAACCGGTGACGACGGATCACCATGTCCACGTCCATTCGCCCGCGATCCTGGACTTCCTGCCGGACTATTGCAGCAGCCTGGGCCGGATCAGCGCCTGTCCTGAAATCTTCACCCGGCCCCTGACCGTCGATGACCTATTGACCGACATGGATGCGGCGGGGGTACAGCGGGCCCTTCTGATGTCGACGGCTTATCTGGCCGAGAGTCCGATGATGGTTCCGGCGCGGTCCGATGCGGCTGACCTGATCCGGGCGGCTAATGATTTCACCGTCGGTCTGGCGCGCAGCCATCCTGATCGCCTGACTGCCTTCATTGGCGTCAATCCGCTAACGCCGACGGCCCTGCCGGAGATCGCTCACTGGGCGGAGGATCCGTTCGCCGCCGGGGTGAAACTGCACCTGACGAACTCTGACGTCGATCTGCGCGATCCGGTCGACGTGGAGGCGCTGGCGGGAGTTTTCCGGGCCGCATCGGTCAGTGGCAAGACCATCATGATCCATATGCGGACGCGGGCAGAGGATTACGGCGCGCAGGATGTCCGCATCTTCCTTGAGCAGGTCTTGCCGCAGGCGCAGGGCGCGCCAGTCATGATCGCACATTCAGGGGGATGGGGCGGGCTGGATGACAATACCTGGGCCGCGATGACGGGCTTCGCCGAGGCGCTTGAACAGAATCCGGAAGCCGGCAGGGGGCTGTATTTTGACCTGGCGCAGGTGTTCGACGCAGGCACCTCGGACGAGGATCTGGCGCGACTGGTCGTCCTGCTGCGCCGCATCGGGATCGAGCGGTTCGTGACCGGTTCCGACTGGCCCTTTTCGGGTCCGTTGGACGGGTATCTGCATGGTGCTTTTGCGCGGCTACCACTGACTGCCGCGGAACAGATAGTGCTCCGGCGCGCGAACGCGGAGTTCGTCTCCCATTCGGCGCGTCCACGTGAAGGAGCGTGAGTAGCCTGAATCGCGGCGGTTGGGTCGGAATGTCGCGTATCTGGTCAGGCCCCAATGTCGGTTCATGGCGTTTGTCCGTCCGCGGCCTAATCGTAAAACTAACGTCATCCAAACTTGGCGCGAATGTAGTCGAAGCGTGAGCGAGCGATCATGAACCCGCCCTAGACCCCGTGGCCGTCGCAGGGGGCAGGGATGAAGTTCAGTATTGCGCCATTGAAGCGGGCGTGCGTGACGTTCGTGGCGGTGGCTCTGGTCGCGTGGCTGCCTAATCAGTCTGTGGCCTCGACGGCGGAGCTACAGCCCCCGGTCCCGCTTCCTTTGAGACAGAACGGCGGGACGTGGGACGCCGGCCATGTGCAGGGCGTCGCCGTCGATCTCGAACGCGGCTACATCTATTATTCCTTCACCAACCTGCTCGCCAAATACGACCTCGAAGGTCGGCTGGTCGGCACGCTGGTCGGGTGGGCCGGCCATTTGGGCGACCTGGCGTTTAATCCGGATGACGGCAAGCTCTATGGTTCGCTGGAATACAAGGCGGATCAGGCCTTCTACATCGCCGTAATTGATGTCGCCGGGCTGGATCGGGTCGGGGTCGAGGCCAGCCGCAGCGACCTATTCAAGACGGTCCATCTGGCCGAGGTCGCGCGTGACTACGCCGCCGACATGGACGGCGACGGGCGCTTCGAGGGCGACGTGGCCGCGACCCGCGACCATCGCTACGGCGCCTCGGGCATCGACGGGGTGGCGTTCGGCCCGCGCTTCGGGCGCATGGACGGCCCCTCGCTGCTGACGGTGGCCTATGGCGTCTATGGCGATGTGACGCGGACCGACAACGACCATCAGGTCCTGCTGCAGTATGACATCGCCGACTGGGACCGTTACGCTCGCCCGCTGTCCGAAGCCGAGCCGCATCGTATGGGCCCTGGCGCTGTTGACGGCAAGTATTTCGTCCGCACTGGCAACACGACCTATGGGGTTCAGACCCTAGCTTATGACGCCGAGGCCGGGCGCTGGTTCATGGGCGTCTATCAGGGCCGCAAGCCCGGCTTTCCCAACTACCTGCTGTTCGCCGTCGAGGCCGACAGCCAGCCGACGCGGAGCGACCTGATCGGCGTGCCGGCTTCGTCCGGCCAGGGCTGGGAGCGAGGTCTTGTCCTGTCTCTGGCCCAGGATGGTCTGGCAGACCCTGCTACGGGTCTGCGCGGCTGGCGCTGGAAAGCCGACGTGGGCCTGGAGCCCCTCGGGCGCGGTCTCTTCTATCTGGTGATGAATTCGGGCGGGAAGGGAAGCCAGACGGCAGACCTCACCCTGATGCGCTGGACCGGCGACCCGCAGACGCCGTTCGCGCCGGTCGACGCCGATGAACGGTCTCGACGTTTCGCCACGCCCTGACGTCGGCGCCGACGGCCGCCGCCGCCTTTTCAGACCGCTCCTCTCGGCGGTCTGAACCCCTCGCTCTTTTTCTTCCTCCCCCAGCGTTCGAGTAAATTCCCATGAAGGCCCGTTCACACCATCTCGCCAGCGTCAGCCCGCGCGCCCTGTTGCTGTATCCGCTGATGGCGGCCGCCTTCGCGTCTGTGGCGCCTCAGGCGGTCGCGGCGCAAGCGACCAGCCAGGCCGCGGCCCAGGCGCCTGCCGCCGCCGGCGCCCTGCGCGGTCGGGTGCTCGACACCGTCACTGGCGAGTACGTGCGCAACGCCGAGGTTCGCGTCGAAGGCACGAGCATCGTCGCCTATTCCGAGGACGGCGGCGCCTTCCGTCTCAGCGGCGTGCCGACGGGCGAGGTCACGCTTGTGGTCCGCTACGCCGGCCTACAGGAGGCACGGGCCACGGCCAGCGTTATCGCAGGCCAGACCACGGTTGTCGACGTCGAGCTGAAGGCCCCGCTCTACGCCGGCTCCGATGACGCGTCTGCCGTGGAGGACATCATGGTCACGGCCGCACGCGGCGGGCAGGCCAAGGCGCTGATGGAGCGCCGCGTGGCGATGAACGCCAAGAACGTGGTCCCGGCCGACAATTTCGGCGCCCTGACCATGGGCGACGTGGGCGAGTTCATGAAGTCGATGCCGGGCCTGTCGATCGACTATACCGAGGTCGACGCCACCGCCGTGCGCATCGGAGGCCTGCCGCCCAAATACTCCACCTTCACCATGGACGGGGCCAGGATGGCCACGGCCACTTCGAACAACAACTCGGGCCGTCAGAACTCGTTCGAGCAGATGTCGATCACCGGCATTGAGACGATCGAACTGAACCACACCCTGCTGGCCAGCATGGACGCCGACTCGCCGGGCGGCAGCATCAACCTGCGCAGCAAATACGCCTTCCAGCTGCCCGGGCGGCAGCTGCGCTTCCAGTTGGGCGGGGTGGCGACCTCGGACTCGGCCCTGTCGCGCCACTACATGCCCGACGACAAGAAGCACGCCAGCCTCTATCCCTCGGCCCAGTTCTCCTACGCCGACGTTTTCATGGACGGCCGCCTGGGCGTCGCGGTCAGCGCCAGCCACAACGCCAACTATGTGCAGCAGGACCGTATCCAGACCGACTGGTCTTACCTGGCCGACGGTCGGGTGCTGCCCTATCAGGTCATGTGGCGTCCGGGGCCCAAGCTGACCAGCCGCACGGCAGCCAACCTGGCGCTGGACTACAAGTTCACCGAAGACCTGATCTTCTCGCTGCGCAGCAACTACTCGTTCTACGATGTCGAGTATTTCAACCAGTACACCTATCTGACGTTCGGCACGTCGACGAAGTCCTACGCCACGCCGGACTCGACGGGCACGCATATCGTGGTCAATCCGGATGGCCGGAACACCCGTCTGCACACGGGCTATTCGCACCGCTACGCCGGCACGCCGACCTATCTGATCGCGCCCAAGCTGGAATATAAGGGCGAGACCTGGGAAGCGGCGCTGCGCGCCAGCTATTCGTCGGCGGAGTTCAATTTCCGCGACACCAGCAAGGGCTTCTTCCAGCGGACCGACAACCACCTGACGGGGATCGGTTTCGAGATGGAGCGCGACTCCACGGAGTCCAACGCCTGGTATCTGCGCCAGACAGCGGGTCGTTCGTGGAGCGATCCGATGAACTTCAATCGCGACATCGACATCGGCAACAACGTCCGCACGGCGGAATCGGACGCTGTCAACGATATGTATTCGCTGAATCTCGACGTGAAGAAGCGGCTCAGCCGGGGCGATGTCTACTTCACCCTGATGGGCGGCGTGGGTGCGCGCAGCAATGACTGGCGCACGGACGAGGGCTCCTATCAGCAGTTCCAGTATGTCGGCTCGACCGGCGACCTGACCCAGACCGCCCCCGAAGCCGTGGTGCCGTGGACCCAGAAATACCGCTTCGAGATGATCGGCTTCGATGCGGGCAACATGAACGCCCAGGGCTGGCGCGCCGACAGCCACTACGGAATGTACGACATCTACCGCGAACATCCCGAGTACTTTGTGGCGGACGAGGTCGGCAACCTGAAGCGCCGTCTCGACAACGACAAGCGGGTCAAGGAGGACATCACCTCCGCCTATGTCGAGGCCCAAGCCGACGTCGGCCGCGCGCGCTTCGACCTGGGGCTGCGCTATGAGAAAACCGAGACGGCGTCCCGGATCGCCGTCGTTCGCCCGCTCAAGGAAGTCACGGACGCCGGCCTGTCGGTCAGCACGGTCGAGGGGTTGCTGTACCAGTACAACAACGGGACCTATCAGGATCGCAACGGCGAGTACGACGACTGGTTCTGGAGCGGCGGCGTCAAATACGACTTCACCGACAAGCTGGTGGGCCAGCTGTCCTTCAGTCAGGCGGTCCTGCGTCCCGACTACGGCAACCTGGGCGGGGTGGTGTCGGTCAATGACGACACCATGATCGTCACCGTGCCGAACCCCGAGCTGAAGCCGGAGCATTCGACGAAGTATTACGCCAGCCTGCAGTATTATCTGGCGCCGGCGGGCATCATCGGTCTGTCGGCCTACCAGCTCGACATGCAGGACATGCAGGTCACCGGCATGACGGTGAACCCGGAAGACGTCGGCTTCGATCCGGCCGAGTACGCGGGCTATACCTTCCGCAGCGCCCAGAACCTGCCGGGGACCAGCACCAACCGCGGCTATGTCGCGGAATACAGCCAGCAGCTGACCTTCCTGCCCGGCACCTGGCGCGGCCTGGGCCTGCATGGCTCGGTGACTTACCTGGAGCCGGACGGCGAGCGTCAGGGCACGCCGAAACAGGCGGCCAACTGGGGCGTGCGCTACAACATCGGCCGCTTCGACTTACAGCTGAACGGCAACTGGCAGTCGAAGTATCGCGTCAGCGGTCTGAACAACACGCCGACCACGGCCAACAATGGCGTTCTCTACCATTCGCCGCGCGAGCTGTGGAACGTCAGCGTGAACTACAAGATCAACGACCGCTTCGACCTGATGCTGGCCGGTCGGAACATCTTCAACTCGCCGGACGTCATCTACTCCAACGAGCGCGAGCGGGTGCAGCAGTACACCGTCTATGGGTCGATGTGGAACATCGGCATCAAGGGCGTCTTCTGAGTCGCCTGAAGACTTGAAGACCTGAAGACCCAATGGCCGCGTCGTCTCACGACGGCGCGGCCGAACTGGTCGAAGACCGGGGCGGCTGGGCCGCCGGACGGCATTTCCAAAGGACACCTCATGTCTCTGATGCTTGATCGACGCCGGTTGGTGCTGGGCGGCGGCCTGGGCCTGGCCGCACTGGGCCTGCCGGAGGGCGCGGCCCTGGCGAAGGCGCTTCTCGGCGCCTCGGGCTTCACTCACGGCGTGGCCAGCGGCGAGCCCGGCCCGGACTCCCTGCTGCTGTGGAGCCGCTACGTCCCGGGGAGCGGGGCCGACGAGGTTCGTCTGGATGTGGAGATCGCCCAGGATCGTGATTTCGCCAGGGTCGTGACGCGCGGCGTGGTGCGCACAGGCGCCTATCGCGACTGGACGGCCAAGGTCACCTTGGACGGGCTGAACCCTGGCACGACCTATTGGTATCGTTTTATCGGCCCAGACGGGACACGGTCGCAGACGGGGCGTGCGCGGACTCTGCCGGTCGGCCGAACCGGCCGGTTCCGCATCGGCCTCTTCTCCTGCTCCAACCTGCCGATGGGCTGGTTCAACGCCTATGCCCATGCGGCGGCGCGCGATGACGTCGACCTGTGGCTGCACGTCGGAGACTATGTCTATGAGTACGGCCTCGGTTCCTACGCCGTGGACGACCGCATCGCGGAGCGCGCTGTCCTGCCGGCCCATGATCACGAGATGGTGGCCTTGGCCGATTATCGTCTGCGCTTCGCCTGCTACCGGGCGGACCCCGACCTGCAGGCCCTGCATGCGGCGGCGCCCATGGTCTGCGTCTGGGACGATCATGAATCGACCAATGACAGCTGGGAAGGCGGCGCCCAGAACCATCAGGCGGCGACCGAGGGCGACTGGAGCACGCGCCGCGCCGCCGCCGCCCAGGCCTATCTGGAGTGGATGCCGATTTCGGAAGAGCCGTGGACGGCCTACGCCATCGGCGACCTGGCCACCCTCTACCGTACGGAATCGCGCCTGATCGGCCGGACGCGCCAAGCCGACATCGGCGCCGCCTATCGCGAGGGGACCGACGCGGCCCTGACCGTCTTCCGCGACGGCGTCTGGCAGGACGCCTCGGCTTCGATGCTGGGGTCGACTCAGGAGGCCTGGCTGGCCCGCGAAATGCGGATCAACGCCCGCAACACAGCCTGGCAGGTGGTGGGCATGGGCACGATCATGGGCCGCACCGTCATGCCGCAGGACGCCGTCAGCTGGCTGCGCTCGGACCTGAGCGAGGGGGCCGTCCGCTCCTTCACCAACGCCGCGCGGGCGGGCCGGGTCGGCCTGCCGATGTGGATGGACCGCTGGGACGGCTATCCGGCGGCGCGCTCGCGCTTCCTCAAGGCGGCGCAGGCGGCCGACGCCGATCTGGTCATGCTGGCGGGCGACAGCCACAATGCCTGGGCTTACTCCCTGACCGAGGACGGCCGCCCGGCCGGGGTGGAGTTCGCGGGCCAGGCCGTGACTTCCAACGGGATAGAGCGCCAATTGGGCGTGGCCCCGTCGGTCGCCGCCCGCTCCCTGGTCGCCGCCAACTCTGAGATGGCCTGGGCTCAGACCAGCGGGCGCGGCTACATGATGATCGACATCACCCCGGAGCGCGTCGGCGGCGAGTGGATCTTCATGGAGACGATCAAGGCGCGCAGCACCGCCGTCGCCGACGCGCATCGGATGACAGTCCAGAAGGGACGGCGACGTTTCTTCGCCTGATGGTTTGCAGGCCTTCACGCAGGACGTCGCGCGGGTTTCGGAATGTTGTGTTTGTGGCAGAGCCGCAATGACCGTTCATGGCGCATCTAAGACAAAGTCGGACGGCTGAGCGCCCGGGTCAGCCAGGAACGGCCGAATCTCGACCTTCTCCGGCGGCTACGGCGGCGACTCGCCCGCTGGGCGAGCTCCTGTTCTTTGTCTTCTGGATGGGTTCGCTGGTCCTTGTGATGGTGGGCGGATAGGCCGCCAACATGACGGATCTGCCCGGCTTCATGTCACCGATCAGCTACGGTCAGGGCGGGACCGACATTTCTGTCATCGACGGAGCCGAGATCGCGCCCGGCAGCGCGCCGATCCCTCTGGACGTCATGAGCAGCGTTTTGGCCGACGGCTATCTGGCCGCTCGCCTGACCTAGCTCAGCGTCGCCGCTCTGTTCCCTTTGCCGGCGGGACTGATTTACGAGCCCCAGCTGAAGGGGCTGCTTTTGAAGTAACACGTCGCGTGGTGTTCTGTTTCTATTGGCGCGATTTGCCAAATTTCTCTGGCAAACGGTGTATGTGTCGTTGCTGTCACGTCTCGAAAGATGTCTCAATGAAGCGATTTTATATAAATTATTTTTCCAAGTGTTTTCAGGGCGCTTAGATCTTATCTGTTTTCATATCGATTTTTGTGGAACTGAAAGTGAAAAAAATACGAAAAAACAAATATATAAATTGCTTCTGTGTAATCGGCTGGGAACATGGGGTCTGGACGTCTAGGCTCGTCGTGTCCGTGTCGTGAACTGGGTCGCCGGCATTGGCGGCGGGGTGGCGATTGCCGCCCTCGTCGCGGTTTCGGC
>DAIOID010000042.1:0-21623 GCA_036744355.1 Brevundimonas sp.
CACATCAACGTCTACGCCTTGGCCGATGGCGACGGCTGGACCCTGGTGGACACAGGCTTGAAAACCAGCGCCTCACGCGCGGCTTGGGAGGCGGCGTTTACAGGCCCGCTGGGCGGCAAGCCGGTCAAGCGGGTGATCTGCACCCATATGCACCCTGACCATATCGGTCTGGCGGGCTGGCTGTGCGAGCGCTTCAATGCGCCGCTGCTTATGTCGCGGCTGGAATATGTGACGGCGCGGATGCTGATCGCCGACGAGGGGCGTCCGGCCCCGGACGAGGGGGCGGTCTTCTATCGCGCCGCCGGCTGGAACGATGAACAGATCGCGCGCTGGCGCACCGGCTATGGCGGTTTCGGCAAGGCGGTGGCGGCCATGCCCTCGGCTTATCTGCGCCTGTCAGAAAACGATGTGGTGCGTATCGGCGACGACGACTGGCGCGTGGTGATTGGCGAAGGGCACAGCCCCGAGCACGTCTGCCTGTGGCGCGAGAGCGACGGCGTCCTGCTGTCTGGCGATCAGATTCTGCCGCGCATTTCCTCGAACGTGTCGGTCTGGCCGACCGAGCCGGAGAGCGATCCCCTCGGCGAATGGCTGCAGTCTCTGGCGGCGCTGAAGGCGCGGCTGCCCGGCGACCTCTTCGTCCTGCCGTCGCACGGCGAGCCCTTCTACGGCGTCACGACGCGATTGGAGGCCCTGATCAGGGGGCATGAGGTGGCGCTGAAGCGGCTGGAACGGACGCTGAGATCGCCGTCGCGCGCGGTTGACGTCTTTCCGGCCCTGTTCGCGCGCCCCGTGGGCGACGAGGTGCTGAGCATGGCGACCGGTGAGGCGATCGCGCACTTGAACTATCTGGCCCGCGAGGGGCGGGCCCGACGCAGCCGCGATGAGGCGGGCGTCGATTGGTGGACACTGACGGAGGCGGCGCAATGAGCGAACACATCAAGACGAATCTGGACGGCGGCGTCCTGACGGTCGTCTTCGACCGGGCGGACAAGAAGAACGCCATCACCCAGGCCATGTACACGGCCCTGGCCGAGGCGACCGAGCGGGCCAAGGCGGATGACGCGGTGCGCGTGGTCCTGTTCCGCAGCGAGGGCGACGCCTTCTCGGCGGGCAACGACATCGCCGACTTCATTTCGCTGGGGGCGCAGAGCAGCGGCGATCTGGTCGAGATGGGGGTGTTCCGCTTCCTCAAGGCCCTGGCCGATCTGGACAAGCCTGCCGTGGCGGCGGTCCGCGGTCGAGCCGTGGGCATTGGTCTGACCCTGCTGCTGCATTGCGACATGGTGGTGGTGGCCGAGGACGCCCTGCTGTCGGCGCCCTTCATCAACCTGGCCCTGGCCCCTGAAGCCGCCTCGACCCTGTTGTTGCCGGCGGTGATCGGCCATCAGCGCGCGTTTGAGATCTTCGCCCTGGGCGAGGCGATCGACGGCAAGACGGCCCTGGCCTGGGGCATCGCCAACCGTGCGGTCCCCGCCGATCAGGTCGAGGCGACGGCGCGCCAACTGGCCGACAAGCTGGCCCTTCGGGCGCCCAACTCGATCCGCAAGACCAAGGCCCTGATGCGCGACGCCGAGGCCCTGTGGGGTCTGATGCAGCGCGAGGCCGAGGCCTTCGGCTCGCAGATGCGCAGCCCCGAGGCGATGGAGGCCTTCATGGCCTTCAGCCAGAAACGCACGCCCGATTTCTCGAAAGCGGGCTGATTTCTCGCAAACGCGATTGATTCGAGGGGGCAGGGGGTCTAGGCGCCGCGCATGAACGCCGTCGCCGTCCCTGCCTCCGCTGAAGCCGTAACGCCGGTCCGCATCGTGCGAGAACGATCGGGCGATGCGGCGGCGATCGACGCCCTGGTGCTGGCGGCCTTCGGTCCCGGCCGGTTCGCCAAGACGGCGGAACGCCTGCGCGAGGCGGCGGCGCTGGCGGCGGGCTTTTCGGCCTTTGAGGGCGAGCGGCTGATCGGCTCGGTGCGGCTGTGGTCGATCACGGTCGGCGCGGCGCGCTCGGTGTTTCTCGGTCCCATCGCGGTAGACGCCTCCAGCCGTCGCGGCGGGTTGGGCGCCGAACTGGTGCAGGCCTGCATCGATGAGACCAGGGCGATGAAGCTGGACGGCGTGCTGCTGATCGGCGATCCGCCCTATTTCTCGCGCTTCGGCTTCGTGGCTGCGCCCGACGCCGTCTTTGGCGGGCCGGTGGACCGTCGCCGGATCATGTGGTTGCCGATCACGGATGCGGCGCCGGTCGGTATGGTCCATCCGGTCGCCTGAGGGTCTTCGACCTTCCTTTGCCGGGCGACGCGCCCCATAGTTCGGATATGACGAACCCAGCGACATCGTCCGGCCTGTCGGGCGTCGCCGAGGCGGCGCGGCAATCGCCCGGGCGCGGCCTGCCGCCGGTGCATTTGTGGCATCCCGAACATTGCGGCGATATCGACATCCTGATCCGCGCCGACGGCGTCTGGATGCACGAAGGCTCGCCCATCGGTCGGGCCGAACTGGTGCGGTTGTTCTCGACCGTGCTGAGGAAGGACCCGGACGGCTATCATCTGGTCACGCCTGCCGAGAAGCTGAAGATCAAGGTCGAGGACCTGCCGTTCCGGGCGATCACGATGCAGGTGGTTGACGGCGTGTTCCGCTTCACGACCGATGTCGGCGACGTGGTCGAGGCCGGGGCGGACCATCCGATCATTGTCGAGACCGAAGCCGCGACTGGCGAACCGGCGCCGCGCGTCCATGTTCGGGCCGACCTGTGGGCGCGGATTGCGCGGCCGGTTTTCTATGAGCTGGTCGACCTGGCCGAGGCGGCTGAGGGGAGACTGCGTGTGCGATCCGGCGGCGAGGCCTTTGTTCTGGGAGAACTGGAATGAGCTGCGACAGTCTGAGGGCGCGGCTGGAGGCTCGGCTTGATCCGGTGGCGTCTTGGAGCCCTGAGCGAACGGCCATCCGCTCGGACTACGATCTGAACCCCGGGGCGGAGCGTACGGCGCGCGAACTGAGACCCGCCGCCGTTCTGGTGCCAATCATCATGCATGACGACGGCCCGACGGTGCTGATGACGCGGCGCTCGGACAGCCTGGCCAGCCACACCGGTCAGATCGCCTTCCCGGGCGGCAGGCTGGACCCCGGCGAGACGGCGGGGCAGGCGGCTTTGCGTGAAGCCTTCGAAGAGGTGGCGCTGGCCCCCGGCGTGGTCGAGCTGCTGGGGCTGGGCGATCCCTATGAGACGGGGACCGGGTTTCTGGTCACGCCGGTGGTCGGCTGGCTGACGGCGCCGCCAGAGGTCACGCCCTCGCCGGACGAGGTGGCCGAGGTGTTCGAGGTGCCGTGGGACTTTCTGATGGACCCGGTCAATCACCGCCGCGACTATTACGACCCCGAGGGCGGCGCGCGGCGCTGGTTCTGGGCCATGCCGTTTGAGGAACGTTACATCTGGGGCGTGACGGCGGGCATTCTGAAAGGTCTGTTCGGACGGCTGTACGGCGACGAGGTCGAGCCCCTTTCGGCGGCGGCCGAGGACGCCGCGTGAGCCATCGGCTGCAAGGTCAGGACTGGCTGACGGCTTCGGCGACGCGGGCGGTCATGGCGGCGCTGGCGACGGCGGGCGGCTCGGAGTGCGCCCGCTTCGTCGGCGGCTGCGTGCGCAACGCCCTGATCGGCGCGGCCATCGACGACATCGACATCGCCACCACCCTGACGCCCGACGAGGTAGTCGCGGCGCTGAAGGCGTCGGGCTTGCGCTCGGTCCCGACTGGGATCGAGCACGGCACCGTGACGGCGATCTCGGAGCATCAGCCGTTCGAGATCACCACCCTGCGCCGCGACGTCTCGACCGACGGGCGGCGCGCCACGGTGGCCTTCACGACCGACTGGGCCGAGGACGCGAGGCGACGCGATTTCCGCATGAACGCCCTCTATGCCGATGCGGACGGTATCATTCTGGACCCGACGGGGCAGGGCTACGACGACGCTCTGGCGGGGCGGATCGTCTTTGTCGGCGAGCCCGAGGGCCGCATCCGCGAAGACTACCTGCGCATCCTGCGCTTCTATCGCTTCTACGCCTGGTACGGGCGGGGCGCGCCCGATGCGGCGGCGGTGGCGGCTTGCGCGGCTCTGGCCGAGGGTGTGACGCAGTTGTCGGCGGAGCGAGTGTCCAAGGAACTGCTGAAGCTGCTGGCCGCGCCCGATCCACGACCGGCGGTGCGGCTGATGGACGAGGCGGGGGTGCTGGGGCGGGTGCTTCTGGAACCTGCGGACCTGACGCTGTTCGAGGCCATGGTGGAACTGAGCGGCGATGCGGTGCTGCGGCTGTCAGCCCTGTTGCCCGCTGATCCGGCGCGGGTCGCCGAGATTGCTCGCGCTCTGCGCCTGTCCAACGCCCAGCGCGACCGGCTGGTCGAGGCGGTCGGCGGCGAGGCGACGACGCGCCTGACGGACGCGCAGGCGCGGGCGGTCATCTATCGCGACGGGCGACCGGCGCTCGAGGATCGCGTCATGCGGGCCTGGGCCGCAGGCGGCGAGGCGGACGACGTGCGGCGACTGCTGGCCTTGGCGCAGGACTGGTCGCGACCCGCGCTGCCGGTCGGCGGGCGTGATCTGGCGCGGTTGGGTTTGAAGCCGGGGCCGGAGACGGGGCGGGTGCTCAAGGCCTTCGAGGCGGGGTGGATCGCGGATGACTTCCCCGATCACGGCCATGAAGAACGGCTCAGGGCTTTGCTGCCGCCAGCGTGAAGCGGGTGATGAGCGGGCGGTGGTCCGAGCCGGTCTTTCGGCCCAGCCTGCGTTCCAGCAGGGCCAGATCGGGCGAACGCCAGACCTGATCAATGGTCATGCCGACCGCCGAGGGCGCGGCCGCCGGCCAGGTGCCGGGCCATCCGGGAGCCGGGATCAGACCGGCCTCAGTCTGTATCTGGCGACCGATGCGGGCGCTGGAGACGCTGTTGAAATCGCCCGCCGCGATGACCGGGCCGGTCATGTCGCGGCGGATGGCGGCCAGGGCCGAGGCCTGATTGATCTGGCCCCACTGATATTGGAAGGGCCAGGGCCGGGTCAGGTGGGCGCCGATGATGTTGACGGGGCCTAGCGGGGTCTGGGCGACCGCCGCCACCGAGACCAGGCCGTCGGGCCGGTCGGCGACAGCGGTCAGCGGATAGCGTGAGGCGATGGCCGCGCGCGCCGCGCCGCTGGGCCGGTCGACGCGGGCGTTCAGCACGCGGTGCGGATAGCCCGCCAGCACCCGATCCAGTTGGGCCGAGGGCGCATCGCCGAGCTCGACCAGAACCACGATGTCGGGGTCGGCCTCGGCGATGGAGCGGGTGATGGCCTCCACGTCGGCGTTCCAGGCCCAGAGGTTGGCGGAATAGAGGGTCAGCGTCGGCGCGCCTTCGCGGGGAAGGGCGTCGCCGCGCGGGAACCACTGTGGCCAGACGGCGAGGATCAGCAGGGCGGTGACGCCAAGCCCCGCCATCACGGCGGGTCGAAGCCGCAGCACGGCGTAGAGCAGGGTCAGAGCCAGAGTTGCGGCCAGAGCCGGGGCCGTGAACTGGGCCAGCAGGTCGGTCCAGCGGTGGCCGATCCGAGACAGGGCCGACAGGGCCACGGCGGCGGGCGCGGCCATCAGGCTCAGCGCCGCCAGATGGATCACGGCCTTAAACGGTGAGATCAAGCGGACGCCCCTCGCGAATTGACGCGGCGGACCGCCTTCTTGGCCTATCCGACCGGGGCGGCGCGTGTCGAGGGCGCTGCGTGTTCGATAGGGAACCTCGTGCGCATTCGCGCGGGCCAATTCCGGTGATTTTCCGGGTTTGCGGTGCGCTGCGTCCCTTCAGCGCGCCGCAGCGACGTGCCTGAGCAGACTGATGCTCCATCCTTGGAGATCATTCGATGAGCGAAGACGCCAGCGCGCGGCTGGGCCTGCCCTATCTGGCGGCGGGACAACTGCAGAAACATGTGACCCTGAACGAGGCGCTGACGCGTCTGGACGTCCTGACCCAGACGGCGGTGGTCAGCCGCACGACGGCGGCCCAGCCCGATGCGCCCGCCGACGGCGCCCTCTACATTCTGCCGACCGGGGCGACCGGCGCCGACTGGGGCGGACGACCGGCGGGCAGCCTGATGCGGGCCGAGGCCGGCGGCTGGTTCGTGGTCCCCGCGCCGGACGGTCTGCTGGCCGTGGTGCTGGACGGTGAAGAGGTGATGGTTCGTCGGGCGGGCGACTGGGCGCCGCTGTCGACAGGCGCGGAGCCGGTCACGGCCTTGCAGAACCTGACTCGGCTGGGCGTGAACACCGAAGCGGACGCGACGAACGTCATCGCGGCGCGCCTCAACAAGGCGCTGTGGACGGCGCTGGAAAGCGAAAGCGGCGGCGACGGCGATCTGCGCTTCACCTTCAACAAGCAGGGCGCGAGCGACGTCCTGTCCCTGCTGTTCCAGAGCGGCTGGGGCGGCCGGGCCGAACTGGGCCTGGTCGGCGACGATGATCTGAGGCTCAAGGTCAGCGCTGACGGCGGAACCTGGCGCGACGCCTTCACGGTGGACCGCACGACCGGGCGTCTGTGGTTCGCCCAGGGCGCGACGCGGCGCGAGACCACGGTGCTGACGGCCGGCGGCGACTGGACCCCGCCCGCCTGGGCGCGCTGGGTCGAGGCGGTCTGCGTGGGCGGCGGCGGCGGCGGCGGAAGCGGCGCGGTCGGAGCCGCAGGGACCGTACGCTTTGGCGGCGGCGGGGGAGGCGCGGGCGGTGTCGTCTCGGACCTCTGGCCGGTCAACGGCTTTTCCGGCGCGCTGACCGTGGCGGTCGGTGCGGGCGGCGTCAGCGGCGGCGTCGGCGCCAACTCAACGGTTTCAGTCGGCGGCGTCCTGTTGCTGACCGGCGAAGGCGGCAAGGGCGGAGCGACCGGAAGCGCCTCTTCGGGAGTCGGCGGCGCAGGGGGCGGCGGCCTGATCCGCGGCAACGCCGGCGGCGACTCGTCGGCGTCCGCCGTTGCAGGCGCAGGGCAGGCGCAGACCCGGCCCGACGGTCCCGGCGGCGGCGGCGCCGGCGGCGGGGTCAGCGCGGCCAATGTCGCCTTCAGCGGCGGCGCGGGCGGCGACGGCGCGGTGCTGCATGTCCGGGCGGCGGGCGGTCTGGGGCGCACGACATCCGGCTTGGGCGGCCAGGCTTCGCCGCTGTCGGCTCTGTCCTGCGTGGGTGGCGGCGGCGGCGGTGGCGGCGGCGCGTCTTCAGGCGGGGGCCACCCCGGCGCGGCGGGCGGTCTCTATGGCGCGGGAGGCGGCGGCGGCGGCGCAGGCGTGACGGCGGGCGGCGCGGGCGGCGCAGGCGCGGCGGGCGTCGTCTGGCTGACGGCGATCGGGTGAACGCCATGACGCGATATTTCGACCGTATCCTCGAGCCGGAGCTGCTGGACGAAGAGGCCTGGGCCGCGCCCGAGCGGCTGACGCCTGACGATTGTTTCGACCAACTGGGGAGCGACTGGCGCAGGCCCGCCGCGCCCGGCGATCAGGAGGATGAGGGATGAGCGAGGTCGGTCTAGCCGAAGGGCGCTGGCTGTGGCGCAGGCTCTATGTCTTTGCCGCCAGCGCGGGGCTGTGGGTCCTCCTGGCGCGGGCGGTGGGGCGGACGGCGCCCGCCGACCTGCCGCGCGTGGCCGAGGGGCTGATGGGGCTGATCGCCCTGATGCTGGTCCTCTATCTGGTGGCGCCGACGGCCCAGCAGATGGTCGCCATGCTGGCCAATCTGCGCCTGCGTCTGGCGGCGGGAGGCCGGGGATGAGCTTTCGTCTGTCGCAACGCTCGCGCGCGCGGATGCAGGGCGTCCATCCCGACCTGATCGCCGTGGTCGAGGCCGCGATCCGGCGGACCGAGGTGGACTTCATGGTCACGGAGGGGCTGCGTGATCCTGCCCGTCAGGCTGCGCTTGTGAAGGCGGGGGCCAGTCGGACGCTGAACTCGCGCCATCTGACCGGCCATGCGGTCGATGTGGCGGCGCTGGTCGAGGGGCAGGTGCGCTGGGACTGGCCCCTGTATGGCCGCATCGCCGAGGCCTTCAAGGCGGCGGCGCGTGATCTGCGCATCCCCCTGACCTGGGGCGGCGACTGGACGCGGCTGCGGGATGGACCGCATTTCGAACTGGACCGGAGGGTCTATCCATGAGGGGCCTGATGCGGACGCTGACGCCGTTGGGGTGGCTGGTCCTGATCGGGGCGGCGTTCGTGCTGCTGACCATAACCGGACGCGGGTTGGGGCTGAGGTGGGACCCGTTCAGCTTGCAGCAGCGGCGGCTGGAGGTCGCCGAGGCGCGCGCGACGCAGGCCGAAAGCGAGGCAGAGGCCCGACGCGTCGAGGCGGCGGGGCGGGCGCAGCAGGCCGCCCTTGCCGAAGTCCATCACCGACAAACTCTGGCCGTCGAACGGGCGACCGTCGCGGCCGTCACTCAGGCGAGGAGCGCCGAGGATGCGAACGAACTACTGGACCCTGTGCGGGCTGATCGCCTGCGGGCTCATGACCGCGAACTGTGCCGGTTCGCCCCCGATCTCGACGGTTGCGCCGCCTCGCCTGGTCCTGCCTGAGGCGGCGACGCGCCCCTGCGCCCTGGCGACCGTGCCAGAGGCGCCCAGTCTGGCCGACCTGGAGGCGGCCTATCTGTCGCGCGGGGCTCAGATCGTGGCCTGCGACGGGGCGCGACGGCTGGCGGTCGACACCCTGACCGCCGAGCGGGCGATGCAGGACCGCTGGGCCGGGGCCCGGCAGGGACGGAGCAAGCGGGCCGAGCCCGACTGACGGTGCGCTTTTTTTGCCGGGCGACTCGGCAAGAATTGCCGGTTCTGGTTTCCGCTCGGCAATAAATGCCGCGTGAAAAACGTGCTTAATCAAACCTAACGTATAAAAATCAGTGAGTTGAGAAATTCAGGGGGTGTCGCCGCCTCTGGCCCTGTCCTTGCTGAGTGTCTTCCCGAGCAGAAAGCTCCCGGCAGCCAAAATGGCGTCGGACATGTCGAAGACACAAGGACAGCCAAAATGGCTAACAGCATCAATACGAATGCAGGGGCTCTTGTCGCCCTGCAGAATCTGAACCAGACCAGCCGTGACCTCAACGTCACGCAAAACCGCGTGAACACTGGCCTGAAGGTTTCCTCGGCCAAGGACAACGGCGCGATCTTCGCGATCGCCACCAATCAGCGCGCCGAGATGGGCGCTCTGGACGCCGTCAAGAATTCCATGCAGCGTGGCCAGTCGATCGTCGACGTGGCCCTGGCCGCCGGCGAGACCGTGGTCAAGGCTCTGGAAGAGCAGAAGAGCCTGGCGGTCGCCATCTCGAACGCCACTGGCGACGCACTGAAGGCCTACGTCACCGACTACAACGCCCTGGGCGCCGAAATCACCAAGGCTCTGGCCGGCGCGACCTTCGACGGCGTGAATCTGTGGACCGACACCACGGCCGCAGGCGCCACCATCAGCGTCAAGACCGGCACGGGTACGACCGACAACTTCGTGCTGAAGGGCGGCGCGGCCGCTACCACCGCCACGGCCCCGGCCAGCGCCACCGCCCTGGTCATCTCGAACTACACCACGCCCAGCGCCGCCGACATCACGGCCATGCAGGGCCTGACGACCGTCGTCACCGGCTCGATCACCTCCTTCACCAGCGAACTGGGCGCCATGGGCACCAAGTCGAAGTCGCTCGAACGCTCGCTGATCTTCACCGGCAAGATCCAGGACGCGGTCGAAGTAGGCATCGGCAACCTGGTTGACGCCGATCTGGCCAAGGAAAGCGCCAAGCTGACGGCGCTGCAGACCAAACAACAACTCGGCGTCCAGGCGCTGGGCATCGCGAACCAGTCGAGCTCGATCCTGCTCGGCCTGTTCCGCGGCTAAGAATTGGGGGCGGGTTTCCAGAGGCTCGCCTCTCGATAAGCACTCCCCCTGAGCAGAATGCTCGCGGCGCCAGAACGGCGTCGTCCATATAAAAAGTAAGGACTACCAGTATGGCTAACAGCATCAACACCAACGCGGGCGCTCTGGTCGCTCTGCAAAACCTGAACAACACGAGCCGTGATCTGTCGATTACGCAGAACCGTGTGAACACGGGCATGAAGGTTTCTTCGGCCAAGGACAACGGCGCCATCTTCGCCATCGCCACCAACCAGCGCGCCGAAATGGGTGCCCTGGACGCCGTCAAGCAGTCGATGCAGCGCGGCCAATCGATCGTCGACGTGGCCCTGGCCGCCGGCGAAACCATCACCAAGGCGCTTGAAGAACAGAAGAGCCTGGCGGTGGCGATTGAATCCTCGGTCGCCGGTTCGGCGGCTGAGACGGCCTATCTGGCTGACTTCAACGCCCTGGGCAATGAAATCACCAAGGCCCTGGCTGGCGCCAACTTCGACGGCGTCAACCTGTTCTCGGTCGCGGCCGCGGACATCGAGGTCAAGACCGGCACCGGCGCGACGGACAAGTTCGTCCTGAAGGCCACGGGCGCGGCCACGGCTGTGGCCACTGCCGGCGGTGCGATCCTTCGCGCGGGCGCCACGGCCACGGCTGTGGACACGGCGCTGAAGGCCTTCACGGCCGAGCTGGGCGCCCTGGGCACCAAGTCCAAGTCGCTGGAACGCTCCCTGACCTTCACCGGCAAGATCCAGGACTCGATCGAAGTCGGCATCGGCAACCTGGTCGATGCGGATCTGGCCAAGGAAAGCGCCAAGCTGACGGCGCTGCAGACCAAACAACAACTCGGCGTCCAGGCGCTGGGCATCGCGAACCAGTCCAGCTCCGTGCTGCTGGGCCTGTTCCGATAAACAAGATTGAAAGCGGGCCTGCGGGCCCGTTTTTGATGAAGGAGACCACCCCGAGCAGAACGCTCACGACGTCAAAATGACGTTGAAAATGTCAAAGACAAAGGAAAGCCAAAATGGCTAACAGCATTAACACCAATGCAGGCGCTCTTATTGCTCTGCAGAACCTCAACAACACGAGCCGCGATCTTGCGGTTACGCAAAATCGTGTGAACACTGGTCAGAAGGTTTCTTCGGCCAAGGACAATGGCGCCATCTTCGCCATCGCCACCAACCAACGCGCCGAGATGGGCGCCCTGGACGCCGTCAAGCAGTCGATGCAGCGCGGCCAATCGATCGTCGACGTGGCCCTGGCCGCCGGCGAAACCATCACCAAGGCGCTTGAAGAACAGAAGAGCCTGGCGGTGGCGATTGAATCCTCGGTCGCCGGTTCGGCGGCTGAGACGGCCTATCTGGCTGACTTCAACGCCCTGGGCAATGAAATCACCAAGGCCCTGGCTGGCGCCAACTTCGACGGCGTCAACCTGTTCTCGGTCGCGGCCGCGGACATCGAGGTCAAGACCGGCACCGGCGCGACGGACAAGTTCGTCCTGAAGGCCACCGGCGCGGCCACGACCGTCGCCACCGCCGGCGGCGGCAAGGTTCGCGCCGACGCCACGGCCGCAGCGGTGGAAACCGAGATCAAGGCCTTCACGGCCGTGCTCGGTTCGCTGGGCACGAAGTCCAAGTCGCTGGAACGCTCGCTGACCTTCACGGGCAAGATCCAGGACGCGCTCGAAGTGGGCGTGGGCAATCTGGTGGACGCCGACCTGGCCAAGGAAAGCGCTCGCCTGACCGCCCTGCAGACCAAGCAACAGCTGGGCGTGCAGGCGCTGTCGATCGCGAACCAGTCGAGCTCGGTTCTGCTCGGCCTGTTCCGCTAACCGAATTGAGGCCGGGGCTTCGGCCCCGGACTTGATGAGACTACCCCGAGCAGAACGCTCCCGACCGCCAAAACGGCGTCGGAAATGTCGAAGACAAAGAAGGAAGAGCTAAAATGGCTAACAGCATCAACACCAACGCGGGCGCTCTGATCGCCCTGCAAAACCTGAACAACACGAGCCGTGATCTGTCGGTCACGCAGAACCGTGTGAACACCGGCCAGAAGGTGTCGTCCGCCAAGGACAACGGCGCCATCTTCGCCATCGCCACCAACCAGCGCGCCGAGATGGGCGCCCTGGACGCCGTGAAGCAGTCGATGCAGCGCGGCCAATCGATCGTCGACGTGGCCCTGGCCGCCGGCGAAACCATCACCAAGGCGCTTGAAGAACAGAAGAGCCTGGCGGTGGCGATTGAATCCTCGGTCGCCGGTTCGGCGGCTGAGACGGCCTATCTGGCTGACTTCAACGCCCTGGGCAATGAAATCACCAAGGCTCTGGGCGGCGCCACCTTCGACGGCGTCAACCTGTTCTCGGCGACGACGACGGACGCCATCGCGGTCAAGACCGGGACGGCCGCCGGCGACACCTTCACCCTGAAGGCGGCCTCGGGCGCCGCTACCACGGTCGCGACGGCCGGTGGCGCGGTCCTTCGCGCCGGCGCCACGGCTGCGGCCGTGGACACGGCTCTGAAGGCCTTTACGGCCGTTCTCGGCGACTTCGGCACCAAGTCGAAATCGCTGGAGCGGTCGCTGACCTTCACCGGCAAGATCCAGGACGCGCTGGAAGTGGGCGTGGGCAACCTGGTGGACGCCGACCTGGCCAAGGAAAGCGCCAAGCTGACCGCCCTGCAGACCAAGCAACAGCTGGGCGTGCAGGCGCTGTCGATCGCGAACCAGTCGAGCTCGGTTCTGCTCGGCCTGTTCCGTTAACAAGTGGCCGGGGGCGGGTCTTCGGACCCGCCCCCGTTCGCACATCAGGAGACAGGAGGCGCGGCGTCGCCGCGTTAAGGGGAAATGGCAGATAATGTCGCAAGACTGCCGAGCGTGACCCTCGTTCAGCCGGACGCCTATGGTCAGGGCGTCGAGGCGCAGCCGAAACCGGTGCGGGACGAACCCGACGCCGGCCGCTATCGGCTGACCATCGAAGAGGGGCCGAACGGCTTTGTTTACAAGACCTTGGATCGCGTCACGGGCGAAGTCATCCGCCAGCTGCCGCGCGAAGAGGTGATGAAGATGAGCGCCAGTCCGGCCTACGGGGCAGGCGGAGTGATCAAGACCAAGGTCTGATCCTCGACAGTAGCTTGGAACCGCAGCGCCGCCGGCTTGCCGGACGGCGCCGCGTTCGTTTCCACGTCGTTAACCATACGCTCAGGAATCAGTCGCATTCTGCAGGTCAGAATTTGAACTGGGGCTAGAAGCCATGACCAACAGCGTTCTCACCAATGCGTCCGCGCTCATAGCGCTCCAGAACCTCAATTCGACGAACAACAAACTGGCCGCGACCCAGAGCCGTGTGAACACCGGCCTGAAGGTGCAGGGCGCCAAGGACAACGCCGCCACCTGGGCCATCGCCCAGAACCAGCGGGCGGACACCGGCGCTCTGGAAGCCGTCAAGACCAGCATGAACCGTGCGACCTCGCTGGCCGACGTGTCGCTGGCCGCCGGCGCGCAGATCTCGGACCTGCTGATCGAACTACGCGAGAAGGCGACGGCCGCCGCCGATCCGTCGTCCACGGCGGCGTCGCGCAAGGCCTACAACGACGAATTTCAGTCGTTGCTCAAGTCGCTGGATTCCTTCGCCAA
Source organism: Brevundimonas sp. (assembly GCA_036744355.1). GTDB lineage: Bacteria > Pseudomonadota > Alphaproteobacteria > Caulobacterales > Caulobacteraceae > Brevundimonas. The sequence goes on from DAIOID010000042.1 coordinate 13,503, forward strand.
GAACGCCACCTTCGACGGCGAGAACATTCTGAACGGGACCAGCACGACGACGCTCGACTTCCTGGCCAACGTCGGCGCGACCGAAACCATCGCCATGGATCGTCAGGACATGTCATTGGTCGGTCTGGCCCTCAGCACGACGGACTTCACTGCGCCTGCGACGGCGTTCGACCTGCTGAGCAAGGACAATGCGGAGAGCGCCCTGACCCAGGTCAAGGCGGCTCTGGACGACGCCAACGCCAAGCTCGCCGCCCTGGGCGCTCAGGCCAAGCAGATCGAGAAGCACAATCTTTTCGTCGGCAAGCTGATGGATTCGCTGGAAGTCGGCATCGGCAACCTGGTCGATGCGGACATGGCCAAGGAAAGCGCCCGCCTGCAGGCGCTTCAGGTCCAGCAGCAGCTGGGCGCGCAAGCTCTGTCGATCGCCAACCAGGCGCCGCAGATCATCCTGTCCCTGTTCAAGGGCTGATCTATCTGAAGTAGCGGGGCGCGCCGTGGCCGAGTGAAACCGGCGGCGGCTTGCGCCTCGTTGGGCGGGGCGTCAGCCCGTAGAGGCTGGCCAACTTCATGAGCAACCAACGCACGTAAGCCATAGGGCGAATCCCTGACCTGTGACGGGAGCTTGACCGTGGCCAAACGTGAAGCTGTCCGGGCTGTTCCAGGCTCAATCTTAAACAGTTCGTTACCAGCTTGCCGGCAGACTGAACGCAGGAGCGTCGGACTGTGATCAACAACAGCTATCTTCTGGGCCTTTACGGCGGAACCTCGACATTCTCGGGGGGACTCGGCTCGACTTCGGTCGCCGTGAAGAAACAGCCGACCGCGCCCTGGTCGACCTCGGTCAAACCTCAGAGCCAGTCGGATCTGCTGCGCGCCGCGCTCAGCGGTCGTCGTCTGATCAACGAGGACGCCGCCACGCTGGACGTGAAGAACGCCTCGTCCGGCGACTATCGCAAGATCTTCGCCATGTACCAGGGCCTCACCATGCTTGAGGCCGTTTCGGAGCGGGCCGGGCAGAAGAACCTGACGGCGCTGGAGCGCGCGCAGTTGACCAAGCGCATGGACGCCGGTCTGGCCGAACTGTCCGCCTACCTCGGCGAGGCCAAGTTCGACGGCGTGCGGATGGTGCAGGGCAAGTCCGAAACCAAGGCCCAGACCGGCGCGGCCGTGCCGCGCGACTCGGCCAAATATGTCACCGGCGCCGTGCATACGGGGGCTCTGAGCGACGAGGTCGCCGCCTTCCAGGGCGATGTGAAGTTCAACATCACCATCAAGAAGGCCGGCGGCGATCAGGTCATCGCCATCGACCTGGCCGAGATGGGCTCGGACCCGCGTACGATGCAGTCGGTGGTGACCCACATCAACGGTAAGCTGGAGGCGGCGGGCGTCGAGACCCGCATGGGGCGCGAGCAACTGCCGTCCGAGCCGCGCGTCATCAAGAGCGGCGACAAGACCATCACCCTGCCGGCGGGCCCCGACAAATGGGCGCTGAACCTGCAGGGCGTGTCCTATGAGAAGGTCAGCTTCACGCCGGTGACCTCGTCCGACGCCGTCTATGTGGTGCAGGGCGTCGGCAAGAGCGGCGGCCATGAGGTCCTGAAATTCCAGGAAGGCGCCGGCCAGACCAGCGGCGAAGCCTTCTGGGTCGATGGCCAGGTGGGCCAGTCAGGCCTGCCGGAGGGCGTCGAGACAGTGCGCGCCAGCGCTACGGGGCCGGACGGCTCCATGTGGATCGTCGCCGACGTCAGCGCCGGAACCTCGACCCAGCCGATCAAGGGGCAGGGCGACGTCGTTCTGATGAAGCTGGATTCGGCGGGCAAGGTGGTGCTCAGCCGTGCCCTGGGCGCCGCCTCGACGGCCAGCGGCTACGCCATCGCCGTGGACGCCGACGGCCGCGTGGCCGTGGCCGGTTCCGTGGTCGGGGCCCTGGCGCCCGGCGCGTCGGGCGCCGACGCCAATCTGGCCGACAGCTTCGTCACCGTCTTTGACGCCAAGGGCGTGGAACAGTGGACCCAGCGTCGCGGCGCCAAGGCGGCGGACGAGGCCACGGCGGTGTCGTTCGGCGCCGACGGCCGGGTCTATGTCGCCGGGCGCTCGCAGTCCTCGATGCCCGGCGCGCTCGGGTCCGGCGGTTGGGACGGCTATGTTCAGGCCTTCAGCGAAAGCCGGATCCACAGCCTGGCGCCGATCACCGCGATGGCCACCGGGATCAGTCAGTTCGGCACGGCCGGAGACGACAACGTCCAGGCCATGACCACGGACGGCGACAAGCTCTACACCGCCGGGGTCGAGAACGGCCGCATGGTGGTCCGCCAGTTCCAGATCGACGCCACGGGATCGCCGACCCTGCTGTCCAGCCGCGACCTGGGCCACGCCAGCGGCGAGGTCGCGGGCATTTCCGTGGTCAACGGCCAGGTGATCCTGGCGGGCACGACCCGCAACGGCGCCCTGGACATCGGCCAGATCAATACGGCCCATTCCGGCGGCACGGACGCCTTCGTCGCCGTGATCAACAGCGACCTGGGCGCCTCGGCCAGCGACCGGTTGACCTATTACGGCGGTGCGGGCGACGACACCGCCGCCGATGTGAAGATCGTCGACGGCAAGGTCTGGCTGACCGGGATTTCCGACCGCACCGTCGGGGCCAAGGCCGAGGACCCGACCTCGGGCTATCTGGCGCGTCTTGATCCCACGACGGGCGCGGTGGAGTGGAGCCAGACCTGGACCGGGGCGGACCGTCAGGCCGCGCCGACGACCATCGCCGTGGCCTCCGGCGGGGCCAGCGTTCTGGACAAGCTGGGCCTGCCGCAGGGCGAGATCCCGCAGTCGGATTCCAAGCAGCTGGTGGACGCCACCTCGTTGCGGGCGGGCGATCGTTTCTACGTCACCTCCGGCACGACCGGGCGTTCGGTCGCCGTCACCATCGACGCCAAGGACACGCTGCAGACCCTGGCGCGCAAGATCGAGACGGCGTCGGGCCGCACGCTGAAGGTCACGATCAAGACCGACAAGGACCATGTCACCGGTCTGGACGGCGACACCAAGATCACGGCGGGCGGCGTGCAGCGCCTGTCCATCACCTTTGCCGACGGACGCGAGGGCGCGGTGCTGCGGGCAGGCGAGGCGGGGCGCGACGCCCTGGCTGGCCTGGGGCTGTCGCCGGGCTACATCGGCCCGAGCAAGAGCGAGCTGAAGACCTTTGGTCTGGACCTGCCCAAGACCCTGAGCCTGAAGGACGCCGAGGCCGCCAAGGCGGCGACCAGCACCCTTCAGCTGGCGATCAAGGCCCTGCGCGACGCCTACAAGGCCTTGGACCCCGACAGCAGCAAGCCCAAGGTCACCGGCTCGGCGCCGCCCTATCTCAAGGCGCAGCTGGCCAATTATCAGGCCGCCCTGGCCCGCCTGACGGGTTGATCCGCGACGAGACGCGGTTGAGAGGCGATTCCTCCCCAGCCGATCCGTCTCAGGAAGCGCGGACCCCCGCTTTAGGTTGACGCGCGCGGCGTCGGCGGGGTTATTGGGACCATCATTGGCGTCGAGTCCCGTATGGCCCTTCCTAAAGACAATCGCACCGTCCTGCTGGTCGGGGGCGGCCTGGCCGTCGTGGCGGCCGTGGCGGCCGCCCTGGTGTTCAGCGCCGGACGGGACAAGCCGACCGAGGCGCCCCCTGCGTCGCAGGGCGGACTAACCATCGATCTGGCCGAGGCGCCGACGCTAGAGCCCGCGCGCGAGCTGCGCTGCTTCGTCGACGGACAGTTTGTCGGTCAGGCCACCCTGGCCGACTGCGCCAAGCGCAATGGCGTGGCCACCAGCGCCCTGGACGTGGGTCTGGACGCCACCGGCGCCTTGGCCGCCGCGCCCACCGCCGCCTTCGCTCCGCCGCCCGAGCTTCCGGCCGAGCCGAGCGTCACCGTCACGCCGACGGAGGAGGGCGCGTCGCCCGCCGAGCCCAGCCGTCCGACGCCCGCCGCCGCTTCGGCCACGGCCTGTCTGCGGCACACCGGCTCGGAATGGCGCTCGATCGGCAACGGCATGAGCCTGGCGGCCTGCGTCCAGGCCCTCTACGCCGGAACCTGCGTCCGGCCGGGCGAGGCCCAGTACGGGCGTTGGGGGGATACGACCCTGCGTCTGGTCCCGCGTCGCGTCGAGCAGTCGAACGACAACACCCGCTTCCGCACCCTGGCTCAACAGGACCGGAGCTGTCAGTTCCCGGAGCTGGGCTGATGAACCGCAAGATCGTTTCCGCCGCCGCCCTGGGCCTTCTCGTGCTGACCGTCGCCGCCTGCGCCGAGAAGGGTCTAGAGGCCCCGACCGAGCCGGGCGTCTGCTATCACGTCGTCCTGCCCGAGGACGGCAAGTCCGCGCCCTTGGTCAATGTGGTCGCCCGTGATCAGCCGCAGATCGAGTTCTGCGCCGCGCGGCTAGAGGAAATGCGCCTGCGCTTCCTCAGCATGGGCGGCAACAACCGCGACATGATCGGCGCCTATCAGGGTCAGTTCATCTTCATCGACCGGGGCGGTGTGAAGTTCGGCAAGACGTTGACAGGGCAGCGCTTCTTCGCCCTGACGCGCACCGGCGACGGCCGTCTGGCCATTCCGGGCGCCATCCAGCGCGAGATCGACGGTCGTCCCGTCGCCGTCGCCCCCAACTAGAATTCCCGCCCGCTTGGGTGTGAACAAAACTGGAACATTCCGTCGGTATCCGCTAGGGATCGACGGCAAGAATTTAAAAGGACATCGGTCATGGCCGGCAGCGTCAACAAGGTCATCCTCATCGGCAATCTGGGCCGCGACCCGGAAATCCGCACGCTGAACAGCGGCGACCGCGTCGCCAACCTGCGCATCGCCACCTCGGAGCAATGGCGCGACAAGGCCACCGGCGAGCGCAAGGAAAAGACCGAGTGGCACCAGGTCGTCATCTTCAACGAGAACATCGTCAAGGTGGCCGAGAACTACCTGAAGAAGGGCTCGACGGTTTACATCGAGGGCTCGCTGCAGACCCGCAAATATACCGATGCCCAGGGCGTCGAGAAGTACTCGACCGAGATCGTGTTGCAACGCTTCAACGGCCAGCTGACCATGCTGGGCGGTCGTAACGACAGCCAGGGCGGCGGCATGGGTGATCGCGGCGGCTACGGCGGCGGTCGCAACGACGACGACTACTCCTCGGGCTTCTCGACCGGCGGCGCCAACAAGCCCTCGGGTCCCAAGGAAAGCTACGACCTGAACGACGACATCCCGTTCTAAGACCTGAAAACTGACGTGGGCCGGGGGGCTTACAGTTACCGTGACGACCCGGCTGTGCCGTCCTTTCCGGACGACCGGCCGCTGGTCCTGTTCGACGGCGATTGCGCCCTCTGTTCCCATTCCGCGCGGACCCTGCTGAGGCATGGTCCGCGTTTTCGTCTCGCGCCGACGCAGTCGGTTCTGGGCCGGGCCTTACTGGTCCACTACGGCCTGTCGCCCGACGATCCCTCGACCATGCTGGTGATCGAGGACGGGCGCGCGATCAGCCGCTCCGACGGGGTGCTGCATCTGGCGGCGTCGCTGCCGTTTCCTTATCGCGCCGCCGTGGCGGCCCGGCTGATCCCCCGACCGATCCGCGACTTCGCCTATGGCCTGGTCGCCCGCTATCGGCGGCGTTTTCCAGGCCAAGCCTGGTGCGCTCTGCCGCCCTCGGGGGCGAATCTCAATGACCGAATTCTGGGATAGACGGATGAGCGACGGGGGACGGGTTCTCGTTCTGGGCGCCAATGGATTCATCGGCTCGCATCTGGCCGCCTCGCTTTCGCGTGAGGGCTGGTCGGTGCGCGTGGGCGCCCGGCGTCCCGCCGAGGCGGCGCGTCGGGCGCCGACGTTCGACTGGGTCTGCGCCGACTTCGCCAGGCTGACGACGGCCGAGGCCTGGGCGCCGCTGCTGGACGGCGTCGACGCCGTGGTCAACTGCGTCGGCGTCTTGCAGGACGGGGCAGGGGACAGCACCCGTCTGGCTCATGTTGAGGGACCGCGCGCGATGATCGCGGCCTGTGAGGGCGCCGGGGTCCGGCGTCTGATCCACATTTCCGCCGTGGGCGCCGACAAGACGGCGGGCACGGCCTATGCCCGCACCAAGGCCGAGACCGAGCGTCTGGTCGAAGCCAGCGCTCTGGACTGGCTGATCCTTCGCCCCTCGCTGGTCGTAGATCGCGCGGCCTTTGGCGGCACGGGCCTGATCCGGGCGCTGGCGGCGTTTCCGCTGTTCAGCCCCGTTGTCGGCGGGGACCAGACCTTCCGGCCCATCGCCCTGGGCGATCTCGGCGCCGCCGTCGTCGCGGCTTTGAAGCCGGGCGCGCCGAGCCGCGAAACCTTCGACATGCCGGGGCCGGAGGCCGTGACCATGGCCGAGACGGTGCGACTTTATCGCGGCTGGCTGGGCCTGCCGTCCGCGCCGGTGATCCGGGTTCCGCGCGCCCTGGCGGCGCCTGCCCTGATGATCGGCGATCTTCTGGGGCGGCTGGGCTGGTCCTCGCCGATCCGCACCACGGCCATCCGCCAGATGGATCATGACGTCTCGGGACAGGACAGCGGCTGGGCCGAGCGTCTGGGCGTTCAGGCGCGCGGCTTCTCGCGCTTTCTGGCCGAGACGCCCGCCTCGGTTCAGGACGTCTGGCACGCGCGGCTATGGTTCGTGCGGCCGGTCTCCATCCTGACGCTGGGCCTGTTCTGGCTGATCACCGGCCTGATCAGCTTCGGGCCGGGGTGGAGCGGGGCGCTTGCCATCCTGCATGAAGGCGGCTTCGGCCGCTGGGCCGGGCCGATCGCCTGGTGGGGCGCCTTGCTGGACGTGGCGCTGGGGCTGGCGCTGTTCGTGCGGCCGTGGACGGCGCGCGTGGCGATCCTGATGTTCCTGTCCACCATCGGCTATCTGATCGCCGGGACGCTCAGCCTGCCGCACTACTGGATCGATCCGCTGGGGCCGTGGCTCAAGGTGCTGCCGATGATGGCCCTGTGCCTGTTCGTGGCCGCGACGGACGCGAGGCGCTGATGCTGTATCTGGCCCTGAAGGTCGTCCACATCCTGTCGGGCGCGGTCCTGTTCGGCACCGGGGCGGGCATCGCCTTCTTCATGCTGAGAGCCCACGCCACGAAAGACCCGGGCACGGTCGCCTCGGTCGGGCGGATCGTGGTTCTGGCCGACTTCGTCTTCACCGCCAGCGCCGTGGTGGTCCAGCCGCTCAGCGGTCTGGCCCTGATCCACCTGCAGGGCTACGCCCTGACCGAGCCATGGCTGATGGCGGCCTACGCCCTCTATGTCCTGATCGGCGCCTGCTGGCTGCCAGTGGTCTGGTTCCAGTGGCGGATGGTCAAGCTGGCCGAGGGCGCGGTGGCGGCGGGGACGCCCTTGCCGCCGGCCTATCACCGCCTGTTCCGGGCCTGGTTCATCCTGGGCTGGCCGGCCTTCGCGGGCGTGATCGGCATCTACGCCCTGATGGTGGCCAAGCCCGTCTTCTAGACCCGTCTTTTAGCGCGCGAAGCGGCCCTTGGACGCGGCGTCGCTCAGAGCTTCACGGACGGCGGCGGTCAGTTCGGGCAGGGACTGGACCTGTTTGACGCCGTAGGCCTGGGCCGTGATGTCGACATTGCCCTTGCGCCAGAAGCCGTCGGGAGCCAGGACGATCAGCTTTCCGTCGCGCGCGTGCAGGCCCATTTCCAGCAGGCTGATGGGGCTTTGGGTGCCGGGGGCGAAATACATGACGATGACGTCGGCGGATTCCAGCGCGGCCAGCTCCCACTCGACCTGACGGCGGAACTCGGGCTCGTCGGCCTCGGGCCGCCAGTTCGGGTTCCAGTCGGGGCGGCGCGGGTTGAGGACGACCACGTCCATGTCGGCCAGGTCCGCCGTCATCGCCGCCTGCCAGTCCGGCGCGCCGCCCATGTCGATGCTGCCGCCCAGGAAGACGCGCGGGCGGCTGTCGTCGATGGGCAGGGGCTGGGGCGAGACCACGGCTGTCGGTCCCTTGGCGCTCTGCGCCAGCGCGGGCGCGGCGCTGAAGGCGGCAAGGGACATGGTCAGGGCGGCCAGCGTGCGGTTCATCGATCTGCCTCGGGTTCGCGAAGGGGCGGGGCATAGCACCCTGTCGGGC
>DAIOID010000043.1:0-1208 GCA_036744355.1 Brevundimonas sp.
CAGAGTGAATCAGCCCCTGAAGCCCGTGGCAATTGCCGACTTTTTCAACAGTATCGACCCATTGCAGATATCCGAAGTCGATGAAAAATACAGCGCATGACCCTGAGTATGATCGCGGCACTGGCAGTCCTATGCCATACGTGGACTGGTCCAAGTCCTTACCAAATTGAATGTCCAGGGGGGCGAGGTGGCGAGAGCGTTTCGGCGCTTCAGACCCGCACTTCATCCGCCGCGGGGCACGAGCTCAAGGTGGAGCCCGACTGGGTAGTCGTAAAAGACGATAACGCCCTGATATACTGGGCCTTCGCTCAAGAGCACCATCCGGCCTACCCAGCAGTCGTTTTGACGGCGTTTGTGCCATTCCATGGACGGTTCCTGGACACTCTCACTCTCGTGCAATGTGAGGCTGAGGCCGACGCTTGCGATGAACTCAGGTCAGCGGTGGGCCAAATGGGCCCGAGCCTACTACATCCATAAGGGGACTTGGCCGCGCGCTAATGTCCGCTTCCCACCCCTAGCTGACACTCCGCATGTCTGCTGCCGGCTCTCGTCTTCGGGAGCGGGGTTATCGTATTGACACTTTCGTAAACTGATGCGCTTTGTAACCGTGTGATCGGGGTTTCCGGAATGGCCTCTGATCGCACCGGCTCGATGCGTCTGACCTGCAGGGCGCGTCAACGGATCGTGTGATCCCTCGACTTCGCCCGCCCCGGTTCGTCCGGGGCGGGCTTTTTCGTTCAACCGAGGCCGTAGTGGTCGGCGAGGGCCTGCAGCCCCTGCTTCAAGACCGTCTTGCCCTGACGGCGGCGCAGGCACAGGTCCTGTTCCGCCAGTTGCAGCGACGTGCCGTGGATGCAGACCTTTTCGACCAGGGCGCGCAGGCGGGGGCCGCAGGCGCAAAGCGCCGCCTCGACGCGGGCCGAGGCGGACAGGGCGCGGTCGGTCGGCTCGACGCGGGCCGAACTGCCGCCGCCGGCCTTGGGCAGGGCGTCCCAGCGCATGGTCAGCGACGGACCGGAAAGGGCGATCTCGCCGTCCAGCCGCAGCCGCTCGCCCGCCGCGACCTCGGCGGGGCTGAGCCAGGGGCGACCCGAGGCGTCCTTGCGCCGGGCCAGCCAGGCGACGGGGCTTTCGCCCAGATTGGCGCGGCGCGTGGTCAGGCGGCCGTCCGGCTCCATGACCGGACGTTCGCCCTCGATCAGGCCGGG
>DAIOID010000043.1:1308-2908 GCA_036744355.1 Brevundimonas sp.
CCGCCCGACTGGTCCAGCCAGGCGCCGGGACGGTCCAGCAGGGACCGGGCGCGTTCCAGCATCCGGCTCATCGGACGGCGCCCAGGGGCGCGGCCAGGTCGACGGCGGGCAGTTCCGAGATGGCGCGCAGGCCTGTCTCCAGCCCGTCCATCACCGCATCGTAGCGGTCGTCGTCGCGCGCGTCCTCGGCCCAGCGGCAGGCGGTCGAGGCCGTGGCCCGGTTCAGGCCGAAGGCGTGGCCGACCCGCTCCAGCGGCCAGCCATAGGAGACATGGGCCAGGTACATGGCCGACCAGCGGGCGCGACAGGCGCGGGGACGGGTCCGCTCGCGTCGCAGCATCTCGGCCGCCGGCACCCCGAAGGCGTAGGCTGCCAGATGCAGGGCCGCGGCGGCGCGGATGCGGTCGCCCTCCGTCACCGGCACGCGATAGGGCTCGGCCCGATAGGATTCCATGTCGTCAGTTGCTCCCGAACTTATTTTTGTCGTCCCCATCGTGAGGTGCGCCGAGGGGTGGGTTAGGAATCTTGTCCTAATCAACGTCAGAATCGGTCGTTTCGCCTTGTCCGGCGCGGGATCGGCTGTGGAGCATTGGATGCGCGGCGGGGGATGATGCGCGCGTCAAGGGGGCAAGACGCGCGGCGTGGTTAATAAATTAACGAATCCTTGACTCGGGACTCTGGACGCCGATTCGCAAATCACCTTAGGCGTTCCATATCGGGACCCGTTAACCCTTCTTAAGGTTTTGACCCGTTAACGTTGGAACAAGGTTACCCGGCTGTCGCTCCCTTGGCGGCCGAACCAAAGCTTTGCCTGGAGGGGCATGAATGCGCGTCCTGCTGATTGAAGACGATCACGCCACGGCCCAAAGCATCGAACTGATGCTCAAGTCGGAAGGCTTTAACGTCTATACGACCGACCTGGGTGAAGAAGGCATCGATCTGGGCAAGATCTATGACTACGACCTCATTCTGCTGGACCTGAACCTGCCTGATATGAGCGGCCTTGAGGTTCTGCGTCAGCTGCGCGTCGGCAAGATCAATACGCCGGTCATGATCCTCTCGGGCAGCCACGAGATCGACACCAAGGTCAAGACCTTCGGCGGCGGCGCCGACGACTACCTGACCAAGCCCTTCCACAAGGACGAGTTGATCGCGCGCACCCACGCCGTGGTCCGTCGCTCCAAGGGTCACGCCCAGGCCATCATCCACACCGGCGAGATCGCCGTGAACCTGGACGCTAAGACGGTCGAGGTCGATGGTCACCGCGTGCACCTGACCGGCAAGGAATACCAGATGCTGGAGCTGCTCTCGCTGCGCAAGGGCACGACCCTGACCAAGGAAATGTTCCTGAACCACCTCTATGGCGGCATGGACGAGCCCGAGCTGAAGATCATCGACGTCTTCATCTGCAAGCTGCGCAAGAAGCTGGCGACGGCCGCCGGCGGCAAGCACTACATCGAAACCGTCTGGGGCCGGGGCTACGTCCTGCGCGACCCGTCGGAAGGCGCGGTCAACGTCGCCGCCTGATTGACCGCCTGAGCCTCCACTCAGGTCTGGAATTGGAAACGCCCGCCGGGAAACCGGCGGGCGTTTTGCTTTG
>DAIOID010000043.1:3008-13828 GCA_036744355.1 Brevundimonas sp.
CGCGTGGAACATCGGGTTGGCCCGGCCCGCGGCGTCGAACAAGAGGGGGCTGTCCTGACCGTCGTCCTTGGCGCCGCGCCGCAGCCAGCTGTCGGTGTCGCGCACGCCCCAGACGGTGAAGGCGAACTGCTGGGCGCGGGGCAGGGCCATGAAGGCCTCGGCCATCTCGGCGACGCGGGCGGTCTGGCGCTCGATCCGCTGCTGACGCGGTTTCAGGTCGAACAGGCGGTTGCCGGTGCGCAGCGAGGCGTCCAGTTCGGCGACGTGGATGGGCAGACCGAACTGAGCCAGCTCGCGCATGAAGGCGGCGCTCTGGCCGGCGGGAATGTCGATGTCGAGGTGGCTCTGCGTGCCCAGGCCGGTGATCGGCGCCCCGGCCTTCAGCAGCCGTTCGACCAGCCGCAGATAGGTCGCGCCCTTCACCGGATTGTTCTCGAGATTGTAGTCGTTGAGGAAGAGGACGGCGTCCGGCGCGGCCTGTTTCGCCTGTTCGAAGGCGCGGATGATGTAGGCGTCGACGCCGCCCAGACCCTGACTCCAGACGCAGTCGCGCAGGCCCTTGCCGTCCTCGGACACCGGCTCATTGACCACGTCCCAGCCGACCACCTGGCTGCGCCAGCGCCCGGCGACGGCGGCGATATAGCGGTCGTATTCGGCGGCGAAGCGGGGACGGTCGCCGGTCAGGGCTTTGAACCAGGGATGGTCCTGCGCATACCAGATCAGGGCGTGGCCATAGAGGCGCAGGCCCAGGTCGCGGGCGAAATAGGCGATGCGGTCGGGGGCGTCGAAGCGCAGCGAGCCGTCAGGCTGGAGGATGTACTCCATCTTCATCTCCCACTCGGGCGTGAGCTGGGAGAAGTGCTCCGAGACCAGCTGGAACCAGGCCTGGTCCGACAGCTGGCCCGTCATGCAGGCCGTGCCGACCGGGAAGGGGGCGAGGGACTTCAGCGCGCGGACGGGGCCGCTGGGAACCGGCGCCGCTGCTTCGCCCGGACCGCAGGCGGCGAGGGCGACCGGGGCGGCGAGGAAGGCGCGGCGCGACACGCTAAAGCCCTCTCCCTCGAGGGGGGAGGGTTGGGTGGGGGTGCTGGCAGTCGGGCGGCTGACCAAGGCACGGGAGGCGTCACTCGCGTTCAGCCTGGAAGCGTCAGCGGCTCCTCCCCCATCCCCGACCCTTCCCCCCTCGAGGGGGAAGGGGGAGGTGTGGGGTCTACCCCCCCGCACGGCGCCTCAGGCCCATTTCGTCGAAGGCGGCGGTTTCGCGTTTGGCGGCGGCGAGCAGCTTGCTGAGGCGGGTGGCCTCGGCGACGTGCTCGAACTTCTTCAGCTCCTCGAAGGCGCTGGTCAGGGCGTCGCGGGCCCCTTCTTCCTCGGCGGAGACGGCGGCGACCACGCCTTCAGCGTCGGCGCGTTTCAGGGCCCAGCCCTTCAGATAGGCTTGCAGCATCATGCCGGAGGTCGGGTCCAGGCGGGCGTTCTGGCGCTCGATCTCGACCTCGGCGTCCAGCACGGCGACGCGCATCTCGGCCTCGGTCTTGCGGGCCGCGACCTCGGCCAGGCGCTTCTGCAGCGTCTCGACCTCGTAGTTGGAAATGCGGATCAAGGATTGGGCCCAGGCGGTCATGGCGTCACGATGCGGTTGCGGGGGTTAAGAAGAGGTGGCTTCGCCGAGTGGCGAGGAGGGCAGGTCGAAGCATCGAACCTGATCGGCGGGCGGGCGTTGTGGGTGAAATCGCATCTCTCGCCACGCGTCACTCGCCACTCACCACTCCACCGACCATCCCCTGGTTCAGAATGGCCTCCAGCCGCACGAAGCTCTCGTCCAGACTGGTGTGGTCGTCCTTGTCCTGGCCGAGGAAGTCCTCGAGCGCGGGGTTCAGGGCGATGGCGCGGTCGACGATGGGGTCGGCCCCGGTGCGATAGGCGCCGATCTTGATCAGCTCTTCCATGTTGGCGTAGGCCGACAGGCACTGGCGGGCGCGACGGTTCAGCTCGCGCTCGGGCGGGGTCTGACAGCCGGGCAGGGTCCGGCTGACCGACTTCAGCACGTCGATGGCGGGGAAGCGGCCGCGCTCGGCGATCTTGCGGTCCATGACGATGTGGCCGTCGAGGATGCCTCGCACGGCGTCGGCGATGGGCTCGTCGTGGTCGCCGCCGTCCACCAGGACGGTGAACAGGGCGGTGATCGGCCCGGCCTCGGTGCCGTCGGGGCGGATCGGGCCGGGGCCGGCGCGCTCCAGCAGCTTGGGCAGTTCGGTGAAGACGGTGGGCGTGTAGCCCTTGGTGGTCGGCGGCTCGCCCGCGGCCAGACCGATCTCGCGCTGGGCCATGGCGAAGCGGGTGACCGAGTCCATCAGGCACAGGACTTCCAGCCCCTGATCGCGCAGGTATTCCGAGATGGCGAGCGTCATATAGGCCGACTGGCGCCGTTTCAGCGCCGGCTCGTCCGAGGTGGCGACCACGACGACGGCGCGGCGCAGGCCCTCTTCGCCCAGGGTTTCCTCGATGAACTCGCGAACCTCGCGGCCCCGCTCGCCGATCAGACCGACGACCACGACGTCGCAGGTGGCCTGCTTGGCCAGCATGGACAGCAGCACCGACTTGCCCACGCCCGAACCGGCGAAGATGCCCAGGCGCTGACCCCGGCAGGTGGTGGTGAAGACGTCCATCGAGCGGACGCCCAGATCCAGCCGCTCGCCCACCCGGCCGCGCGAATGGGCCGGGGGCGGCGAGGCGCGCAAGGGGTAGGGCACGGCGCCCTGCGGCAACGGCCCCAGCCCGTCGATGGGCAGGCCGAAGGCGTCGATGATGCGGCCCAGCCAGGCCGTCGTCGGGCGCACGCTGGCGGCGGTGTCGATGATCCTGATGTCGGCGCCGGGGGCCACGCCCTCGACCGGGCCGAAGGGCATCAGCAGGGCCTTGGCGTCGCGGAAGCCGACGACCTCGGCGGGCAGGGGGGCTTGGCCGCGCCGCTCGATCTCGGCCCGGGCGCCGACGGCCAGACGCGACAGGCCGCCCCGGGATTCAATCAGCAGGCCGCTGACGCCCGCCACCTTGCCGGTGACGACCAGCGGGTCGATCGCTTCGACGGCGGCGACGAGATTGCGCAAGCAGAAGGCCCCTTAGACTGCGTCGGATCGAGAAGGCGGAGCCTTCTGACCGCAGTCCACGAATATGACCGTTAACGAATGCCTCATCGTGGTTAACGAGCGATGAAGCGCGGCGGCGCGGCGACCTCGGTTGCGGTCGTGAGTTGACGTAAGTGTAGATAGGCGCGTTACTGTCCGGCGGGCGTTGCAGCAGCGGGGGTACAGTAATGTTGTGGCTGCTGCTCGCCGCCCTGGACGCCTCGGGCGCGGAGGCGGCGTCGACCGCCCTGCAGCAGGTTGGGGGACCGGGCCAGGCGGTCGCGGGTGCGGTGGACCTTGAGGCGGCGGTCGAGGTGGGCGACGTCGAGGTGCACGGCCGTCGCGGCGCGGCGCTAGTGGCCCCGGAAACGGAATTGACCGGCGCCGAGATCGACGCCCTGGGCGCCTATGACATCGGCGAGGTCCTGGAAAGGCTGGGCGAGACCCTGGGCGTCGGCGAGACGCCGATGGTCATCGTCAACGGCAAGCGGGTGGCGAATTCGGCTGTCTTTTCAGGCTTTCCGCCCGACGCCCTGGTTCGCGCCGAGGTCCTGCCGGCCGAGGCGGCGGGGCTGTACGGCGGCGCGCCGGGCCAGAGGGTCGTCAACCTGGTGCTGCAGCGGCGCTTCTCCAGCTACGACGGCCGTTTGGCGGGGGCGCGGCCGACCCAGGGCGGGACGTCCTCCCTGTCGGGGGACCTGCGTCGTTCGATCATCAATGGCGACGACACCCATCAGCTGGGCGTCCGGGCGTCGCGCGACACGGCGCTGCGGGCCGGCGAGCGTGATCACGGCGACGAGGGGCCGGGGGGGCAGGCGGTCACCCTGCGTCCTCGCGCCGACGCGGTTTCGGCCAACCTCAACCTGACGCGGTCCCTCGGCGGCTGGGCCGGGGTGTTCAGCCTGAACGGACAGGCGCGCGAGAGCCGGCCGGTCACGCGCCTGGGCGGGAGCGTGGTCGAGAGCCGTCGCGAGACGGACAGCCTGGGGGGCTCGGCGGGCCTGAGCGGAACCGCCCTGGGCTGGTCCCTGCAGGGGGCGTTGAACGGGCAGGTCTCGCGCTCGCGAGAAGACGGCTTCGTCGACACGCGCACCGAGAACCAGTCGATGGGGCTGAACGTCTCGGCGGGCCGGACCCTGTTCGACATGCCGACGGGGGCCGTGGTGGCCAACCTGGGCGGCGCCCTGATGAGGACGCGTTCGGTCGTGGATCGGGACCAGAGCCGTCGGGCGAACGATTTTCAGACCAGCGACGTCCGCGGCTCCCTGAGCGTCCCGCTGTCGAAGGCGGGCGGGGAGGTCGGGCCGTGGCGCGTCCTGGGGGATGTGCTGGCGACCCTGGGGGGCAGCGTTCGGGACAGCAGCGCCGGCGGCGGCGACGAGGTCAATCTGGCCCTGACCTGGACGCCCCTGAAGCCGGTGCGGCTGAACGGCGTCTGGGCGCGCGCGAGCGACAGCGTCTCTGACAAGCAGCGGTTCGAGCCTCTCTATTTCGGCGCCCCCACCGTGGTTTTCGACTTCCAGACCGGCGAGGCGGTCGAGATCGTGCCGATCCTGGGCGGGAACCCGGACCTGACGCCGCCCCGTTCGGAGCGCCTGTCCCTGACCGCGGCGCTTGGGCCCTTTACGTCCTGGTCGCTGTCAGGAAATTTCGGCTACCAGCGCACCGAGGCGACGGACGGCATCGGCGCGCTGCCGGACCTGACGCAGGACGTCGAAACGGCTTTTCCCGACCGGTTCCAGCGCGACGGCCAGGGGCGGCTGGTCAGCATCGACTATCGGCCGCTGAACCTGGGTTCGAGCGTGACGGAGAGCCTGAACAGCAGTCTGAACTTCAATCTGCCGCGTCCGGCGGGCGCCGCCGGCCGCGAGGCGGCCGTGCTGCGTATGACGCTCAGCTATAATCGCCAGATCAGCAACCGGATGTCGCTGGCGCCCGGCCTGCCGGACCTGGACCGTCTCAAGGGCGACGGCGGCGGCGTCTCCATGCAGGACGCCCGGGCCACGCTCGACGCCCGGCGTGGACGCTGGGGCGTCAACGCCTCGGCGCGATGGCAGGACGGCTATCGGACGCGGCGTTTCCGGGGGCAGGACGGACCGGGCGATCTGGTCGTCGCGCCCTACGCCGCCGTGGACCTGAAGTTCAGCTATCAGATGACGGACTCGACGCTGCGCGCCGCGAACAGCGACGAGGGCGGGGCGGGGCGTCGCCGCAACAACGGGTTGCAACTGGTCCTGGAGGTCAGCAACCTGTTCGACGCACGGCCCGAGGCGCGTCTGGGCGACGGGGCGCCCGCGCCCGGCTATGGGCGAGACCTGCAGGACCCGATCGGCCGCAGCCTGCGCCTGACCCTGCAGCGCCGCTTCTGAGCCCCGTCGCGGAGGCGCGCCGGAGCCATGCGGTTAACGCGCGGTGAATCCCGCCTACGGGAATACCCGTAGATCGCGCCGCAGGAAAACTAAGGTTTCAAATTTTACGCTTCAGGGGCAATCGCGTCATCAATCGAGTCAACGCCAGGGAGCGGGCTGGATGTTCGGCAAGGATCGTCGGAAGCACGATACGGAGCAGAAGCTCCATGACCTCGACAGCAAGATGGCCGCGATCGGCCGATCCCAGGCCCTGATCGAGTTCGATCTGGACGGCAACATCCTGGACGCCAACGACAACCTGCTGACCACCATGGGCTATAGCCTCGACGAGATCCGGGGGCGGCATCACCGCACCTTCATGGACCCGGTCGAGGCGGCCAGCCCCGCCTACGCCGCCTTCTGGCGCGACCTGAACGCCGGGCGCTTCGTGGCCACCAAGTTCCGACGCATCGCCAAGGGCGGGCGCGAGGTCTGGCTGCAGGCCTCCTACAACCCGGTCATCGGCCCGGACGGCCGCCCGGCCAAGGTCGTCAAGCTGGCGGTCGACATCACCGAGGCCGAGCAGGAGGCGGCGCGCCGCGAGGCCGCGCGCCTGGACGCCGAGGCGGCGCAGACGGCGCTGGTCGAGGCCCTGGCCGCCAGTCTGGCGCGCCTGTCCGACGGCGATCTGACGGCCCTGATCGACCGGGACATGAGCGGCGCCCATGGTCGGGTGAAGGACGATTTCAACAACGCCGTGGACTGCCTGAGCCAGACCATGAACCAGGTGCTGCACGCGGTCACGGGGCTGCGCGGCGGCTCGGATGAAAAAATCTCCAGCGCCTCGGACGACCTGTCGCGGCGCACCGAACAGCAGGCCGCGTCTCTGGAAGAAACCGCCGCCGCCCTGGACGAGATCACCGCCACGGTGAAGCGCAGCGCCGAGGGCGCGCGTCAGGCCGCCGCCGTCGCCGGCGAGGCGCGCGGCCAGGCCGACCGTTCCGGCGCGGTGGTGCGCGAGGCCGTCGCCGCCATGGACGGCATCCGCCAGACCTCGCACCAGATCGGCGACATCATCGGCGTCATCGACGAGATCGCCTTCCAGACCAATCTGCTGGCCCTGAACGCCGGGGTCGAGGCGGCCCGGGCGGGCGACAGCGGACGCGGCTTCGCCGTGGTGGCGTCCGAAGTGCGCGCCTTGGCGCAGCGCTCGGCAGAGGCGGCCCGGCAGATCAAGACCCTGATCTCGGCCTCGAGCGCCGAGGTGGCGCAGGGCGTGAAACTGGTCGGCGAGGCGGGCGCCGCCCTGGACGCCATCGCCGGCAAGGTGGGCGAGATGGACGCCCTGGTGGCCGAGATCGCGGCCTCGGCCCAGGAGCAGTCGTCGGGCCTCAGTCAGGTAAACGCCGCGGTGAACCAGATGGATCAGGTCACCCAGCAGAATGCGGCCATGGTCGAGCAGACCACGGCGGCGGCGCTCAGTCTCAAGACCGAGGCGGAGGGGCTGGCGCGACTGGTCGGGCGCTTCCGCACCGGGGCCGTCGGGGCGCCGCCGGCTCTGGAGGATCAGCGGGCGCGGCTGCGCGCGGCCTTCTGATCCGTCAGAAGACGCGCTGGATCGCCAGCCGCATCACGACGGCGAGGATCAGACCGAACAGAAGGCCGACGGCGATGTTGCCGAGGGGCGTGCGCAGGCAGGCGATCAGGGTCTTCATGCGTGTCCGATCAGGCCGGGGCGCCGGGTTCGCTCAGGGCCTGGGCTTGACCTCGGGGCGCGGTCAGGACGGCGCCGATCGAGGCGGCGATGATGCAGCCGATGGCCAGCCCCTGCAGCGTTGTGAGCTGTTCGTGCAGCAGCACCATGCCCGCCATGGCCCCGATCGCCGGCTCGACGCTGAGCAGGACGCCGAAGGTGCGCTTGGGGATGTGGCGCAGCGCAATCATCTCCAGCGAATAGGGCAGGGCGCTGGACACCAGGGCCACGCCCAGACCCATCAGCAGGACGGCGGGCGCCAGCAGGGCGACGCCCGCCGTCGAGGCCCCGAAGGGCAGGATGACCAGGGCGGCGGTGCTCATGCCCAGGGCCACCGACTGACCGGCGTGCATGTGCGACAGCCGCTTGCCGAAGACGATGTAGAGGGCCCAGCACAGACCGGCGAAGGCGGCGAAAGCCACGCCGACCGGGTCCAGCCCCTCGACCCCGCTCCAGATCGGCAGCAGCATGGCCAGACCGGCGACGGCCAGGCCGACCAGGGCGAAATGGACCAGGCGTCGCGAATGGATCAGCGCCAGGCTCAGCGGTCCGGCGAACTCGATGGCGATGGCCAGGCCGAGCGGAATGGTGCGCAGCGCCATGTAGAAGCTGAGGTTCATCAGGCCCAGCACCAGGCCGTACAGCAGAACCCGTCCGGCGTCCGAGCGCGTCAGGCGGAACCGCCACGGTCGCCAGATCGCCACCAGCACCAGGGCGGACAGGCCGACGCGCAGGGCCGCCGTCCCTTCGGCGCCGACGAGGGGGAAGAGGCCCTTGGCGAAGGAGGTGCCGACCGCCAGCGACACCATCCCGCCGACCAGGGCGAGATAGGGCAGGGCGGCCGAAAGGCGCGGCGAATTCAGATGCAGGGTCGGGGAGGACATCGGCCGGGAACCTAGTGAAAAGCCGTCCGTGTTTCTCGCTGATATCTGCTGCTAGAATGCAAGAAAACGTCGTCGGGAGGAATTGAGATGCAGGAAACCGTCACGCTGGATGATTTCGACCGTCGCCTGCTGGATCTGGTCCGGCGCGACAATCTGCAGCCCGCGCGCGTGCTGGCGGACAAGGTGGGGCTGTCGGAATCGGCCGTGTCGCGCCGCCTGCGCCGTCTGCGCGAGGAGGGGGTGATCGTCGCCGACGTGGCGGTGATCGACGAGGGCCGGCTGGCGCGCGCCCTGACCATGCACGTCCTGGTCGAGATGGAGCGCGAGGGGACGGCGGTGCTGGACGCCCTGATCGCCAAGCTGACCGCCCGACCCGAGGTCCAGGCCGCCTGGTACGTGACCGGCGAAACCGATTTCGTCCTCTATGTCCGCGTGCCGACCATGGAGGCCTATGAGGTCTTCACCCGCGAGGTGCTGAACGACGACGCCCGGGTGCGAGCCTTCAAGACCCTGATCTCGATCCGCGAGGTCCTGCCTTTTGATCCGGCACGGCGGGGGCTGGGCTGACGGGCGCCGCGTGGCGGTCGAGGAAGGCGACGCTGCGGTCCAGGGCGGTACGGGCGTCGGCCAGGTCGAGGTTGAACTGATACTCGTGCGCCAAGGCGGGTTGATGATCGGCGGGATAGAAGAGGGCGTCGACGGCCACGCCCCTGTCCCTGGCGACTTCGGCCAGACGCAAGGACTGCGGCGTCAGAGGGTCGGCGTTGCCGCCCGAGATGAATATGGGCGGAAAGGCCGGGCTGAGGTGGCGGATGACCGACATCTCGCCGACGCGCGGATCATCCTGAAAATCGCGACGGCCCAGGTAGGCCCAGACGACCGTGCGGATGAAGCCGGCCATCGGCCCCTGCATGTCGACGAGCGCCGCGTCATAGGCCCCGCAATGCAGGATGACGCCGCGCAACTGCTTCGGCGTCAGGCTGGGCTTGATTCCTGTCAGGCGAGCATAGGCCGGGTCGACGGTCAGGTTGGCGACCTGGGCGGCGATCTGGGAGCCGGCGGAATCGCCCGCCAGGAAGATGCGATTGCGATCAAGGCCCAGGGCTTCGGCGTTGGCGTCCAGCCAGCCCAGGGCGGCGTTCACCTGACGCACCGGGGTCGGGTAACGCGCTTCGGGGGCTATGGTGTAGTCGACGCTGACGGTGGCGAAGCCGCGCGCGGCCAGGATCTTCAGGTAGTTGCCGATCTGGCCCTTGTCGCCCGACACCCAGCCCCCGCCGTGGACCCAGACGACGACGGGCAAGGGGCCGTCCGGCGCGGCGCCCGCCGCAGGGAGGTAGAGGTCCAGCCGCCCGTTCCGGTCAGCCGGATCATAGGTCAGGTCCAGCTGCGCGCGGACCCCTGCCGGGACCCGTTCGGCCAGGGCGACGTTGGTGCGGGCCGAATCCTTGTCGAAGGCCTGACGCACCAGGAGCGCCGAGGGCCAGGGGCTGAAGCGGAAGGCTGCGGCTCCACCCGCCGCCAGCAGTCCGAGGATTACAAGAATCGACAGAACCAGACGCTTCATGGCGGCATCTCCGTGACGCTCCATTCTAGCATCCGCGCTTCGTCTAAGGCAGGGCTTAGAATTCCTGTGCGGCGCGCTCTTGCCTCGCGCGTATAAGGGCTGTCACCTAGACCAAACACGCCGCACGGAGATCTCCCCATGTCCGACACCGCCTATGACGCCAGCCGCCACAAGAAGGCCGGACGCGGCCGGGTCTATGACAGCGTCGTCGACACCATCGGCGACACGCCCCTGGTGCGCCTGCCGAACCTGACGAAGGAGCTTGGGCCGAAGGCGACCGTGCTGGCCAAGCTGGAGTTCTTCAACCCCCTGGCCTCGGTCAAGGACCGCATCGGCGTGGCCATGATCGAGGCGCTGGAGCAGGCGGGCAAGATCAAGCCCGGTTCGGTGCTGATCGAGCCGACCAGCGGCAACACCGGCATCGCCCTGGCCTTCGTCGCCGCCTCCAAGGGCTACAAGCTGATCCTGGTCATGCCCGAGAGCATGTCGATCGAGCGTCGCAAGATGCTGGCCCTGCTGGGCGCCGAACTGGTGCTGACCCCGGCCGAGCAGGGGATGAAGGGCGCCATCGCCATGTCCCAGGACCTGCTGGCCCGCACGCCGGGCGCCGTCAGCCCCTCGCAGTTCGAAAACCCCGCCAACCCGGTCATCCATGAGGTCACGACCGCCGAGGAGATCTGGAACGACACGGCCGGCGCGGTGGACGTCGTCGTCGCGGGCGTCGGCACCGGCGGCACCATCACCGGCGTCGGCCACGCGCTGAAGCTGAAGAAACCGTCGGTGAAGATGATCGCGGTCGAGCCGACCGCCTCGCCGGTGCTGTCGGGCGGCGCGCCCGGTCCGCACAAGATCCAGGGGATCGGGGCCGGCTTCATCCCCGCTATCGTCGATCGCGCCGTGATCGACGGCGTCGAGCAGGTGTCCAACGACGACGCCTTCGACATGGCCCGCAAGGTGGCGCGGACGGAGGGCGTGCCGGTCGGCATCAGCTCGGGCGCGGCCCTGGCGGCGGCCTTCCGCCTGGCGGCGCTGGACGAGAACGCGGGCAAGACCATCGTCGCCATCATCCCCAGCTTCGCCGAGCGCTATCTGTCCACGGCCCTGTTCGAGGGGCTCTAGCACCTGAGCTTCTCCCTCCCC
>DAIOID010000043.1:13928-21611 GCA_036744355.1 Brevundimonas sp.
CCCTCCCCCAAGGGGGAGGGAGAATTCTATCCCCCTCACGCGCGGTTAACCGGCTCGCCTTAGGGTAGAAGCCATGTCGATTACGGCTGTCAGTTCCGATGCCGACGTCCCGAAGGCGGCGTCGAAGGCCCGCCAGACGCTGTTGCGGCGGCTGGCCGATGTCGTCTGCCTGCCCGCCAGTCGGATCAACGCCTTTGAGCGGGCGGTGACGGGCGACCTGCTGGTCGACCTGCTGCGGCTGGCCTCGGTCGAGGAACGCCGGCGGGTGGCGGTGCGGCTGGCCCCTCTTGCGGAGCTGCCCGACAGTCTGGCGCGGCTGCTGCTGCGCGACGAGCCGTCGGTGGCGGGCCCCCTGATCGAGCAGTGCGCTTCGCTGACCGACGTCGACCTGATCAGCTGCGCCCGCGACGCGGGGATCGAGCACCGCCTGCTGATCGCCGAACGGCGCGGCCTGTCGGAAGTGGTCACCGAGACCTTGCTGAGTTTCGGCGAGGACCCTGTCATCGAGGCGGTGCTGAAGAATAGCTCGGCCCGACTGGCCCAGGGCGCGATCGAGGGCGTGGTGGCGCTGAGCCGCCAGAGCCGGGGCCTTTGCGCGCCCCTGCTGAAGCGGCCCGAGCTGCGGCCGTCGGGCGCCTATGTCATGTTCTGGTGGTGCGGGGCCGAGGAGCGCCGCGCCGTGCTGCAACGCTTCGCCGTGTCGCGCGAAGTGCTGCAGGACAGCGTCGAGGATCTGTTCGCCGTGGCCGCCGCCGAGGGCTGGTCCGACCCGGTGACGCGCAAGGCGCTGCAGTTCATCGAGCGGCGCCAGCGCAACCGCGCCGCCATCGACAAGAGCCCCTATAGCGGCCTGGAAGACGCGGTCGCCGCGGCCAGTGGCGGGGTGACCCGCGAGATCGTCGCCGAGATCGGCTATCTGTCGGGGATCAAGCCGCTGACCTCGGCCAAGATCATGGGCGACGTCGGGGGCGAGCCCATGGCCATCCTGTGCAAGGCTGCCGGCCTGTCGCGGCTGGACCTGCAGACCCTGTGGCGGGCCATGCGCCGACCCGAGGTCGATGCGGACGGCGAGGTCCATCCCGACTGGGAGCGGGTGCAGATCACCTATGAGATGCTGGCCGTCGATCGGGCGCAGACTGTGCTGCGTTACTGGAACTGGTCTCTGTCTTCTGCCCTGACCCCGGCGCTGCTGCGCGCGATCCGCGAGGGTGATGAAGAGCTGATCGACGAATACTCCGCACCCGAGCGGGCGGCCATGCTGGCGCTTGCGGATAACTTCGGTCGGTGAAGCTTTGCGGCTGGTCTCGTTTTAGATCAGTATAGAAACTCACCGTTTCAATGATGATCTGTGCTTGCATTGCTTTCATAACGGAACATCCGTATGAAACCGTACACCGACGGGTCGGGTCAGATCAGTCGAACACGTTTTGGCTCTCGCAACAGGCGACCCCCATGGAAGAAAAACCCGAACTGCTCGAAATGACGGCGGACATCGTGTCGGCCTATGTCAGCAACAACATGGTTTCGGCGGACGCCGTGCCGGGCCTGATCGCTCAGATCCACGCCGCCCTTTCAGGCGTTTCCTCGGCCCCGGTGGAAGCCGAGCCCGAGCCCAAGGAACCGGCGGTTCCGGTGCGCAAGTCGATCACGCCGGACTTCCTGATCTGCCTGGAAGACGGCCGCAAGTTCAAGTCGCTGAAGCGCCACCTGCGCACCAAATACAACATGAGCCCCGAGGAATACCGGGCCAAGTGGGGCCTGCCCAAGGACTATCCGATGGTCGCCCCGAACTACGCCAAGGCCCGTTCGGACCTGGCCAAGCAGATGGGCCTGGGCCAGGGCGGCCGCAAACCGGCCCGCGCCGCGCGCGCCAAGAAGTAAGACCCGCCTTTTCAGGTTGGATGCAGCGCCCGTCCTCCGAAAGGAGGGCGGGCGTTTTGTTTTGTTGGGCGCGCTAACGGCCTTTGGGCTGATGGAGCGCCTTTTCGCGCCGCGCCGCCCGTCTCCGTTCACCGCGCGCTACGCGGTCAGCGTCTTCCCTCAAGCTGCGATTCAACTCTTCTCGCTCGATCAGCTGAAGGCGTTCCTCGATAGTCGGGAGGAACGCGCCGGGCTCGATCATGGGAAGATCGAATGCCTCGCGCATCTCCTTTGCGAGGCCATAGGCCTCGTTCCCCATCCTTGCGAGCGAGTGCTTCAACTTGTGCTGGAAGTTCGTGTCGCTCGGCGTGAGTTCGGCTGAAATGTCATCCAGCCTCCGGTTTTCGAAGTGGACCTGTTCGGCTAACCCCCTGGCACGCGCGGCCCAAATGTGACCGAGGGCATGCCAGTCGACGCCGGGCCAGGGTCCCAGATCGGGGCCCTTGCGGTAGAAGCCCATAGTGAATTCTTCTAGGCTGTCGGCTTCATAGCTGTACGGGTCTTCCCGCATAATTTCTGAGCACTTCCTCGCGAACCCTTCGAGGGTTTCGGCCACATCGAGGGCAGCAAAGCCGCCCTCATTTCGGGCCTTGGCTTCTGCGTATCTGCGATCCTCTGCGCGCTCGGCCGATCGGGCATCCAGCTCGGCTTGCCGGAGTTTCCGATTCCCCAGGTTCGTCATCCAGACACCCCCGAGCACGGAGACTGCAGCGACAATCGAGGGCATGACAGTAGATACAGCGACTTGAATCCAAGACGTGTCGCTCCCGCCAATCATCAACTGCATTTCCGGCATTGCCCACTCCCATTGGCTGCTGGCTAATCTGGAACAGAAAAGCCTGCACATTGTCTAGCGGTGCTAGCTGCAGGGACGTCGTTTGGAATGAAAGTCAGGACTACTTCATGGTAGTCGCCATCGTCCTGAACTTAGAAGGTGAGATTCCGCTGGAATGGGACGAGCTGATCCCTGCCAGCGTTGATTTCATCGGCAGAGATGGTCGCGCCCAGACCAAGCCCTCCCCACCCGGTCGCTATCGCGACCACCCTCCCGCAAGTGGGAGGGAGAGGCGTTGCTTCTACTTACGCCGCGTGCATGGCCTTGCGCATGCGCCAGAAGCGCAGGGTGCGCTGGGCGGCTTCGTGGGTCAGGTCGTTGTACATGCCGGCGTAGGCGCGGGCCTTGCCCATGGCGTCGCCGTCGGTGTTCAGCAGGACCACGGCGTAGGTCAGGAACAGGGCGCGATCCAGGTCGGCGGCCTTGCAGACCACGGCCAGGGCGTCCAGCTCGCGCCGCTCGACGATCTGGCGGGCGGTGTGGAAGTCGATCTCGGCCAGTTGCGACAGGGCGATCAGGAAGGAGGTCCGGCTGCCCGAGCGCAGGAAGCGGGCGAGGACCGTCGGGGTCAGCTGACCGGCGACGTTCAGTTCCTCGACATAGGCCAGGCTCTCGGCGTAGTCGGGCGGCAAGGCCCCGTCGTCGGTGGCGACGCGGGTGCGGCCGGCGGCCAGGGCGCTTTCCAGCAGGGCGGGGTCCATGCGGGCGTTCTGTTCCAGAATGCGCTGACGCAGGCGGGCCTCGACCTCGAAATACATCTCGTTCAACAGGTCGGGCGGCAGGCTGGCGCGCTCGACGGTCGGGGCGTGCAGGGCCGGGTTGACGCGGGCGCGTTCGACGGCGGTCTCGCAGGCCGCGCGCGACAGCTGGGCGCCGTCGTTGCCCAGCAGGACGCCCAGGGTCTCGTCGTCGCCGCGCTCGATGATGGCGTCGGACACGGCCTCGGACAGGGAGGCGCGCTGACTGACGGCGCGCATGTGGCCCTGACCGCGCGAGCGGATGACCTGGATCAGGTCGGCCTCGGTCAGCACCGGCGAGGCGCGCAGCACCGGATGGGCCACGTCCTCGGCCTCGTCATTGGCCAGGCGACGGATCAGCTGACGGGGGGCGTCGGGCGCGGCGGCGAAGCGCTGGGCCAGTTCGGCGCGGACGGCGATCTCCATGGCGTCGGTCAGATCGCTGAGCACGGCGCCGTAGAGGACGGTCTCGGCCTCGCTGCGTTCCGGGTCGCCGAAGAAGGTGTCGGTCAGTTCGCGCAGCAGGGCGCGGCGCTTCTCGCTGGACGTCTCCTGCGCCAGGGCGATCAGGTCGGGCAGACGCGAGGCGGCGTCGACGATGGGGGAGGAGGGGGCGCCGTCGCTCATGGCTGGTCTTGGACTTCGGTGTCGGGCGCGGCCTGAAGCCGGCCGTTGGAATTGCGGATCAGGGCGGGCTGGGCCGGGGGTTCGGCCAGATCGGCCGAGGCCGGGGGCGTGGCCAGCTCGACCGGCAGGGCGTCCAGATAGACGGTCGGCGGCAGGGGCGTGGCGTCGGGCTGGCGCCCGGCCTGACGGTGCAGGGAATAGTAGCGGGCGCCTTCCTGCGGCGCGGGCTGAGAGGGCTGGGCCGGAACGTGAGCCTGGGCTTGGGCCTGCGGGACGGGCGCGGGAGCGGCCTGCGGCTGCGCAGGCGCGGCGACCGGTTCGCTCGGGGCGGCGCGTTGCAGGCGGAAGATGGGGGCGTCGCGGCGCGGGGCCATGGGGTCGAAGGCCGGGGCCTCGGGCGCAGGGGCCGTCGGCTCGGGCGCCGGAGCGAGAGCCGGAGCGGTCGTGATGGGCGGCGACGCCGGTTCTGGCGGCGCCGCATAATAGGCGGTTGGCGTCGTCACGGGCGCGGTCAGGACGGCCTCGGGCATAGGCGCCGGCGGGGCGTCGGCGACGGGTGGTTGCGGCGCGGGGGCGACCTCGGCCGGGACGACATAGGCCTGCTCGACAGGGTGCGGTTCGGCGGGGGCGTAGACCGACTGAGGCTGAGGCTGCGGCGCGGTGCGGGTCGGGATCGGCGGCGCGTAGGCCGTGGGCGCTGGGGCCGTCGCGGCGGCGTAGGCGGGGGCGGGCGGCGTCAGGTCGCGCGACCATGGGGTCGGCGCCGGGGGCGCGTAGGGCTGGGGCGGCGGGACGGGTTGATAGGTCGGGGCGTTGGGGCCGAGCCAGGCGCTGGCGGGGGTCAGGTTCTGGGCCGGGGCCGTGTCCGGCATCCGACCGAAGCCGCCGTGCGGGATGATCGGCGCGCGGCGGCGCGGCGCATCGGCAGCCGGGTTGGCGACATAGGCGACCGGGGCGGAGGCCCCGGCGGATGCGCTCTTGGTCGGCCAGGCGAGGTAGCGCTGACCCGCGCCGTTCTGGCCGCCGTCCTGGGCCGCGGCGGGCGCGGCGACGCCCAGAGCGCAGGCCCCGGCGGTCAGGATGGCGGTGATCGGCGGGCGTCGCACGGACGGCCTCCTGCAAAGACGGCGTTGAGGCGGCAGACTAGGCGATGACGGCTTAATCCGCTGCTAACGCCGGGCCTGTGTCGCTTCACCCGCGTCCGGGCAGGTACTGGACGGTGAAGGCTTCGCGCCAGTCGGGGGCGGAAGGATAGGCGGCCTCGGTCTGTTCGGCGAAGGCCTGCCAGCGCTCGGCGGTCATGGTCCCCAGCCCGTAGAGGGCCGCGTCGCCGCCATCGACCACGGCCTCGGTCTTCAGGCTGTCGCGCACAGCGTTCAGCAGGCGCTGGTTCAGGTCGGGGTTGGCGCGGCGGATCAGGGCGTCGCCCTTGGACCCGTCGCCGTGGACATAGTCGCGCCAGCCCTCGACCGAGGCGGCGATGAAGTCGCGCAGGGCCTTGGCGTTGTCGCGGGCGAAGGCGTTGGGGGCCAGGACCAGACCGCCATAGGAGGGGTAGCCGTCGTCGGCGGGGATCAGGACGCGCGGCGTGAACCCGGCCTCGCGCGCGATCGTGGCGGGATCGCCCGCCGTCAGCCGCCCGACCAGCACCGATTTCGGATCCTCGCGGAAGGCTTTCAGATTGTCCTCGGGCGTGCCGGGCCGGACCTGATCGGGCGTCAGTTCGAAGCGGGTCCGCAGCCAGTTCCAGAAGCCGGCCTGATCGGCGGGGCTCATCAGGATGGGGCGGTCGCGCAGGGCCGACAGGGTCTCCAGCGGCTGGTTGGGCCGGGCCATCAGGACCACGGGGTCCTTCTGCAGGAAGGCGGCGACGGCCTTGACCGGGGCGCGGTCGGCGATCAGCCGCATGGGGGCGAAGCTGTCGACGCCGACCGCCAGTTCGACGGCGCTGGCGGCCAGCAGGGCCGGGACGTCGGCGCCCGCCGCGCCGGTCAGGATCTCGACGTTGAGGCCGCGCCGCTCGTAGGCCCCGGTGGCGACGGCCTGATAGAAGCCGCCGTGGGCGGCGGTGACGGGCCCCCCGGCCGCGAGGCGCAGGCGCACCCGGCCGGATTCGTCGACCGGCGCCTCGGCGCGGCCGCAGGCGGCCAGGCCGGACGACAGAGCGCTGACGGCGGTCAGGCCGGCGGCGCCCTGCAGCATCTTGCGGCGGGAGAGTCGGTCGAAGGTCATCGCCTGCCGGTTTAGGCGGCGAGGCGCGAATTGGGAAGGTCGCGCGGGGCGTCAGTCGGTGTTCGACCGCTCGTCCCCTCGGGGCAGGCGGAAGATGATGCGGTCGGTGCAGCGAATTCCGGCGACATGGCCCGGCGTCGCGCGGCTGGCGCGGATGATGTTGCGGGCGGCCTCGCCGAAGGCGGCGGCGGGTTGGGCCTCCAGCACCTCGATGGCGCCGGTCTCGCCCCAGGAGGCGATGTCGTAGCGGACGATGGCCCAGCCCTCGATCCCGCGTTGCTGGAAGGCGGCGGGATAGGTCAGGCGGCCGTGGGTGAAGCGCGCCCGCAGCTCGGCGGGGCAGTTCTTCAGCGGGTCGCTGGCCGGCTCGGGCTCTGGCGCGTCGGGCAGGGGCTCGCCCACGCGTGTCCAGGCGTTGATACAGCCCCGGCGCGGGGCGTCGGGCTGGAAGGTGCTGGCGACCACGGCGCGGCGCGCCTCGGCGTCGAATGCGGCGTCGCCGGAAGAGGCGAGGGTCTCCACGTCCGAGGTGCGGCCGTCGCGACCGACGTTCCAGCGGGTGACGCTCCACACCCGACCGCCGGGCGGCGGGCGGCCCGCGTCCGGCGAGGGATAGACGGCCACGGCGGGGCGGGGACGGTCGCCGCAGTCGTCGTCCGGTCGGGCCAGCCGCCGGGCGACCGCGGCCGGGCTGGCGCGGTCGACGGCATAGGCGAAGGCCAGGTGGTCGCGGCTGGCCTCGGCCAGAGGGCGCGGCGTCAGACGAATGGTCATGGCGCAGTCGGCGCGAGCCTGGCCGGGGACGAAGCGGAAGGCGGCCAGGCTCGCCTGGGCCTCGTCGGTCGGGATGAAGCGGGGCGACGCGGCGGGGCGGATGTCGCGCGGACGACCTTCGGCGTTGACCGAGAATTGCAGGACCAGGGTCGCGGGCTCGCGGTCGGACGCGGAGGGCGAGGCGATGACGCGCGGCGACAGGGCTTCGGCGTAGACCGGTTCGATCCGGCGGCCGTCGCAGCGCAGCGTGGCGTCGCGGACGACCAGCAAGGGCGGCGAACCCGAGCCCTGAAAGTCGATGACCGGCGGTTGAGAGGGCGCGCCTTGCGCCAGGGCCGCGCCGCCCAAACCTGCGCCGCCCAGACCCGCGCCTGCCAGAGCGCCGACCGTCGCCGCGATGAAGCCTCTCGGCATGCGCCCCTCCGTCCAGATCAGGCTTCAGCTTGGTCGGGCGGCGCGGCCTTGTCTATCGCGGGTCGGCGAGGCGGCGTGTCGCAGGGCGGGGCGGAATTGAGCGAGGGGACGCGACCCTGGCCGAAGCCCGATCACGTCCCCTCG
>DAIOID010000044.1:0-11038 GCA_036744355.1 Brevundimonas sp.
AAGCCGGACAGCTTCACCGTCTCGCCGCGCTCCAGCGATTCGACGACCAGTTCAAGCGTGCGCTCGACCAGACCGGAACATTCCTGGCGGGAAAGCCCCACCTCGTCATGCACCGCCTCGCACAAATCCGCCCGGGTCAGGGTCTGTTGTCCCGTCACTGCGTCTCTCCGCTGCCAATCCGCACGCATAGAAGGGCAAAGTCGCCCCGAATCAAAGCCCTGAATGCAAATCAGAGGCGGAAGGCGCAGGCTCCCCACGTCAGACCGCCGCCCATGGCCTCGATCACCACCAGATCGCCGCGCTTGATGCGCCCGTCCTTGATGGCGGCATCCATGGCCAGAGGGATGGACGCCGCCGAGGTGTTGGCGTGCAGGGCCACGGTCGAGACGACCTTGTTCTCGTCCAGCCCCAGACGTTCACCGACCCCGCGGATGATGCGCTGGTTGGCCTGATGGGGCACGAACCAGTCGATCTCGGGGATCGCGACGCCCGCCGCCTCGGTCGCACCGACGATGGCTTCGGCGATGTTGACGACCGCGTGGCGGAAGACCTGATTGCCCAGCATCTTCAGATGGCCGACCGTGCCCGTCGTGGACGGACCGCCATCGACATAGAGCATGTCGGTCTTCGTACCATCGCAGCGCAGGGCGAAGCCCAGCACGCCCTGATCGGCCTTGGTCCCCTGCCCTTCGCGCGGCTCCAGCACGAAGGCGCCGGCGCCGTCGCCGAACAGGACGCAGGTGGTCCGATCGTTCCAGTCCATCAGCCGGGTCATTTCCTCGGCGCCGATGACCAGAGCGCACTTGGCCATGCCGCGCGCAACGAAGCCGTCGGCCACGCTCATGGCGTAGACGAAGCCCGAGCAGACCGCCTGAACGTCAAAGGCGATGCCGACCGGCGCGCCCAGCTTGGCCTGAACGATGGCGGCGGTGGCCGGGAAGGTCTGATCCGGAGTGGTTGTGGCGACGATGATCAGGTCGACGTCCGCCGCCGTCTTGCCGGCGTCGGCCAGGGCGCGGCGCGCGGCCTCGACCGCCAGATCGCTGGTCGGCTCGTCGTCGCGGGCCTGATGGCGCTGATGAATGCCGGTGCGCTCGACGATCCACTCGTCCGAGGTGTCGACGAACTTGGCCAGGTCGGCGTTGGTGACGACCTTCTCCGGCAGGAAGGAGCCGACGCCGGTCACGGCGCTGCGGATGACGCTCACTGGTGGGTCTCCCCGATGGTTTCGGCGGCGGGCGCAGGCTGGCCTAGGGCGGCGAGCCGTCCCAGGTTGGCCCCGACCTTGGCCATGTAGTCGCTGCGCGCCAGATCGACGGCGATGCGGATGGCGTTTCCATAGCCCTGGGGCGTGGCGCCGCCGTGGCTCTTCACGACAATTCCGTTCAGGCCGAGCAGAGGCCCGCCGTTGATGGCGTTGGGGTCGATCTTCGCGGCCATACGCTTCAGCGCCGGCATGGCGATCAGGGCGCCCAGCTTGGCGATCGGACCCGAGGTCAGCGCCTCTTTCAGCAGGCTCGAGATAAAGCGGGCCGTGCCCTCGGCCGTCTTCAGGGCGATATTGCCGGTGAAGCCGTCGGTGACGATCACGTCAACCGTGCCCTTGGCGATGTCGTCGCCCTCGACGAAGCCGTGATAATTCAACGGAATGCCGCCCTCGCGCAGGATGGCGTGGGCCTCGCGCACCTCGTCGTGGCCCTTCATGTCCTCGGAGCCGACGTTCAGCAGGCCGACGGACGGCTTGGCTACGCCGTGCACCGCCGACTGGAAGGCCTCGCCCATGATGGCGAATTCGATCAGCTGCTTGGCGTCGCTGCCGATGTTGGCGCCCACGTCCAGAACGGCGGTGTAGCCGCGCAGGGTCGGCCAGCTGGCGACGATGGCGGGACGCTCCAAACCGGGTGCCGCCATACGCAGGATCAGCTTGGAGATGGCCATCAAGGCGCCGGTGTTGCCGGCGGACACGGCGGCGGCCGCCTCGCCCGTCTTCACGGCCTCGATGGCGTTCCACAGGCTGGAGCCCTTGCCCCGGCGCATGGCCTGGGCCGGCTTCTCGTCCATGGCCACGACCTTGTCGGTGTGACGCACGTCGCAGACAGCGTCGGCCAGGCCGCAGCGCGCCATCTCGGCGCGAATCGCAGCCTCGTCGCCATGCAGCAAGAAACGCACGCCCTCGCCATCATGCCGCGAGAGATAGTCCTTCACGCCGCCGACCACGACCGAGGGACCGTGGTCTCCCCCCATGGCGTCAAGCGAGATCAGTGTTGGGGATGCCAAGTGGAAATGGACTCCGTCGCCGTCTTGTCGCGGCTTCATATAGGGATGCAGGACGCAAATGTCGCACCCTTGGGATGCTACCAGCCCGACGTCAGGTCAACCTTCGCCGGAACCGTCCTTGGATTGCAGGGATTTGAGCACCGCGAAAGGTGAGATTTCGCCCGGCTCCTTGGGCTGTTCGAACACCGCCCCGGGCTTGCGCGGGAAGGGATCCAGGCTCAGCGCCAGTTGTTCGACGACGTACTGACCCAGGTCCAGACTGCCGCCTTCGATCTGGTCGGGCGAATCGTCGTCCAGCTCCAGGTCGATTTCACCCTCGTCATCGGCTTCTTCGCGTTCGGTCGCCTCGACCATCTGCACCGAGAACTTGCGATCGACGTGAACCGGCAGCGGCTCCAGCGTCAGGCCGCAGGTCTGGACGACGTCCGCCGTGACCCGCCCGTCCAACCGCCACCCCGACACCGTCGGGACCAGGTTGATGTCGGCCTCGAAGGCGTCAAGCGCCTGAAGGTCCAGCGCGCGGGCGATGCGTTTCATGGCCTCGGCGTCCGGCGTCAGGCGGCGCTGCACGCCCGCCCCGATCTGATGCAGCCTCAGGGGCTCGCTATAGGGCAGCGGGGGAAGGTCGTTCATGCGATGATCTCCGCCCAGGCCGGAGCCTTGGACACGGTTTCAAACGATTGAGTCGTAAGGTTCTGACGCGACGCCACGGCGTAACGCGCCAGGGCGTTTCCGGTCGCGGCCTCGGCGCTCTCATAGACATTCTTGGCCAGTGCGACGGCTAGGGCGTCGACATCCTCGGCGCGCAACGGACCTTCATAGGCGCTCATGCGGCCGTACAGGGACTCGCCCAGCTTGCGCATCTTCTTGCCGACCGACACGTCGCCGACGCCCAGTTCACGCAGGGTGTGGTCCAGCGACGAGATATAGACGTCGAACAGCTTCTGGGCCGCGACCTCGCCGCGCTCGCCGTCCTGCTTGAGGCGAAGGAACAGAATCAGCACGTGCAGGGTGTAGAGCTCGAATCGAGCGTCGATCCGGTCGGCGACGCCCAGCGACGTGTAAAAGGCCGGCTGGCGCGCCTGTTCGACGGCCAGAGCATACAGGGCGTCGCCCTGACGCTCGTCGGGTCGCTGTCGGAAGAGATTTCTTAGCATGAGCACCAGCCCCTTTTTCGCCGCGCCGTTGCACTAGGACGCAGCGCCGGTTAGGTCAAAGACCTTGTTATGCTGAGGCGGACGCTGATGCCCCGAATTACACCGATCTTCGCCGCCGTCGCACTAGCCGCCGCTGCCGGCGCCTGCGCGCCAACCATCGCCACCCAGGGCTTCCAGGCGATCGACGCCAAGCCTCAGGATGTCGTAGCCGGCACGGACACCCGTGAAACCGTCCTGGCGCGCCTGGGTTCGCCCTCGACGACCTCGACCTTCGAACCGGAAAACGTCTGGTACTACCTGACCCAGACGACCGAGCGATACACCTACAACAAGGCGCAGGTGTCCCAGCGCACGGTGACCGAGATCACCTTCAACGAAGCCGACGGCAAGGTCGCTGCGGTCCGCACCCTGGGCCTAGAGGATGGTCGCCAGATCGCCATGGAACGCCGCGAGACCCCGACCCGCGGTCGCCAGCTGTCGATCATGGAACAATTGCTCGGCACCGTCGGTCAGGGCCAGTTGCCGCGCACCGAAGACAACGTCCCCGGCCAGCGCCGCCCGGACTAAGGCTTCAGGCCGAAAAAGATCAGGCCCCGAGGAGCGATCCCCGGGGCCTTTTTCGTTAGACGATCTTCCCGCTCGCCAGCACCGCCAGCAGCAGCAGCGCCACGATGTTGGTGATCTTGATCATCGGGTTCACCGCCGGACCGGAGGTGTCCTTGTAGGGGTCGCCCACGGTGTCGCCCGTGACGGCGGCCTTGTGCGCCTCTGAACCCTTGCCGTGGACCACGCCGTTCTTGTCGGTGAAGCCTTCCTCGATCAGCTTCTTGGCGTTGTCCCAGGCGCCGCCGCCCGAGGTCATCGAGATGGCCACGAACAGGCCGGTCACGATCACCCCCATCAGCATGGCCCCCAGGGCGGCGAAGGCGTTGGCCTTGTCCGGCTGGATGAACAGGACCACGACGAACAGGACGATCGGCGACAGCACCGGCAGCAGGCTGGGCACGATCATCTCGCGAATGGCCGCGCTGGTCAGGATATCCACGGCCCGGCCGTATTCCGGCTTGGTCTGGAAGGTCATGATGCCCGGGTTCTCGCGAAACTGACGCCGAACCTCGGCCACGACGGCCTCGGCCGCGCGGCCCACCGCCGTCATCGACATGCCGCCGAACAGGAAGGGCAGCAGCCCCCCGAACAACAGGCCTACGACCACATAGGGGTTGGACAGGTCGAACGCGACCGCGCCGAGGCCGTGGAAGAAGCTGCCCGGCGCCGCCTCGGCGGCGAAGTGCTTCAGATCCTCCACATAGGCGGCGAACAGGACCAGAGCGCCCAGACCCGCCGAACCGATGGCGTAGCCCTTGGTCACGGCCTTGGTGGTGTTGCCCACCGCATCCAGGGCGTCGGTCGAAACGCGAACCTCCGACGGCAGGCCCGCCATCTCGGCGATGCCGCCTGCGTTGTCGGTGACCGGACCAAAGGCGTCCAGGGCCACGATCATCCCCGCCACGCCCAGCATGGTCGTGGTGGCGATGGCGATGCCGAACAGACCCGCCAACTGGAAGGCCGCGACGATGCCGACGATGATGGTCAGGGCCGGCAGGGCCGTGGACTCCAGCGAGACGGCCAGACCCTGGATGACGTTGGTGCCATGGCCCGAGACCGAGGCGTTGGCCACCGACTTGACCGGGCGGAAGCCCGTGCCGGTGTAGAACTCGGTGACGACCACGATGGCCGCCGTGACCAGGAGACCGACGACGCCAGACCAAAACAGGTTCATCGGCTGGATCAGCAGCCCGCCGGACGTCTCGACCGCGCCCGGAACCAGTTGGCTGATGACCCACCAGACAGCAATGACCGACAGGACGCCGGTGACAATCAGCCCCTGATACAGAGCCCCCATGATGTTGCCGCCCTTGCCCAGACGGACGAAGAAAGAGCCGACGATCGAGGTCACGATGCAGATGCCGCAGATCGCCAGCGGCAGCATCATCATCACTTCGACATAGGGCTGGTTGCGGAAGAAGATGGCCGCCAGGACCATGGTCGCCACGGTCGTGACCGCATAGGTCTCAAACAGGTCGGCGGCCATGCCGGCGCAGTCGCCGACGTTGTCGCCCACGTTGTCGGCGATGGTGGCGGCGTTGCGGGGATCATCCTCTGGGATGCCGGCCTCGACCTTGCCCACCATGTCGCCGCCCACGTCGGCGCCCTTGGTGAAGATGCCGCCGCCCAGTCGCGCGAAGATGGAGATCAGCGAGGCGCCGAAGCCCAGGGCCACGAGGCCGTCGACGACCGCGCGGCTGGTGCTTTCAAAGCCCATGCCCTGGGTCATGAAGGCGTAGTAGCCCGACACGCCCAGCAGGGCGCCGCCCGCCACGAACATGCCGGTGATGGCGCCCGAGCGGAAGGCCAGGTCCAGCCCCTTCGACAGGCTCTCAGACGCCGCCTGGGCCGTACGCACATTGGCCCGCACCGAGATCAGCATCCCGGCGAACCCGGCCGCGCCCGACAGCACCGCCCCGATCAGGAACCCGAGCGCAGCCCAGGGCCCGATAAGCAAAAAGGCCGCGACCAAGATCACGACCCCCACCATACCAATCGTTGTGTACTGACGCTTCAGATAGGCCGACGCCCCCTCCTGGATCGCCGCGGCGATCTCTCGCATCCTGTCGTTACCGGTGCCGGCCTTCATCAGGACGGCGGTCTGGACGGCTCCGTAGAGCACCCCCAGCGCGCCGGCCGCGATGGCCAGCCAAACGTAATTCATCATGGCGTTTCCAAGCCCTTGTGCAACGAGCACACGGATCCTTGGCGCGGGCGGGCTTTGCGCCTCTCACCGCCTTCCGGTCCCCCCGTGCGCCTACGGACGCAATCTCACGTCCCCCGGGAATTGCGGCCCAACTGTGTCAAATGCGGCGCTGTGAAGCAACAGCGGTTTCTTAGGCGCTTTTCAGACGCCCTGCATGCCCGTGCGGCGGCGCGGGGTCTGGCTGACGACCTCCACGCGGGTCACGGCGCCGCGCCCGATCAGGGTCGAGGCGGACCGGATCAGACTGGCGCTCAGGGCCGCCGTGTCCAGCGCCAGCCAGGTGTTGGGCAGGACGAAGGGCGTGCGGTGCCCGGCGCGGACCAGAGCGTCGCGCAGGTAGGCTTCCTTGGCCCGAACCGCCTCGACCGTGTGCCCTGCCCCGAGGTGCAGCTTCAGCACGATGAACACGTAGTTGCGCACCCGCCCGTCGGTGATGACCGGCAAACCCATGCCGGGCAGGTTCAGGACAGCGGCGGCGGGTTCGGCTTTTTCGCTGGCCTGTACGGCTCCAGCGACCGCAGAGGCGGTCAGGAGGGCTCCAGCCTGGATCAGGGCGCGACGTTGCATGAAGCCACCCTGCCCTGCCCCGGTTAGGATTCCGTTGCGGCCCTAGTCGTGGGTCCAGCCGGTGCGGGTCGGGACGATCTCCTGCCCCAGGTGGCGGACCGTCACGCCCTTGCCCTCGGTCACGCGGCCGATGCGGGTCAGGCGCAGGTGACGGCGTTCCGCTTCACGACGAAGGGCGTTCTCGGCGCCCGCCGGAACCGTCAGAACGATCTCATAGTCGTCGCCGCCGGTGGCCAGCAGCTCCAGCGCGCCCTGCGGATCGACGCGGCTTTCCAGCCAGGCCTGGGCCGCCGCAGACAGGGGCAGGACCTCCAGATCCAATTCAACGCAGACCCCGCTGGCCTCGGCGATGTGGCCGGCGTCGGCCAGCAGGCCGTCGGAGACGTCGGCGCTGGCGGTCGCCAGACCGCGCACGACCGGGGCGAACTCCAGCCGCGGCATGGGGGTGCGATAGGCGGCCTCCAGGGCGTCCATGCGCTCGGGCTCCAGCGACAGCGTCCCTTGCGCCGCCTGCAGGCCCAGCCAGCCGTCGCCAATGGTGCCGGTGACGAAGACCAGGTCACCCGGGCGTGCGCCGCCCCGGCTGACCGTCGAGGACGAGGGCGCCCAGCCCATGAGGGTGGCCGAGAAGCTGGCCGGTCCCGGCGTCTTGACCGTGTCGCCGCCCAGCAGGGAAATGTCGAAGATGGCCTGATCGCGCCGCAACCCGGCGACAAAGGCCTCGCGCTCGGGCCAGCCACAGCGCTCGGACCAGTGGCAGGCCAGAAGATAGCCGAAGGGTTCGGCGCCCTTGGCCGCCAGGTCGGACAGGTTCACGCGCAGCAGCTTCTGCGCCACCGTGTCCAGAGGGTCGTCGGGCAGGAAGTGGACGCCCTCGATAATGGCGTCCTTGGTCAGGATCAGATCATGCCCCGGACGCGAGGGCAGCACGGCCACGTCGTCGGCCAGCCCCCTCGCCCATTCCGGGTGCGCCAGCGGCTTCAAAAGCCGCTGGATGGTCTCGAATTCGCCAGCGACGTCAATCGCGGGCATCGCGCGCCACGCCGTCCAGCGCCGCGTTCACGAACTTGGCTTCGGCGTCGTCGAAGAAGGCCTTGGCCAGCTCGACATATTCGTCGATCACGATTTCACGCGGCACGTCGGGCTTGGACTTCAGCTCCCAGGCGCCGCAACGCAACAGGGCGCGCAGGGTGGCGTCCAGACGCTCCATGCGCCAGTTCGAGGCCAGACGCGCCTTGACGGCCTCGTCGATGCCGCGCTGGTCCTCGACCACGCCATGGACGATGTCAGAGAACCACTGCTCGTCAGCCTCGGCCAGAGGCGCGCCGTCGATGTCGGCGTCGAAGCGGTGATTGCGGAATTCCTTGACGACGACTTCAACGCCCTCGCCCGCCAGCTCCATCTGATACAGGGCCTGGACGGCGGCCAGACGGGCGACCGTGCGGGCGCGGCGCTGACGGCTGGTCAGTTGCGGCTCGGCGCGGGCTTTGTCGGCCTCGGCCAGCTGAGCCATGACTTCGGCGACGGTCGCCGGGGTGTTGGTCGGCTCGGTCACGAGGCCAGCCCTCCGCGCAGGCGCTTGCGCAGCGCGATCAGGTCCAGACAGGCGCGAGCGGCGCCGCCGCCCTTGTCGCCTTCGCTCATGCGGGCGCGGGCCCAGGTCTGGTCTTCGTCCTCGGTCGTCAGGATGCCGTTGCCGATGGCCAGGCCCTTGAGGCCTAGGTGCATTATGCCGGCCGCCGACTGATCCGAGACGATCTCGAAGTGGTAGGTCTCGCCGCGGATGACGCAGCCCAGGGCCACATAGCCGTCATAGCGGGGCGCGGTCGGGAAGCGACCGGCTTCCTCGGCCATGGCGATGGCGGTCGGAACCTCAAGGGCGCCGGGCACGGTGACGACGTCGAACTGGGCGCCTTGCGCGCGCAGGGCGTCCTTGGCCCCTTCCAGAAGGGCGTCGGCCAGATCGTCGTAGTAACGCGCCTCGACGATCAGGACGCGGATGGGGTCGTTCAGGATTGGTCTTCTCCGTCCATGTCGCGCCAGCCGACGATGCGCAGGCCGTAGCCTTCAAGCGCCGTCGGATTGGGGCGGGTCGAACTCATGATGATCATGTCGCGCACGCCGAGATCCAGCAGGATCTGGGCGCCCACGCCATAAGCTTTGATCGCGCGGTCCATTGCGGCGGGCTTGTCGCCGCCGACCAGGCGCTCCGACAGACGGTGCAGGCCGGGGTCGCGCAGGAAGACGGCCACGCCGGGGCCCTTGTCGGCGCTGAGCGCCTTGAGCGCGCGGGGGATATAGTCCTGACGGGCCTCGACATGGCCCAGCAGGTCGGCGGCGAAGTCGATCTGGTGCATCCGCACCACCGTCGGCTTGGACGGGTCGATATCGCCGTGGACCAGGGCGACGTGCTCGGCACCCTCGATGGTGTCCTTATAGACGATCATGCGGAACGGACCGCCGTGGACGCTCTCGAACGGGGTATCCAGCACGCGCTCGACGAAACGCTCGGTGCGGCGGCGATAGGCGATCAGGTCGGCGATGGTGCCGATCTTCAACCCGTGCAACTGGGCGAAGGCGATCAGGTCGGGCATCCGCGCCATCGTCCCGTCGTCCTTGATGATCTCGCAGATCACCCCGGCCGGGATCAGGCCGGCCATGCGGCTGATGTCGACGGCGGCCTCGGTATGACCGGTGCGGACCAGAACCCCGCCGTCGCGCGCGACCAGGGGGAAGATGTGGCCGGGCGAAACGATGTCGTCGGCGCCGCGCGACGGGTCGGCGGCGACCTGGACGGTGCGGGCGCGGTCGGCGGCGGAAATGCCGGTCGTGACGCCTTCCTTGGCCTCGATCGAGATGGTGAAGGCGGTGCCCATACTTTCGCGGTTTTCCGCGGCCATCGGCGGCAGGCGCAGCTGCTTGGCGCGCTCGGCCGTCATGGCCAGGCAGACCAGACCGCGCGCGTGCTTGATCATGAAGTTGATCTGATCCGGCGTCGCGAACTGGGCGGGAATGATGATGTCGCCCTCGTTCTCGCGATCCTCGGCGTCCACCAGGATGTAGGGACGGCCGTTGCGGGCGTCCTCGAGAATGTCCTCGATCGGACTGATCGGGCTGTCGTTATGATTCACTGCAAGCTGCATCACGCCGTCTCCTGCCACCGCGCGAGGTAGCGCGCCAGCATGTCGATCTCCAGGTTGACCTTGTCGCCGACCTTCAGGCCGCCGAGCGTGGTCGCATCCCACGTATGCGGAATGATGTTCAAGTCGAAGCGGCGCTCTTGCACCCCATTCACTGTCAGGGAAACCCCATCGACGGTGATTGAGCCCTTGGGCGCGATAAATCGGTGCAGAGGCGTGGGCGCCTCGATCACGATGCGGTGTGATCCGCCCTCGGGCGTGATGGAAATGACCTCGCCCAGTCCGTCGACGTGACCCGAGACGATATGGCCGCCCAGTTCGTCGCCCAGCCTGGCCGCGCGCTC
Source organism: Brevundimonas sp. (assembly GCA_036744355.1). Taxonomy (GTDB): domain Bacteria; phylum Pseudomonadota; class Alphaproteobacteria; order Caulobacterales; family Caulobacteraceae; genus Brevundimonas. Next base: position 10,298 of record DAIOID010000044.1, read on the forward strand.
CAGATTGACGCGCGTTCCCTCGGCCCAGTCGCCCAGTTTCGTCTTCGACAGAGTCTCGCCCGAGACCTCGACCGCGAACCAGCCTTCGCCCTTTTCGGTGACGGTCAGGCAGCAGCCCGCGTGGCTGATGGAGGCGCCCAGGTCGATGCCGGCCGTGTCCCACACGGTTTCGATCTCATAGCGACGGTCGCGGTCGGTTTGGCGGACGCTGCGGACGCGGCCGATGTCGGTGACGATGCCGGTGAACATGAAAGCTCCGGTCCCTTCGGACCCAAAAAACAGAGTCTAATTAGTCTAATTCGTCTGAAATCGCCCGAGGGTCCGTCACGCTCGCGCGTAGCGTTCCCACAGGTCGTCTCCGACTGGCTCGACGCCCAGACGACGGAACTTGGGGGCGTCGGCCAGCTTTGCAAGCGCCAGAGAGGCGACGCAGGGCCTGCCCTCGCCGCCCAGCAGGATCGGGGCGCGGAACCATTCGATCGCGTCCACCACGCCCGCCTGCAGGAAGGAGGCGGCGACGCGGCCCCCGCCCTCGATCAGCAGAGATGTGACGCCGCGCGCGGTCAGGGAGTCCAGAACGGCGGGGATGGCGGGACGGCCGTCGTCGGCGGCGACCGCGACGACCTCGGCCTGGCCAACGGCCCGAGGCGCGGCGGTCGTCAGGATCAGGGTGTTTCCGCTGGCGACCCTGGCCGTCGCGGGGGTGCGCAGGCGGCTGTCGAGGACGACGCGCAGCGGATG
>DAIOID010000044.1:11138-21484 GCA_036744355.1 Brevundimonas sp.
CCCTGGCCGTCGCGGGGGTGCGCAGGCGGCTGTCGAGGACGACGCGCAGCGGATGCGTCCCGGCGCAGTCAGGAAGTCGGACGGTCAGTTCCGGATCGTCGGCCAGCACCGTCTCGACGCCGACCAGGATGGCGTCATGGCTGGCGCGCAGGCGGTGGCCCTGCTGGCGGGCTTCCGGTCCGGTGATCCACTGGCTTTCGCCGGACGCCGTGGCGATGCGGCCGTCCAGAGACGTGGCCAGCTTCAGGGTGACGCGCGGGCGCATCAGTCCTTGCCGGACAGCTTGGTCTCGTCGAAGCCCTCGTCGCCCAGGAACTTGGCGAAGTCGCTGGTGTGGCGGAAGTCCTTGTAGACCGAGGCGTAGCGGACGTAGGCGACCTCATCGACGGACTTCAGCGCCTTCATGATGAAGTCGCCGACGATGCTGGACGGGATTTCCGTCTCGCCCAGGCTTTCCAGCTGGCGCACGATGCGGCTGACCAGCAGTTCGACCTGATCGGGCTGCACCGGGCGCTTGCGGAGCGCGATGCCCAGCGAGCGTTCCAGCTTGTCGCGGTCGAAGGGGGTGCGGCGGCCGTTCCGTTTCAGGATGACCAGTTCGCGCAGCTGCACCCGCTCGAAGGTGGTGAAGCGCCCCCCGCACTGCGGACAGGACCGACGGCGCCGGATGGCCGCGCCGTCGTCAGACGGGCGGCTGTCCTTCACCTGGGTATCCGGGTTTCCGCAGAAGGGGCACTTCATCCAGTCGGTCTCTTAGCGGTAGATCGGGAAGCGCGCGGTCAGTTCGCGCACCTGGGCGGCGACGCCCGCGACGACGGCCGGATCGGCTTCGTCGCCGCCGTTCATCGACGAGACGACGTCGGCGATCCAGTGGCCGATCTGCTTGAACTCTTCCTCGCCGAAGCCGCGCGTGGTGCCGGCTGGGGTGCCCAGACGGACGCCCGAGGTGACGGTGAAGGGCGCGGTGTCGAACGGCACGCCGTTCTTGTTGCAGGTCATCAGGGCCTTCTCGAGCTCATGCTCGGTGGCCTTGCCGGTCACGCCCTTGGGACGCAGGTCGACCAGCATCAGGTGGCTGTCGGTGCCGCCCGAGACGATGGCCAGGCCGCGCTCGACCAGAACGCCGGCCAGGGCCTGGGCGTTCTTGACGACCTGTTGGGCGTAGCCCTTGAACTCGGGCTTCAGCGCTTCGCTGAAGGCCACGGCCTTGGCGGCGATGACGTGCTCCAGCGGGCCGCCCTGCAGGCCGGGGAAGACGGCCGAGTTGATCTTCTTGCCCAGGTCCGCGTCGTTGGACAGGATCATGCCGCCGCGCGGGCCGCGCAGGGTCTTGTGCGTCGTGGTGGTGACGACGTGGGCGTGCGGGATCGGGTCGGGATAGACGCCGCCGGCGATCAGACCGGCGTAGTGGGCCATGTCGACCATCAGATAGGCGCCGACCGAATCGGCGATCTCGCGGAAGCGCTTGAAATCGATGTGACGCGAATAGGCCGAGGCGCCGGCCAGGATCAGCTTGGGCTTCTCCTTCTGGGCCATTTCGGCGACGTGATCATAGTCGATCAGATGGGTGTCTTCGCGGACCTTGTAGGTCACGGGGCGGAACCACTTGCCCGACTGGTTGGCGGGCGAACCGTGCGTCAGGTGACCGCCGCAGGCCAGATCCATGCCCAGGAAGGTGTCGCCGGGCTGCAGCAGAGTGAAGAAGACGGCCTGGTTGGCTTGTGCGCCCGAGTGGGGCTGGACGTTGGCGAAGGCGGCGCCGAACAGTTCCTTGGCGCGCTCGCGGGCCAGATCCTCGGTCACGTCCACGAACTCGCAGCCGCCATAGTAGCGGCGCCCCGGATAGCCCTCGGCGTACTTGTTGGTCAGGACCGAACCCTGCGCGTCCAGCACCGCCTGGGATACGATGTTTTCCGAAGCGATCAGCTCGATCTGCTCCTTCTGGCGGCCCAGTTCGCCCTGGATGCCCTTGAAGATCGCCGGATCAGCGTCGGCGAGGCTCTTGGAGAAATACGAGTCGTGGGTGAAGGCGGTCACTGGCGGGCATCCCGAAGGCTGAGGGCGGAAACGGCGGTCCCTTCTAGGCCGCGCCGCCGAACACCACAACATCTAGGGGCAGGATGCCCCCCACCCCCGTCATCCCGGACGCGGCGCAGCCTCAATCCGGGACCACAGGAAGCGCAAAAGGCGGCGTACTGGGGCGATCCCGGCTCTCCGCTGCGCTTCGGCCGGGATGACGGCGACGGTCAGCGCTGTGACAACGCTCGTTTCAGCTTGGCGATCGCCACGCGTTCGACGGCGCGCGGCTCCAGCGCCGGGCCCATGGCGGAGACCTCGACGCCCGTGGCCGTGTGGACGGCCGAGCACTTCACATAGGTTCCGTTGCGGACGAACTCGACGATGACCTCGCCCAATTCGGGGTCAGTCGTCACGCGGCGACCGGACGACGCGCCACGTTGCAGTGCGAGAACAGCTTGTCCATCGCGTCGACCAGCTTGTCGATCATGCCGTCGTCATGGTTCGGCGACGGGGTGAAGCGCAGACGCTCCGTCCCCTTGGGCACGGTCGGATAGTTGATCGGCTGGACGTAGATGCCGAAATCTTCCAGCAGCATGTCCGAGATCAGCTTGCAGTGGACCGGGTTGCCGACGTGGACCGGGACGATGTGGCTGACGCTGGGCAGGACCGGGATCCCGGCTTCGAGCAGGCGGCGCTTCAGGGTCTCGGCGCGCTCCTGATGGGCGACACGCAGTTCCGGGTGGGCCTTCAGGTGGCGCACCGAGGCCAGGGCGCCGGCGGTCAGGGCGGGCGGCAGGCTGGTGGTGAAGATGAAGCCCGAGGCCCAGCTACGCACCGCGTCCACGATCACCGCGTCGGCGGCGATATAGCCGCCCATGACGCCGATGGCCTTGCCCAGGGTGCATTCGACGATGTCGATGCCGTCCAGAACGCCGTCACGCTCGGCCACGCCCGCGCCGGTCTCGCCGTACAGGCCGACCGCGTGGACTTCGTCCAGATAGGTCAGGGCGCCGTACTTCTTAGCCAGGGCGATGGTGCCGGCCAGGTCGGCGATGTCGCCGTCCATCGAATAGACGCTCTCGAAGGCGATCAGCTTGGGCGCGCCCAGAGGCGCGGCGGCCAGCAGTTCCTCGAGATGCTCCAGGTCGTTGTGGCGGAAGATGTGGCGCGGACCGCCGCCGTGGCGAATGCCCTCGATCATGGAGGCGTGGTTCAGGGCGTCCGAGAAGATGATCAGGCCCGGCAGGATCTTCTGCAGCGTCGACAGCGTCGCCTCGTTGGCCACATAGCCCGAAGTGAACAGCAGGGCCGCTTCCTTCTGGTGCCAGCTGGCCAGCTCGGCTTCCAGATCCACGGCCGAACGGGTGGTGCCGGAAATATTGCGCGTGCCGCCGGCGCCGGCGCCGGTCTGATCGATCTCGGCCGTCATGGCCTCGACCACCACCGGATGCTGTCCCATGCCCAGATAGTCGTTGGAGCACCAGACCACGACGTCCTGTTCGGAGCCGTCCTCGCGGCGGCGCACCGCCTGCGGGAACTGGCCACGCACGCGCTTCAGGTCGGCGAAGACGCGATAGCGCCCCTCGCTGCGGACTTGCTCTACCGAGTTTTGAAAGGCGGACTTATAGTCGAACAAGACGGCAGTTCTTTCGCTTATACAGCTTTCCCCGCCTAATTGCGCTCGCCGACCAGGCTTGTCCATGTTCAGAGCCGGACAAAACGTCTCAACCCTTTAATTGATAACGGTTCTCATGTTGGTGGCCCGCGGTCAGAAGGCTCCGCCTTCTCGACCCGACGCGGGCCGCTCGATCAGTCCGTTGTCCGCGCCAGCGCCGCCAAGGGAACCCGCGTGATCTGCACGTCCTCCTTGTTCGTCGCGTAGCCGACGTAGAGCGCGCCGTTCCAGACGACGCTCTTGGGATAGTGATAGCCGGGCCGCTTGTACTGGCCTTCGTAGCGCAGGGGCTGCAGGTCCCCGGCCCCGCGCAACAGGAAGCTGCGGTCGAAGACGCGCCCGTCGTCGCTCAGGGTCACGGCCAGCGGCATGCGCGGACGGTCCGTATTGGGCGCGTTGACCAGATAGGCGGTTCCGTCGGGCAGGTTGCCCGCGCTCTGCTTGGCGCGCGCATCCGGCATGTCCGTCAGGACCGGCGTGGTCCAGGTAACGCCCCGGTCGCAGCTTTCCGACGCCAGCTGGCGGAAGCTCAGCTCCTCGTCGCGGAAGACCATGACGGCGCAGTCGCCGCGCTGAAACAGGCTGGGCTCGATCTCGCGGCTGAGACGCTTTTCATGCTCGGCCGCCGCGCCGCTGGCGTCGCGAGGAAGGTTCTGCATCCGTCCCTCTATCCAACCCGACAGGCCCAGCGGGTCATCGGTGTAGAAGGGCTTGGCGATCATGCCGGGCCGAAGATGGAAGCCGGTCATCAGGCGCCCGCCGATCAGATGCGGGTCCTGCTCGATCACGCCCTCGACGGGGCGGCCGTCAGCGCCCATGACGCGGCGCGGTTCGCTCCAGGTCTCGCCGTCGCGGCTGAGGCGGTACTCGGCATAGCCGCCCGCCCCAGACTGAAACCCGTTGGGCCAGACGTTGACGTAGGCGACCAGGGTCTGACCGTCCGTCCACCAGCCGCCGCTGGAACGCATCACCCCGCCCTCGCCCGCATGGGCCAGGGCGACGGGCGCGCGCCAGGTCTCGCCGTCGTCGCTGACGCTGTAGGCGACCCAGGTGTCGGGCGCATCTTCGTCCCGGACCGAGCTCTGCCACTGAGCATAAAGCCGGCCCTTGAAGGGCGTCAGCACCACGCCGTTGCTGAACCGGTCCGTGGCCTCGCCCGGCGCGAAGACGGTGAAGGTCTGCGTGCCCGGTGCGGGCTTCAGCCCCAGATCGGGCGCTCCGGCCTGAAACAGGCCGGGCGCCGCGCGATAGGGCGGATCGGCCGGAGCGGCGGCGATCAGACCGACCGCCGCCAGACCGACCAGCAAGGACAGCCCCCCGCGGCCCCTCACTGAGCCAAGGTGTCCAGCCGCCCGCGCAGCATCTGCACCATGGCGGAGAAGTCCTTGCCGCCGTAGCCGAGGCCGTTGAACAGGGCGTAGAGGGCCTCGGCCTGGGCGCCCAGGGGCGTGGTGGCGCCCGCCTTGGCGGCGGCGTCCTGGGCCAGCTTGAGGTCCTTCAGCATCATGGCGGTGGCGAAACCGCCTTCATAGTCGCGGTTCGACGGGGCGGTCGGGACCGGCCCGGCCCAGGGGTAGTAGTTGCTGACGCTCCAGCACTGACCCGAAGATTTCGACGCGATCTCGAAGAAGCGTTCCGGCTCCAGACCCAGCTTCTCGGCCAGGGCGATGGCCTCGCACGTGCCGACCATGGAGATGCCCAGCAGCATGTTGTTGCAGATCTTAGCCGCCTGACCCGCGCCGTGGTCGCCGGCGCGGATGGTGATGCGGCTCATGGGATCGAGGGCGGGTTCGACACGGGCGAAGTCGGCCTCGTCGCAGCCGACCATGAAGGCCAGGGTGCCGGCGTCGGCAGCGGCTGTGCCGCCCGAAACGGGGGCGTCGGCGAAGGCGTAGCCGGCCTCCTTGGCCAGGCCGGCGACCTTGCGCGCCGTCTCGACGTCGATGGTCGAGCAGTCCAGCAGCAGGGCGCTGGAGGGGGCTGCGCCGATGATCTGTTCGGAATAGACGCTCAGCACGTGCGGGCCGGCGGGCAGCATGGTGATGACGATCTCAGCGTCCTTGACCGCCTCGGCGACCGAGCTGACCGTGCGGCACCCGGCCTCGGCGGCGCGTTCCAGCGCGGCGGGCGACAGGTCGAAGGCGGCGACGTCATGCCCGGCCTTGGCCTGATTGGCGGCCATGCCGCCCCCCATGTTGCCGAGACCGATGAAGGCGATGCGAGTCATCTGAGGCGTTTCCCTTATGGATTTTGCGGCAGGGTTAGCGCCCCCTGCTCCGCTTCGCCAGTCACCAAATCGAGACGGTTCAGCCCGGCTTTCGGAAGCGCAGCATGAACTGGTTGGTGCGGCCGCGAATGGATGGATCGAAGACATTGGCGGTCAGCGGGTCGTCGGTGCGGACCAGCAGATCGCTGGACCCATCCAGCACGAAGCCCGCCGCCTCGACCTCGCGCCGGACTTGATCCACGTCGATACGGTGCAGGGTGTCGGGCGCGTAGGGTCCGGCCCCTGTCGCGGCAGCGTGGTCGATGATGACGTAAAGGCCGCCCGGCTTCAGCGCCCGATAGGCCGCCGCATTGACCTTGTCCGCCGTATCGTCGGGGAAGGCCGCCAGATGCAGGTCGTGGTAGTTCTGGGCGGTGAAGATCAGATCCAGACCGCGGGGCCATGCCGGATCGCCGATCGACCCGCTGAGCGCCTTGACGTTCTCCAGGGCAGCGGCGGCGGCCAGGGCCTCGGCGTAGCTGGCCTGGAAGCCGATGAACTCGGCCGGCTGCCAGGCGATGACCTGCCCCTCTGGCCCAACGGCCGCCGAGAAAAGGCGGGTGAAGTAGCCCCCGCCCATAATCATGTCGCCGATCTTCTGACCCGGCTCGACCCGGGCGAAGGCCAGGGTCTGGGCGGCGTGGCGGGCGTCGTCACGCGCTACGTCGGCCGAGGTTCGGATCGGGCTGGCCAGGGCGTCCGCATAGGCCTGCGACGCGGTCTGGGCGACGGCCCCCGAAACGAAGATCAGGGGGGCCGCCGCTAGAGAGGCGGCAAGGATGAAAGCAAGGAAGGGACGCATGGCTGATCCTCCTGTGATTTCAGCCGGTTCAGCCCGGCTTGCGGAACCGATAGACGAACTGGTCGGTCTTGCCGCGAATGGCCTCGTCAAAGACGTTCAACGTGTGGTCGTCCGCCGGGTTCGCAACGGCCGCGGTCTCGCCGTCGAAGACGAAGCCGGCGGCCTCGACTTCCTTGCGCAGTTGGGCGCCCTCGATGCGGTGCAGGGTCTCCACCGCCGTGTTGCCGGCGCCGGGCGCGGCCTGATGGTCGATGACCACGAACAGGCCGCCGGGCTTCAGCGCCTTGAAGATGTCGGCGTTCATCTTGGCCACATCCACGCCGAAACGGGGGATGTGGAAGTCGTGGTATTCCTGGCTCATGAAGACCACGTCCAGGGGCTGATCGAAGGCCATGGCGTCCAGGTCGCCGTTGACGCGGCTGACGTTGGGATAGGCGGCGACCAGGGCGTCGGCGCGCGGGTTTTCACGCTCGGCGGTCTTGTTGGGCACGAAGGCGTAGACGTGACCGCCCTCGCCCACCACCCGCGCGAACAGACGGGTGAAGTAGCCCGCGCCGGGACGGATGTCGGCGACGCGCTGGCCCGATTGAAGCTGGGCGAAGGCGAGGATTTCAGCGGGATGCCGCAGCGGATCGCGGGCGACCTCGTCGGCGGGGCGCAGCGGATCGGCGACGGCGCTCTGATAGGCGGCGGGCGCGGCGCTTTGAGCCAGAGCCGGCGAAGCGGCGGCGACCAGCAGGGCCGACAGGGCGGCGACGAGCAGACGGGACTTCATGGGGCGACCTCCGGGAAAGCTGGGCCGCATAAGGCGCGCGTCCGGAGCCGCTGGCAAGCGGCTCCGGACAGCAGGGATCAGCCCGCCATCGAGGTGGGCGACTGCTTCTCTTTCAGCGTCACCAGTTCCTCGGCCATGGTCGGGTGGACGGCGCAGGTGGCGTCCCACTGGGCCTTGGTCAGGCCCGCCTTCACGGCAATGGCGGCCAGCTGGATCATCTCCGGGCTTTCCGGGCCGACGATGTGGACGCCGACGACGCGCTGGCTGTCGGCGTCGACCACCAGCTTCATCAGCACCCGCTCGTCCGAGCCGGTGAAGGCGTACTTCATCGGGCGGAAGCGGGTCACATAGACATCGACGCCGTTCGTGCAGGCGCGTCGCGCCTCGTGCTCGGTCAGGCCGACGACGCCGACCGGCGGCTGGCTGAAGACGGCGGTGGCGACGGCTTCGTAGTCGAAGTGCTGCGGATTGTTCTTGAAGACCGTCTCGTGGAAGGCGACGGCCTCGCGGATGGCGACCGGCGTCAGGTTCATCCGGTCGGTCACGTCGCCGATGGCCCAGATGTTGTCGGCCGAGGTCTTCGAGAAGGGATCGACGGCGATGGCCCCCTCGTCGTTCAGCTCGACGCCAGCGTTCTCAAGCCCCAGCCCCTTGACGTAGGGGACGCGGCCGGTGGCGAACATGATGACGTCATGCTCCAGCGTCATGCCGTTGCCCAGATGGCTGACCAGACCGGTCTCGGTCTTCTCGATCGAGGCGTGCTGGCAGCCCAGGATGACCTTGATGCCGCGCTTCTCGATCTCGCCGGCCAGATGGGCGCGCACGTCGTCGTCGAAGCCGCGCAGGATGTTGGGGCCGCGATAGATCAAGGTCGTCTCGACGCCCAGACCGGCGAAGATGCCCGCGAACTCGACCGCGATATAACCGCCGCCCGCGATCAGGATGCGCTTGGGCAGTTCCGGCAGGTGGAAGGCTTCTTCGGACGTAATGGCGTGCTCGACGCCCGGCAGGTCCTCGGGCTTCCACGGACGGCCGCCGGTGGCGATCAGGATCTTTTCGGCGGTGAAGGTCTGGTTCTTGCCGACGATCTCAACGGTGTGGGCGTCCTTCATTACGGCGCGGCCGTGCACCAGATCGACGCCCGCCTTGCCCAGGTTGGCAGCGTAGATGCCCGACAGGCGGGCGATCTCGACGTCCTTGGCCTGCAGGAAGGTCGGCCAGTCGAATTTCGCATTGTCGAACGACCAGCCGTAGCCCTCGGCGATCTCGAGCGCGTGGCTGACCTCCGAGGCCATGACCATGAACTTCTTGGGCACGCAGCCGCGGATGACGCAGGTGCCGCCGACCCGATACTCCTCGGCCACGGCCACCTTCTTGCCGCCCAAGGCGGTCAGGCGCGCGGCGCGCACCCCGCCGGAACCGGCGCCGATGACGAAGAGATCGTAGTCGTACTGGGTCATCGGGGTCTCCGGGAACGGACTCGAAAAAGGGAGTCCAATTCGTCTGAATCGTCTGAAATCCGTGCAGCTGAACCGCAGCGCTGCCCCGACTTAGGTGCCGGGGCGACGGGGGGCAAGGCGAGAGGAAGGAGCACAGCGGTTTACCGCCCCCCTCTTTCGTCATCCTCCGCGAGCGCAGCGAGACCGGGGGACCCAGCGGCGCCCGTAGGGCGAAAAGCTCACGCGCTGCGCTCGCAATGAAGATCGCCTTCGGCGCCGCTGGGTCCCCGGTCAGCGCCGCTTCGCGGCTTGCCGGAGGATGACGGAAAGGAAGGGCAGGTTTTAGGGATTGATCGTCTCGAACCCGGCGTCCGTGCCGATGATGGCGAGGTCGGTGAGGTCGAGGAAGAGGCCGTGCTCGACCACGCCGGTCAGGCTCTTCAGGTCAGCGGCCAGGCGGGCCGGGTCGTTGATGACCTTGCAGGCCGCGTCGTAGATCAGGTTGCCGCCGTCGGTGCGGATCAGGCCGCGGTCGGCCTGACGGACGCGGGCGGGCATGGGGATGTCGTGGTCGGCCAGGACGTCGGCGATACGGTTGGCGGTCGTCTTGTGACCAAAGGCGACGACCTCGATCGGCAGGGGGAAGGTTCCCAGAGCCGGGACCACCTTGGCCGCGTCGGCGATGCAGATGCAGCGGGCCGAGGCCTCCCACACCAGTTTCTCACGCAGCAGGGCCGCGCCGCCGCCCTTGATAAGGGCCAGGCCCGGGCCGATCTCGTCGGCGCCGTCGACGGTCAGGTCAATGCGGGGGGTGTCCTCCAGCGTCGACAGGGTCAGACCCAGTTCGCGCGCCAGATCAGCCGTGCGTTCCGACGTCGGGACGCAGCGCAGGTCAGGCAGGTTGCGCGCCGCCAGAGCTTTCACGAACCAGGCGGCGGTGGAGCCGGTGCCCAGACCGACGACCATGCCGGCCTCGACATGGGCGGCGGCGGCTTCGCCGGCGTTGCGTTTTTGTTGATCGCTCATAGCGTCCTCACGTCCAAACCCTCAAATATCCGAAAAATATTTAGAGGTTTTATTTTTCCTATCGCCCCTAAAAACAGAGCCGTAGAACTTATAAAGAAGAAAACATGCGACCGCGGGTATCAGCAAGCCTAGCGCTAGCGACGCTAAACTTGCATCATCCGGTATTGGAAATATAGAAAAAACAACATACGCTACATACATAGCAATAAATGCTACTTTTAGTTTAGCGTCCATTTTCGCGCCCCTTTCTTCTCCATTGGAGAAAGATCAAGACTTCGCTGCCTTCTTCGCGCGCATCGTTTGCATAAAGCGGGCGGCCCAGCCCGACTTCGTCGTCTGTTCGG
>DAIOID010000045.1:0-15868 GCA_036744355.1 Brevundimonas sp.
ACCTTGAATCAGAGCACGTGCCGAACGACCAGGACTTATTGAGTACGGAGCCTAGGGCTTGGCCGGCAGGACCGCCATCAGGGCGCGGGTGAAGCCGACGGGGGCGACCGTCAGGTGGTCTTCGTTTTCCAGCACCGTCGATTGCACGCTGAGGCCCGGATAGGCGCGTGATTTCAGCAGGCGCTCCATCGTGTGCATATCGCCGACCATGTCCGCCTCGCTGTTGTGCCGGGCGGTCGGGCCGGGGCCTTCGAAGCCGCCGACGTACATGAAGACCTCGGCGGGCAGGTCGCGGTGGCTGCGGGCGTAGTCCGCCTCCATCTTCATCATGTGACGCTTGTCGTACCAGAAAGACGGGCTGCCCAGGACATAGCCGCTGAACATCGTCGGGTCGGTGAACATGATCTGCGCCCCCAGCAGGCCGCCGTAGGAGTGGCCCAACAGGACGCGTCGCGCCGGATCGGCTCGGAACTTCTGCTCCACGAAGGGCAGGGCCTGGGTCTTCAGATAGGTCTGATAGCTCGCGCCTCCGCCATGCACCGCATCGCCCGAACTGCGCGGGCCGTTGGGCGTGGGCGTATAGTCGCGGCGACGGCTGTCGGCGCCGCCGTCGCCCCTGGCGTAGGACAGGCCGACCAGGATGAACTCCTCGATCACCGGCCCCTCCAGATTCACCCGCCGGGCGATCTGGCGGATGATGGGGAAGGCGTAGTCGGCGTCGGTGACATAGAGGACGGGATAGCGCCGGTTCGGCTGGGCCTCATAGCTGGCGGGCAGGCTGATGAAGACCTCGTAGTCGCGACCCGAGACGGGGTCGGGCACGCTCCAGACCTGGGTGCCCGTCAGCACATAGGGCGCGCCCTCGGCGGCGGATTTGGCTGTGGTTTGAGCGTCCGCCCGTTCGCCGCAGCCTGCAGCGAGGCTCGCCGTCAGCAGAATCGTCGCCAGTCCCAATGCCCGCATGGAGGCCCCCTCAAGCTTCACCAGAAGGGCAGACTTCAGGGCGAATGCGGCGTTGAAAGGGCGATCAGGCGTAGTTGAAGCTGATCGAGATGCGCTGTTCCTCGGCGCGGTTGGCGGGCACCTCGTGGCGCAGCCAGCTTTCCCACATCAGGATCGTGCCTGACGCCGGCTTCAGATAGACGAAGGGCTTCTCGGCCTCGGTCGCCTCGGCGGTCAGGCCGGGCCGGGCCATCATCATGACCAGGCGCGGGTCCTCGATCTTCAGCGACGAGGCGCCGTCGGGCACATGGATGTAGATGGTGCCGGAAATGATGGCGTGCGGATGGATATGACCCGTGTGGCCGCCGCCGGGCATCAGGACATTGACCCACAGATTGTCCAGCTTGGGCTTCCTCGCCAGGTCGAAGTGCAGGGCCTTGGCATAGGCGGCGGCGTGCTTGTCCAGCAGCTTCTTCAGTTCAGCGAACTCGGGGAAGCGGTGGGGCAGGTCGTTGATCGAGCCGTAGGAGGTGTAGCCCGGATAATGGTTGGTCTTGCACCATTCGATCCCGGCCTCGTCCTCCTCGGCCATGACCAGGCAGAGGTCGAGGACTTCCTCGTGCAGTTCGGGCCAGGCGGGCAGGTCGGCCAGCGAGGCTTCGTAGACCTGGGTCGGGAAGAGGGATCGCAGGGACATGGCGCTGCAATAGCCCTTCTCCCCTTGTGGGAGAAGGTGGCAGGCGGAGCCTGACGGATGAGGGGTCTTGCAACCGACGGAGAGACCCCTCATCCGACCTCGCTATGCTCGGCCACCTTCTCCCACAAGGGGAGAAGGGAAGATTAGAAACCCAGCCCCGCCTCGCCGCGCAGGATGGCCTCGGCCTCGGGACTGTGTTTGGCGTCGGTGCGGTCGTGCAGGACCAGGGGCGGCAACAGGCGCAGCGGCGCCTTGCCGGTCTTGATCGCCTGGACCAGCACCCGCTTGGCGGGCTGGTCGGCGTAGGGCTGGATGGGGCGGATGGCGAAGGAGCCGGCCTTGTCGCCCAGCAGGGCCAGCAGGTCGGCCAAGCGGTCGGCGCGGTGGATGACCACGATCTTGCCGCCCTCGCGCACGGCCTTCAGCAGGAAGTCGGTCCACGCCTTCAGCCCGTCGTCGGCCATCCAGGCCCCCATCTTGCCGGGGCCGGGGGCTCGCAATGCGCCGGGGTCGTCGAAGAAGGGCGGATTGCTGACGGCCCAGTCGAAGGTCGGCAGGCCCAGGGCTCGAAAGCCCTGCGCCACGTCGCCGCTGACAATGGTGGTGCGATCCTCGACGCCGTTCAGGGCGGCGTTCTCGCGCGCCAGCCCGGCGGCGGTCGCATCGCGCTCCAGCCCGGTCAGGGTCACGCCGGGACGCCGCGCGCCCACCTGCATCAGCACCGCGCCTGCGCCGCAACCCGCTTCGATCAGGCGCTCGCCCGGCTTGGCGTCCACAGCGGCGGCCAGCAGGGCGGCGTCCATCCCGGCACGATAGCCCTTTACCGGCTGGCGCAGCCGGACACGGCCGCCCAGCAGGGCGGATTCCGCAACTTCGGCGGCGGCGGTAAGGGTTGACCCGGCTTGACCCATCATGACGCCGCCACCATTGTGCGCGGCATCGCGTTCGGGCAAGCGGATGCGTGTGATTTTCGGGCGAATCTCCCCCTTCGCCCCCTGAGTTGAAAGAGATTTTCGTGGACGCAGCTCTCGTCGCCGCTCCCCGCCCCAAGGGCGATGTGGACGCCCTTGTTCGTCTGGCCAAGGACGACATGGCGGCGGTCGACGCCCTGATCATCGCCCGGATGCAGTCCGACGTGCCGGTGATCCCCATGCTGGCCGAGCATCTGATCTCGGCGGGCGGCAAGCGCCTGCGTCCTCTGCTGACCGTCGCCGCCGCCCGCGCCATCGGGGCTCAGGGCGATATCGCCGCCGCCACAAAGCTGGCCGCCTCGGTCGAGTTCATCCACACCGCCACCCTGCTGCACGACGACATCGTCGATGGCTCGGAGATGCGGCGCGGCAAGGTGGCGGCGCACCTGATCTGGGGCGCGGCCTCGTCGGTGCTGGTCGGCGACTTCCTGTTCGCGCGCGCCTTTGAACTGATGGTCGAGACGGATTCGCTGCGGGCGCTCGGCATCCTGGCCACGGCCTCCAGCGTCATCGCCGAGGGCGAGGTGCTGCAGCTGACGCGCGCCCACGACCTGAACCTGGATCAGGACACCTATCTGCAGATCATCCGCGCCAAGACCGCCGAACTGTTCGCCGCCGCCGCCGAGTCGGGCGCCGTGGGCGCGGGCGCGACCGAGGAACAGGTCAAGGCGCTGCGCGACTACGGCATGGCTCTGGGCATCGCCTTCCAGCTGGCCGACGACGCCCTGGACTACGGCAGCGACACGGCGACGCTCGGCAAGAACGCGGGCGACGACTTCAACGAGGGCAAGGCCACCCTGCCGCTGCTGCTGGCCGTCCAGCGCACCAAGGGCAAGGAAGACCTGTTCTGGGACCGCGTCATCACCAAGGGCGAACGCACGCCCGAGGACTTCATCCGCGCCCGTGAACTGATCCTGGGCACGGGCGCGGTCGAGGCGACGCTGGACGCGGCGGGCGACTACGCCGACCGGGCCAAGGCGGCGCTGTCGGTCCTGCCGGCCAGCGACTGGCGCTCGGCGCTGGAAGACCTGGCGGACTTCGCGGTCAGCCGCGCGGCCTGATGCTGATCGCGGTCGTCATGGCGGGATTGCTGGCAGGCGCCCCGCAGGACGCGCCGCGATTCACCATGACGCCGGAAGCAGGCGACGCCCTGAAGGCTGAACTGTTCCGTCTGACGCCCGGCGACCCTGACGCTCAGGTCCGTGATCTGCTGGGCGGCGGCGAGGCGGAGGCCTTCAACCTCAAGAAATCCGGCGCCTTGAAGATGATCTACCGCCGCGAGACGGGGCCGGGCGGCGGTCTGGTGCTTTATGCGTCAGAGAGCGACCACAGGCCCGATGCGGCCTGTCTGCTGACGCGCAACCCCGACGGCGATCACGACAATTCGCGACGCGCTACGGAATGGTGCCTGTCCTTCATCCTGAAGACGGCGCCGACGTTGAACATTCCGCCGGCGCCGCTTTAGGCGGGTCTTACTTCAGCGAAGCGCAGAACTTCTGGATGCGGCGGCAGCCTTCTTCCAGCACGGCTTCCGACGTGGCGTAGCTGATGCGGAAATAGGGGCTGAGGCCGAAGGCGGCGCCCTGAACCACGGCCACGCCTTCCTGGTCCAGCAGTTGGGCGGTGAAGACCTCGTCGTCGGTGATGACCACGCCGGACGGCGTCGTCTTGCCGATCACGCCCTCGATCGAAGGATAGACGTAGAAGGCGCCTTCCGGGGTAGGGCAGCGGATGCCCGTGGCCTGGTTCAGCATCGACACGACCAGATCGCGGCGCTTCTCGAAAGCGGCGGAGCGTTCGGACAGGAAGTCCTGCGGGCCGTTCAGGGCTTCGACGGCGGCCCATTGGCTGATCGACGACGGGTTGGACGTCGTCTGGCTGGCAACCTTGCGCATCAGGTCGATCAGCGGCTTGGGGCCGCCCGCATAGCCGATGCGCCAGCCGGTCATGGCATAGGCCTTGGATACGCCGTTGCAGGTCAGGGTGCGGTCGTAGAGGTCAGGCGCGACCTGGGCGATGGTGACGTACTCGAAGTCGCCATAGACGAGGTGCTCGTACATGTCGTCGGTCAGGATCCAGACCTGCGGGTGCTTGCGCAGCACCACGGCCAGGGCTTCCAGCTCGGCGCGGGTGTAGGCGGCGCCGGTCGGGTTCGACGGCGAGTTGAGGATCAGCCACTTGGTCCTCGGCGTGATGGCGGCGTCCAGCACCTCGGGGCGCAGCTTGAAGCCGTCGGCTTCCTCGCCGATCACAGTGACGGGCTCGCCGCCGGCCAGCAGCACCATGTCCGGGTAGGAGACCCAATAGGGCGCCGGCACGATGACCTCGTCGCCGGGGTTCAGCGTGGCCACGAAGGCGTTGAAGATCACCGGCTTGCCGCCAGAGGCGACGTGAATCTGGTTGGTTTCGTACTTCAGACCGTTCTCGCGCGCGAACTTGGCCACGATGGCGGCCTTTAGTTCCGGCATGCCGTCGGCGTCGGTGTACTTGGTCTCGCCGCGGTGGATGGCCTCGATGGCCGCCGCCTTGATGTTATCCGGCGTGTCGAAGTCCGGCTCGCCGGCGCCCAGGCCGATGACGTCGCGGCCTTCGCGTTTCAGTTCGCGGGCCCGGGCGGTCACGGCCAGGGTGGCCGAAGGCTTGACGCGAGCGAGGGCGGTGGACTGAAGGCTGGACATATCTATCCCGTCTGGTGGATGTGGTGAGAGCCGGGGAGGCGAGGCTTGATACGCAACCCCGCGCAGGCGCACAACGTTTGTGCGTCCTGTGGGCGATTAAAAGGCGATTTGGGCGAAATTTATGCGGCGGATCGTCGATTTCCTGCTGAACATGGAGGCGCAGCGGTGGCGAACCCTGCTGGTCAGCCTGCTGCTGCTGGGCGGAATCATCGCCCTGTTCGCCTTCGGCAAGGCGCACTTCACCCTGGACGCCGAGGAAAAGCTGGAGGCCTGGCTGGCCGGCTATCGCGTCGGGCCCTGGGGTCTGGTTGCGGCCGTCGTCGTCTTCACCCTTTCGGCCTTCCTTGGCGTCCCGCAGTTCATCCTGATCGCGGCCTGCGTGGTGGCCTTCGGGCCGTGGTTCGGTTTCCTCTACAGCTGGATCGCCACGGTGGTGTCGGCGGCGGTCACCTACTGGCTGGGGCGAGGACCCACGGCGCGGGCGCTGGAGCGCTTCGGCGGCGGCGCGGCCGAGCGGTTGCAGCGCTTCGTCGGCCGCAACGCCTTTTCCGCCAGCTTCATCATCCGCAACGTGCCCTCGGCGCCCTTCATCGTCGTCAACATGGCCTTCGGCGCGGTGCGGGCCTCGTTTCCCGGTTTCCTGGCCGGGTGCGCTCTGGGCGTCCTGCCCAAGACGGCCCTGGTCGCCTTCTTCGGCGGCTCCTTCATGGCGGCGGTGTCGGGCGACGGGGTCTGGACCTCGCTGATCCTGGCCGGGGTCGCCGTCGTCTGGCTGGCGCTGATGCTGGCGGTGCGCGAGATCGTGAAGCGTCGGGAAGCCTCGCGTACGGATTAAGTTCGAGCCCGCGGACGCGGGTTTTCGTCCTCTGATGTCGGCGCCCGGCGTTCAGTGAGCGGGCGGCGTCCCGGACCCAGCGCCGTGATTGGCAAGCGGAGCCGGAAAAGCTTGAGCGGACGGGCTTTCAAGCCTTGCCGTGACAAGGCTGTGATCGACGAGTCATAGGCGCTTGCAATCGACGCGGCATGAGGGCAAACGGGCCTGTAGTCGGCCAGGCGAGGACGATCAGGATGGTCCGGCGCACATGGGTGCGCGGGGCAGGGGCGTCGCCAGAGCGGACGAACAAGACTCACGCCCTAGCAGGCCCGAACAAGCGGTAACCGACGCCCATGCTTTCACCCCTCTTCGGCATGATCTCCAACGACATCGCAATGGATCTGGGGACGGCTAACACCCTGATCTACATGCGCGGCAAGGGCATCGTCCTGAACGAGCCGTCGGTCGTCGCCCTGCGCAACGTCGGCGGCCGCAAGATCGTCCACGCCGTCGGCCTGGAAGCCAAGCAGATGCTGGGCCGCACGCCCGGCCACATGGAAGCCATCCGTCCGATGCGCGACGGGGTCATCGCCGACTTCGAAGTCGCCGAAGAGATGATCAAGCACTTCATCCGCAAGGTTCATAACCGCAAGGGTTTCGTGAACCCCAAGATGATCGTTTGCGTCCCGTCGGGCGCCACGGCCGTCGAACGCCGCGCCATCAATGATTCCTGCCTGAACGCCTCGGCCCGCCGCGTCGGCCTGATCGACGAGCCCATGGCCGCCGCGATCGGCGCTGGTCTGCCGATCCATGAGCCGACCGGTTCGATGGTCGTCGACATCGGCGGCGGCACGACCGAAGTGGCCGTCCTGTCGCTGTCGGGCATCGTCTATTCGCGTTCGGTTCGCGTCGGCGGCGACATGATGGATGACGCCATCATCAGCTACATGCGCCGCAACCATAACCTGCTGATCGGCGAAACGACCGCCGAGCGCATCAAGAAGGACATCGGCACCGCCCGCATCCCGGCCGACGGCGAAGGCCTGTCGATCGAGGTCAAGGGCCGCGACCTGATGCAGGGCGTGCCGCGTGAAGTGAAGATGAGCGAGCGTCAGGCTGCGGAAGCCCTGGCGGAACCCGTCTCGCAGATCGTCGAGGCCGTGAAGGTCGCCCTGGAAGCCACCCCGCCGGAACTGGCCGCCGACATCGCCGACAAGGGCATCATGCTGACGGGCGGCGGCGCCCTGCTGCGCGGTCTGGACGTCGAGATCCGCGACCACACCGGCCTGCCGGTCCAGGTCGCCGACGATCCCCTGTCCTGCGTCGCCATCGGCTGCGGCAAGGTGCTGGAGCACCCGTCGTGGATGAAGGGCGTCCTCGAGTCCTCGCTCTGAGGCTGATCAGCCTGTCGTGACGACCGCCTTCTTCGGGAATCGGTTTTTGCGATAGGCTCTCGCAGCCGGCGGCAGCGCCGCCGGTCCCGGATCTCTAGGTAGGAAGGCTGGCCGTGGCGTTTCGCGACGGACCGTTCGAGAACATCAAGGTGCCGCTGGCCTGGACGGCGGCGGTCGTGGTCGTCGTCGGCCTGGTCGGCGCCGGCATGCTTCTGCTCGGCGACCGCCGGGGCGCTCAAGACGTCGATGGATACGCGCCCGCTCGCGCAGGCTTCGAGGCCGGCGCCGCGCCGGTCGGCGCTGGCCTGTCGGCGCCCGTCCGCTGGACAGGCAACGCCGTCGACTACGTCAAGGGCTACTTCTTCGCCGTGTCGGAGAACCGGCGTCTGCGTCAGCAGGTCGTTGAGCTGAACGCCTGGCGCGACGAAGCCTTGGCGCTGAAGAACATCAACGGCCGCTACGAACAGATGCTCGGCGTCAAGACCGAGCCGCCGATCCCCATGGTGACGGGTCTGGCCATCACCGACGCACGCGGTCCGTTCGCCCGCTCGCGCCTGCTGAACATCGGCGCGGCCAAGGGCATTCGCGTCGGCAATCCGGTGCTGAGCGAGCATGGCCTGGTCGGCCGCATCATGGGCGTCTCGTCGGGCAACAGCCGCATGCTGCTGCTGACCGACGTGGCCTCGCGCACCCCGGTTCTGGTCGAACGCACCGACGCCCGCGCCATGCTGACCGGCGACGGCAGCGGCAGTCCGCGTCTGGACTATGTCCGCGGCGCCGGTTCGGTGCAGGAAGGCGACCGCATCATGACCTCTGGCGACGGCGGCGGCTTCCCGCGCGGCTTGCCCATCGGCGTGGCCGCCAAGGGCGTCGACGGCACATGGCGCGTCAAGCTGTTCAGCGACCGCACCGCCATCGACTATGTCCGCGTCCTGCTGTTCCAGGACTTCGGCCAACTGGCCGACCAGAACGCCTTGAACGCGCCGCCGCTGGCCAGCCTGGCCGCTGCGCCGCCGCCGACCCCGGCCCAGGCCGCCGCCATTCAGGACGTGGCCACCCGCCGCGCGGCCGCTGCGGCGGCCACGGCCGAACGAATCCGCGCCGCCAACACGGCCCCGCCGCCGGCGCCTGTTGCCGCGCCGGTCGCGACGACAACGGCGCCCGCGACGATGACCCGTCCCGCCGCGACCCGCCCGGCGTCGTCCGCGCCGCGTCCCGCCGCGCCGCGACCGACCGCGCCTGCGCCGGTTCAGCCCGCAGCCACGCCCGCCGTCGAGCCGACGCCTGCGGGAGCCGCAGAGTGAGACGGGCGATCACGGTCCGTGTCGTCGGCCCGCTGCAATGGATCGTCTATCCGGCGCTTACCGCCATTGCGGCGACGGTGTTGTTGGCCATTCCTTTCCGGCTGTTCGGCCTGAACCTGCCCGAACCGGTCTTTCCCATCGTGCTGGCCTTCGCCTGGCCGCTGATCCGGCCATCCATGCTGGCGCCGGTCGTCCTGTTCGGACTGGGCCTGTTCCTCGACCTGTTCTGGGGCGGGACTATGGGGCTTTGGCCGCTCAGCCTGCTGGCGATCTACGGCGCCATCCTGCTGGCCTCGAACTTCCTGGCGGGACAGGCGACCATCGTCCTGTTCGCCCTCTACGTCGCGTCGACGGGCTTCGCCTTCTTCCTGGCCTACATGATCACTACGCTGAGACTGGGCAATGCGCCGAGCATCCTGGCTGTCCTTGGTCAGGTCGTGCCGACCTTGTTGCTCTTCCCCCTGGCCGACTGGCTGATCCAGCGATTTGACGACGCCGACGTGCGGTTCCGATGAGCAGCGAACCTCATATCTTTTTCTCGGACGTGAACGAGCGGCAGGGCTCCTTCCTGCGGCGCACCTTCCTGCTGGGCGGGGGCATGGCGCTGGGGACGGTGGCTCTGGTCGGGCGCCTGGCCCAGCTGCAGATCGTCAAGGCCGAGGAATACGCCACCCTCGCCACCAACAACCAGTTCAACTTCCGCCTGGTCCCGCCGCCGCGGGGCCTGATCAAGGATCGCAACGGCGTCGTCATCGCCGGCAACCGCCCCAGCTTCCGCGTTCTGGTCGTGCGCGACGAGACCAAGGATCTGGACCAGACCCTGGATCTTCTGGGCCAGCTGCTGCCCGACACGCTTGAGCGGCGCCGCACCCTGATCCGCGAGATCAACGCCGCGCCGCGCTTCTCGCCGGTGCCGGTCAAGGCCGACCTGACCTGGGAGGAGTTCTCCAAGGTCAACCTGCACGCCGCTGAACTGCCCGGCGTCATGGCTGACATGAATGAGGCCCGCTACTATCCGTTCGGCGGCGCCTACGCCCATGTGATCGGCTATGTGGCCAAGGTGTCGGACCGCGACGTCAAGGCGATCCGCGACAAGGGCGAGCAGCCGCCGTCCATCCTGTTCAACCCTGGCTTCCGCATCGGCCGTCAGGGCATTGAGAAGGCGCTGGACGCTGACCTGCGCGGCGAAGCGGGCGGCAAGCGGGTCGAGGTGGATGCGCGCGGCCGCGTCGTGGCCGAGGACGTCGCCGGCTCCAAGCCCGCCGTTCAGGGCGCCGAGGTCATGCTGACCCTGGACAACGACGTCCAGAACCGGGCGCTGGAAGTGTTCGGCGAAGAAGCCGGCAGCTGCGTCGTCATGGATGTGCGCAACGGCGACATCCTGGCGATGGTCTCGTCACCGTCGTTCGACCCGAACCTGTTCGTGTCGGGCGTGCCCTCGAAGATTTATCGCGCCTTGGCCGATTACGAGCGGCGTCCCTTGCTGGACAAGGCCCTGGGGGGCACCTTCGCGCCGGGGTCGACCTTCAAGCCTGTCGTCGGTCTGGCGGCCATGAAGCGGGGCTGGGATCCCAACCGCCGGGTCGTCTGCAACGGCAGCTTCTTCCTGGGGCGTCGCTTCGCCTGCCTGGGCCGCCACGGCGCGCTGGACATGCGCGGCGCCATCAAGGCCTCGTGCAACGTCTATTTCATGACGGTGGCGACCGAGTTCGGACCCGACGCCATCGCCGAGACGGCGCGCGAAATGGGCTTCGGCCAGACCTTCGACATCGGGCTCACGGGCCAGAAAGCGGGTCTGGTGCCGGATCGCGAGTGGCGGCGGCGGAACCCCGTTCGCGGCGACGGCAAGTGGTATCCGGGCGAGACGCCCAGTTACGGCATCGGCCAGGGCGCCCTGAACGTCAACGCGCTGCAACTGGCCGTCTATACGGCCCGCATCGCCAATGGGCGCAAGGCGGTGACACCGCGCCTGATCAAGTCGATCGGCGGCGTGGAACAGAATGCGGGCGCGGATTTCGCCGATCTGCCCTTCGACACCGCCATGCTGAAGGTGCTGCGCGACGGCATGGAGGCGGTGACAGACGTGGGGGGCACGGGTTTCCGCAACAGCCAGCTGGGCCTCGGCGCTGTCCGCATGGCGGGCAAGACGGGCACGGCCCAGGCCCAGAACTACGGCGCGGGCTCGCGCAAGGGCGCGGGGCGTCCCTGGGCCCAGAAGGACCACAACCTCTTCATCGCCTATGCTCCCACCGACAACCCCCGGTACGCCGTGTCGGTGATCGTGCAGCACGGCGGTCTGGGCGGCGGCACGGCCGGCGCGCCGCGCGCGCGCGAAGTGATGAAGGTCGCCCTGCTCAAGGATCCCGAAATCCGCGCCCGTATCGAACAGGCGGGCTTTGAAGCGCCCGAGGACGCCGGCGCGCGCGAGGCTGAAGCCCGGGGCGAACCCGTCGATGCTCCGACCCTGGAGACGCCGATCATCGAAGCCGCGCCACCGCCGGAGCCCGTACAGTGACCGCTTCCGCCCTGACCCGTCCCGGTGAACGCGACCGCATCTCCAGCAAGCTGGCCGAACTGGACTGGCGCGTCATCGGCCTGCTGTGCGTCCTGGCCGGCATAGGCACGGCCATGCTCTATTCGATCGCCGGGGGCAGCTGGTCGCCGTGGGCGTGGAAGCATCTGCTGCGCTTTGGTGTGTTGCTGGTGGCCATGATCGGCCTGGCCATGGTCCACCCGAAGTGGTGGTTCCACGCGGCCTATCCGGTCTACGGCGTGCTGCTGCTGCTGGTGCTGATGATCGAGTTCACGCCCTTGGGCTATACGGCGGGCGGCGCCAAGAACTGGCTGAACCTGGGCTTCATCCGCATCCAGCCCGCCGAGTTCGTCAAGATCGGCCTCGTTCTGGCGCTGGCGCGCTGGTACCACGGTCACTCGGCCCAGGACGCCCGCTGGTCGTGGAAACTGCTGATCCCGGCGGGGATGATCGGCGTGCCCTTCCTGCTGGTGGCCAAGCAGCCGGACCTGGGCTCGGCCATGGTCATCGGCCTGACGGGCGCGGCCGTCATGTTCATGGCTGGTCTGAGCTGGCGCGTCATCGCGGCGGGGGCCGCGGCGGCCGTGGCGATCATTCCGCCCTTCGTCATGTTCGTCATGCACGACTATCAGCGCAACCGGGTCCTGACCTTCCTGAACCCCGAGGCCGACCCCTCGGGCACGGGCTACAACATCATCCAGTCCAAGATCGCCCTGGGGTCCGGCGGTCTGCTGGGCAAGGGCTACGGCCTGGGCAGCCAGAGCCAGCTGGAGTTCCTGCCGGAACGCCATACCGACTTCATCTTCTCGACCGTGTCGGAAGAGTTCGGCTTCCTCGGCTCCTTCACCGTCCTAGCCTGCTATCTGGCGCTGATCCTGATTTCGCTGCGGATCGCGGCGCTGTCGCACAGCCATTTCGGCCGCATCAGCGCGGCGGGCATGACGGCCTTTCTGGCCATCTTCATCCTGATCAACGGGGCCATGGTCATGGGCCTGGCGCCGGTCGTGGGCGTGCCCATGCCGCTGCTGTCCTATGGCGGCTCGACCATGATGACGGTGATGATCGGTTTTGGCCTGATCCTGTCGACTCATGTCCACCGCTACGTCGAACTGCCGAAGGGGCAGGGCCTGTTCTGATCGCGGTTTCAGGCGTTAGGCTGAGGCCATGACCGACAAAGCGCCCGAACCCGACGCCATTCCCAAGGCCGACCCGTCGATGTTCTCCGACTGCGGCGACACGCCCTGTCCTCAGCCGGTCATGGCCGACCCCAGGAACGAGGCGGCGGCCCTGGCCGAGGGCGTGCGGATGCGCAACAATCCGGCCGAATGGGCTTTCGTGCGCCTGTCCAAGTTGATCGAGGAGTTCGAGGCCAAGCTGGACAAGGACGAGGAGATCGGCGCTCGTGTCGTCGGCCTGCCGGGCGAGGGCACGATGCAGATCGTCGACGTCGGCTTCTGGGGGCCGGACCTGATCATCTTTTTCGGGCGCAACGCCGACGGCAAGCCGGTGCGCCTGATCCAGCACTACACCCAGCTCAACGTCGTCCTGGCCGCGATCAAGAAGCCCGAGGAGCGCGAGGCGCGCCGCATCGGCTTCCAGTTGAACGAAATGGTGATGAAGACCAATCCGCAGCCGGCCGCATAGAACCGTCATCCCGGCCAAGCGGCGCAAGCCGCGCCGAGCCGGGACCGCCAAGGACGCGGCGGTTTGCCATTAGCCGAGGTCAGGCGGCTGTGCTTCCAGCGGTCCCGGATAAGGGCTGCGCCCTTTCCGGGATGACGAGGCAGGCGGCGCGACGATCTAAAGCGTCGCCGCCCAATCGGTGCCGCGCACCAGGCTGTCGATGATGCCGGGCTCGCTCGACGCGTGGCCGGCGTCGCCGACGATGTCCAGCTTGGCCTCGGGCCAGGCGCGGTGCAGGGCCCAGGCGCCCGAGATCGGCGTCACCACGTCAAAGCGGCCTTGCGCGATCCAGCAGGGGATGTGGCGGATGGTCTCGATGTTCTCGAGGATCCAGTGCTCGCTGTCGAAGAAGCCGCCGTTGGTGAAGAACCAGTTCTCGATCCGGGCGAAGGCCACGGCGAACTCGGGGTCGGCGAACTTGTCCGGCTTGCCCGAGGGGCCTTGGACGCTGACCGTCTCGCCCTCCCAGGTCGACCAGGCCACGGCGCAGCGGTTGCGCTCAGCCACATCGTCGCCCATCAGCCGCGTGTTGTAGGCGGCCATCAGGTCGCCGCGCTCGGCTTCGGGAATGGGGGCCAGGAAACGTTCCCAGGCGTCGGGGAAGATCATCGAGGCGCCGTCCTGATAGAACCAGTGCAGCTCTTTCTTCGTCAGCAGAAAGATGCCGCGCAGGATCAGGGCCCGGCAGCGGTCCGGATGCTTGATGGCGTAGGTCATCGACAGGGTCGAACCCCACGATCCGCCGAAGACCACCCATTTGTCGATGCCCAGCATCTCGCGCAGACGCTCGATGTCGGCGACCAGATCCCAGGTGGTGTTGTTTTCCAGCGAGGCGTTGGGCCGCGACAGGCCGCAGCCGCGCTGGTCGAACATGACGATGCGATACTTGGCCGGATCGAAGTAGCGTCGCATCCCCGGATTGACCGCGCCGCCGGGGCCGCCATGCAGGACGATGACCGGCACGCCGTCCGGATTGCCGCTTTCCTCGTAATAGATCTCGTGGACGCTGTCGGTGGCCATCCAGCCTGAAGCATAGGCCTCCAGCTCGGGGTAGAGGTCGCGGCGCAGGATATCGGTCACAGGAAAAGCCATGTCAGGGAAATGAGGGATTTTCAGATTGGCCGGTCAGACGTTGACGATGTGTGAGCGGAACGCCGCGATCGCCAGCACGATCCATCCGGCGATCATCAGGGTTCCGCCGATCGGAGCGACCATGCCCATGGCGGGCAGGCTGAGCAGGCCGATCAAGGCCAGGGCCAGGCTGAAGATCAGCCCGCCCCCGGCCGCCAGCCAGCCGGCGATCCGCGCCGTCTTGCCGCCTGTAACCCAGGTGACGCAGGCCACAGCCAGGACAGCGTGGACCATCTGATACTGGGCGCCCGTGGTCAGCAGGTTCTTGATCGCCGGACCCGCGCCGTGGGCGGCGAAGGCGCCCAGCGCCACAGCCAAGGCCCCGTTGAAGGCGGCGAAAACGAGCAGGTTGCGGTCATGGCTCATGGCTAATGTCTAGACCACAAGACGCTGTGAGTCTGCTATCGGGGCGGCCATGAAATCCGCCCCGCGCATGGCCCTGCAATACGTCCTGCTGTTCGCCGCCAGCGGGGTGACCCTGCCGTTCGCCGGCCTGTGGTTCCGCGAGCAGGGGCTGAGCGGGGCCGAGATCGGCGCCCTGCTGGCCATCCCCATGCTGGGACGGATGGTGACCGGCCCGCTGCTGGCGGTCTGGGCCGACGGGTTCAGATACAGGCGCACGCCGATCGCCCTGCTGGGGCTGGCCATGGCCCTGGGCTATGGCGGGGCCGGACTGGTTCAGGGATTCGCCGCCTGGGCCGTCTGCTGGTTCGTGGGGGCCACGGCGGCGGCGGCCCTGATCCCGCTCAGCGACGTCATGACCTTGCGGGTGGCCAAACGCGACGGGTTCGCCTTCTCCCTGCCGCGCGGCTGCGGCTCGGCGGCCTTTGTCGTGGCCAATGTGGTCATGGGGATGCTGCTGACGCGGGCCTCGCCCGATGCGATCATCATCTGGATCGGCGTGACGGCGGTGCTGATCGCCGTGACGGCCTGGCGTGTCCTGCCGGCCGAGCCGGTCACGGACGGTCCCCGCGTGCCGGGGCTGGAACGGTTCAAGGGGTTGGGGCGGCTGGTGGGCGACCCGGTTTTTATGGCTGCGGTCTTCGCCGTTGGCGCGGTGCAGGCGGCCCACGCCTTCTACTACGGCTTCTCGGCCATCGCCTGGAAGGCGCAGGGCATCCCCGAGAGCGTGACTGGCCTGCTGTGGGCCTTCTCCGTCCTGGTTGAGATCGGCTTCATGTGGGTGATCGAGCCGTGGCGGCGTCGCGCCGAGATCGGACCGTGGCTGATGCTGTCGGTCGGGGTTGGCGCGGCGGTCGTGCGCTGGACGATGATGGCTTTCGCCCCGCCGCTGTGGGCGCTGTGGCCCTTGCAGACCCTGCACGCGCTCAGCTTCGCTGCCACCTATCTGGCCGGGGTGCAGATCGTCGAGCGCCTGTCGCCGTCCGACAGCCACACGGCGGCGCAGACCCTCAGTTCTGTGGTGTCGGCGGGGGTCCTGATCGGTCTGGCCACGGCGGCGTCGGGGCCGCTCTACGACGCCTTTGGCCTGAAGGGCTATCTGGCGATGGCGGCGCTGGCGGCGACCGGCGGTCTGGCCGGGCTGATCCTGCAGATGCGGCTGGCGGAGGCCTAGGCCGCGCGGGGCAGGGGCGCCAGGTGGCGGGCCATGGCTGAAGCCGCTGTCTTGACCGCCAACTGGACCTTGGCGTGCGGCGCGTCCGAAGGCGCGCGGATCAGGCCGATGGCGGGCGCGGCCGGGCCGTCCGGCAGGTCGTTCA
>DAIOID010000045.1:15968-21283 GCA_036744355.1 Brevundimonas sp.
GGCGCGCGGATCAGGCCGATGGCGGGCGCGGCCGGGCCGTCCGGCAGGTCGTTCAGGATGCGATACAGGATATAGCTGCCCGCATCTTCCTCGGCGTCCGAGGCGGCCAGGGCCTTCAGTCCCGCGGCGGTCAGGTCGCGGACGATCTCGGCGGCGGGGGCGGTGGCGCGGGCCACGCCGGGGCCGGTGTGGTCCAGTCGGTCGCCGCCGTCCAGACGCCGGTTCTCGGCGCGCATCTGCAGGCGGAAGGCCCCGGGATGGACGGTGCGGCCGACCAGCAGCAGGGCGCCGCATTCGCCCCTGGCCAGAAGGGCGCTGAGTTCCGCGGCCAAGGCGTCCGCCTCGGCCGAGCCGGCAACGGGCAGGGTGCGGGCGCCGACCGGGTTCCAGGGATCGCCCGACAGGTCCTCGACCGGGTCCCAGGCCGTGAAACCCGGGTCCCAGGCGCAGATGGCGATGGCGGGACGTCGATCAGGGCGAAGCCCATTGTCCATATCCAGCAAGGAGTCCACCCTGTGTGACACTAACGCGACAGCGACCGGAACGGTGCGGTCAAACCCGGCGAGAGGTCAAGCCCGCCGGGGTAAAATGTGACAGCTTTGCGGCGAGCCCCTAGCCGAGGTCGCCGATGGCGGCGTCCAGCAGCATGAAGGCGCGGCCCTCGTCGGTGGCCAGACGCGACTGCACGTCGTGGGCGTCGCCCCGGTGCGCGTGATCCTGCATCTCCAGCCCGAAAGCGCGGACATAGGCGTCGGCGTCGGCGCGCAGTTCGGCGTCGGCCAGGATGCGGCGCGAGACGCTGCGCACGGCGGCGGGGGCGACGCGGCGTACGATCTGGCGGGCCCGGTCGGGGTCCTGTCCGGCCAGGGCGCGGGCGGCTTCCTCGATGCGGGCGCGCGGCAGCAGGGCGTTGGGATCGACCCCCATGCGACGGATGGCGGCGGTGATGCGGTCAGCCAAGGCGGCGGCGTCGACCGGCGCCGCGACAGGCGCGTCCAGCTCAAGCGGCGCTTGATAGGCCTCCTGATCGTGATCGCCAGCCAGATCGTTCCAGTCCAGGGCCTCGTCCTTGGCGGGCGTCGGCGCCGGCGGCGCGGCAGGGCTTTCGTCGCCGGTCGGCTCCAGCCGCAGGCGGCCGCGCAGGCCGAAGCCGCGCTCCTTGGGCTCCGGCTTGGGTTCGGGTTTCGGCTCGACCGGGCGCGGCTTGTAGCGCGGCGTCTCCGGCGCGGACGTGGACAGCAGGGGCTCGCGGCGGCGGCTGGCCGGGGTGTCGCCTGACACCACGCCCATGACGCGGACGGCCTCGGTCAGCATCTCGTAGTTGCGACGCACGCGGTCCTGGAAGCCGGATTCCAGGGCCTCGGTGTCCTCGGCGGCCTTGCGCGCGGCGGCGGACAGGGCCGACAGGCCGCTTTCGACCGAGGCGCGCACGGCGTTGACGCGGGCGGCGGCTTCTTCGGGCAGGCGGCTGGCGCGGTCGTCCATCTCGGCGACGACGGTTTCGACCTGGGCCAGGGCGGCGGTCATGCGCTCCAGCGTGCCCTCCAGACGTTCGATGACCTTCTCGCCGGTCAGATCGACCATGTCGGCGGTCTGGTTGACGATCTTGCGGGCGCCGTCGATGCGGGCCTCGGCGGCTTCGTCGGCCTTCTGGGCGGCGTCGAACAGGGATTCGCCCAGGCGATCAGCGCGGATCTGGGCCTGTTCGATGGCGGCGGTGGCGGCGGCGCGCTGCTCCTCGGCGGTGGCCTGCAGCGCCGACAGGGCGCGGCGGGTCTCCTCGACCAGCAGGTCGCGGGCCTCGGCGGCCAGGGCCTCGAAGCGGTCCAGCGCCAGCTTGGTGGCGTGGTCGAAGCCGTCGGCCTCGCGCTGCGACAGGTCCACCAGGGCGCGGAACTGATCGGTGACCGCCTCGACCTGGGCCTTCAGGGCGTCGCTGACGTCGCTGCTGGTCTGGTTCAGCTCGCCGGCGGCGCTGCGGGTCAGGGACAACTGCTCGGTGAACTGGGCGCGCTGACTCTCGATCTGGGCCGAGAAGTCTTCCTGATCGGTGCGCAGGGCGTAGGCGGCGGTGACCAGCGCGGCGCGCTGCTGGCTCAGGCCTTCCTCGACCGACTGGATCTGTTCGGCGACGCCGGTTCCGGCTGTTTCCAGACGCAGGGTCTGTCGGGCCAGGTCGTCGGCGGCGGCGCGGGCGGCGTCCTGGGCCTCGTTGGCGGCGGCGGCCAGGTCGGCGGCGCGGGCGGCCAGGGCGGCCTCGGCTTCGCGCAGTTGGGTCTGCGCCAGGTCGGAGGCGTCCACCACCATGCGCGACTGGCGCTCGACCGCGTCGACCACTCCGGCCGCCTGGCTGTCCAGCTGCACGCCCAGGGCGCCCAGCTGCTCCCGCTCGCGGCCCAGTTGGTCGGTCAGACGCCGCGCGGTGCGGCCGGCGCTCTCGGCGGCCTCGTTCAGGCGGACGGTTTCCTGGGCCAGGGCTTCGCGCAACAGGGCCATGTCGTTGCGGGCGCGCTCGGCGGCCAGGGCGGCCTGATCGATGTCGCCGCGCAGGGCGGTCAGCACCTGACCCGTCTGATGGGCGGCAAGCGCCGTCGGCCCCACCAGGGCCTCGGCCATGTCGCGGGCGCGGCGGGTTTCGCTGGCCAGATTGGCGCCCTGACGCACGGCGTGGGCCAGCATGATGGCCAGACCGGCGGGGGCCAGGGCGATCAGGGCGTAGACGGCCAGACGCAGGGGCTCCAGCTCGACCGCGCCCGAACCGAACTCGTAGGCGAACCAGGAGGCGACGCCGCCGATCCAGAGGGCCGAGGCCAGGCCGGCGATCATATAGGCGTTGCCGCCGGTCCGCGCGGCGGAGGCGCGCCGGCTCGAAGCCGGGGCGGCGATCGGTGCGGGCGGCGGCGCTTCGTCCACGACGGCGGGCGGCGCATCGGCCGAAACCGCGAACGGGGGCAGGTCGGACGCGGGCTGGGCGTGCAGGGCGGCGGCGCGCTCTTCGGCCAGTCGCTGTTCCTCCAGCAGGCGACGACGACGGCGCTCGGACATGGGGCGCTCCGGCTGAGGCGCGCGTTCAAGCTCCAGCGCGTCTTCTCGCTCGAACTCAGGCGCGTCGTCGGCCCGGACGACGGGAGCGGACTCGTCGTGACCCTCGCCCGGTTCCGGGTCGGAAAGGTTGAGCGGCGGCCGATGGCTGGACTTCATGGGGCGTCGATCTCGATCACTATTCGCCGGAAACGCGGCGAGGGCGCGCGGAGGGATTGGACCCTAGCGGCTGGATCCGGTCGCGCAAAGGCTCGGACGCAGGGATTCAACGGGAAGATCGGGGATGATCGCCGCTGAAAAGGCCGTATCAGCAGTCGCTGGGCGCAGCGACGGTGATGGTGGCGGCGGGCTTGTCCTTGCAGTCCTGCACGCGCTGGATCTCACGATCGGCGTGGCGCGGAGCGTGCAGATCGACGCCAAATTGCGACAACGCCGCCGCAGCGAGCATCGCAATCAGGCCAGCCAGCATTTCCAGCAGCATTTGCATGGTCGGCGTTATGGCAGACGCAGGCCTGTTTTACAATGAGGCGGCAATATGAAGCGGTGCCATTGAACAAGGGCGTTGGAACGAAAATCGTGCCAGCGTCACTGTAACACCGGACGCAGGGCGGATCGTCACGCGAATCAGGCAGCTAAGGGCCGTATGCACGACCAGGGCGACACCTATGAAGGCAGCCTGCTCGCCCCTGGGCGAGACTGCTGGCGCGTGGCGACGGCGAACCGTTTCACGCCGTTGATGGAGAACAACGCCTATTTCGACGCCCTGGCCTCGGCCCTGCACAAGGCGACCACCTCGATCGTGGTCCTGGGCTGGCAGTTCGACCCGAGGACGCGGCTGGACCCTGAATCGCCTCTGACCGACCGGCGGGGCGAGATCGGCCATCAGTTGCGGATGCTGGTGCGCGAGAAGCCCGATCTGGACGTGCGGCTGCTGATCTGGAAGTCGCCGCTGCTGATCGCCGCCTCGCAGGGTTTTTATCCGCACAAGGCGCAGCGCTGGTTCCGCAAGCGCACGGTCGAGTTCCGCCTCGACAAGCCCGGCATCCTGGGAGCCTGTCACCATCAGAAGGTGATCGTCATTGACGACAAGGTGGCCTTCTGCGGGGGCGGCGACATCGCCACCGACCGCTGGGACACGGCCGAGCATCTGGACAACGACCCTCGCCGTTGTCAGCCCACGGGCCTGTTCAGCGCCCCTCGGCACGAGATCATGTGCGTGATGGACGGACCTGCGGCTCTGGCTCTGGGCGACTTGGCGCGCGAGCGCTGGTACCGGGCCACCTGGGAGCGGACCTTGCCGGATCAGGTTGAGAGCGATCCCTGGCCCGACGGGGTGGAGCCGAGCCTGATCGATGTGCCGGTCGGCATCACCCGCACTGAACCGCGCGTGCGCGGCCGGCCCGAGGTGCGCGAGAACGAGGCGCTTCATCTGGAAGCCATTCGTCGGGCCAGGCGGCTGATCTATCTGGAGAACCAGTACTTCACCTCGCCGCTCATCGCCGCCGCCCTCGCCGAACGCCTGGCCGAGCCGGACGGACCCGAGGTGGTGCTGGTTTCGACCGGACGCAGTCCCAGCTGGTTCGACGGCCTGACCATGGACACAGCTCGGGCCGAGGTCCTGTACCGGCTGGAACAGGCCGACGCCTATAACCGCTTCACCGCCTTCAGTCCGCGCACGGCGGAGGGCGAGCGGATCATCGTCCACGCCAAGATGTCGATCATCGATGATCAATTGCTGCGGATCGGCTCGACCAATCTGAACAACCGGTCCCAGGGCCTCGATACTGAATGCGACGTGGCGGCGGAGCCGACGACCGAGGAGGGGCGGGAGGTTATCCGGCGTTTCCGTCAGCGGTCGCTGGGCCATTTTATCGGCGTTTCGGGCGAGACCTTCGCCCAGGCTGAGGCCATCATGGGCTCGGTGGGACAGGCCATCATGACCTTCGGCTCGGAGCGCATGAGCCTGCTGGGATCGACACCGCCCTCGCGGGTGGAGCGCATGTTCGCCGAATGGCAGCTGGGCGATCCCATGTCGTCGATGGACGCCTGGCGGCCGTGGAAGCGGTTGAACCGCACGCATCGCACGCGACCGCGCTCTGAAGGCGGTCAGGCCCCCGGCTGATCCCGGAACTCGAAGTCGATGGCTAGCGGCAGGTGATCGGATGCCGACCGCGCCAGCGGGTGCAGCGGCGTCATGGCGCCAGTCACCCGGATCTCGGGGCTGACGAAGCAGTGATCGATGCGGATGGCCGGGAAGCTGGAGGGGAAGGTCT
>DAIOID010000046.1:0-12146 GCA_036744355.1 Brevundimonas sp.
CAGGCCCTGATGGGCCGTCTGGCCGGGCTGCGGGCCTATCAGGACGCCTTCCACCTGCGTCCGGGCGTTGAACTGACCAGCGCGCCGAGCCAGAGCCTGAGCGTGTCGGGCGACCTGAATCTGGCCGGCTATCGCTACGCCAGCCTGAACCCCGACACTCAGATGACAGGCGTCTATGGCTCGGGCGAGGCGGGCGTCCTGCTGGTTCGCGCTGCGGACGACCTGAACATCTACGGCAGCATCACCGATGGCTTCGGCGAGCCGGCGCGTACGCCGGATGACAATGGCTGGGTGCTCTACAACACGGCTGATGCGGGTGGCTTCTTCGCCCTGCCGGCCGATCACCAGCTGATGGCGCCCCTGCGCCTGTCGGCGGGCGCGGCCTTCCCGGCCGGGGTCAGCCTGACCTTCGACGCCCCCGTCCACGCCTTCAGCGTCATCGGCAACCAGGTGATCGAGGCGGACGTCAGCCTGGCCCAGTCGGTGGTGCTGCCGCAGGATTGGGTGGCGACCTCGACCATCCGTCTGCCGGACGGTTCGGTGATCGCGCGCGGAACCATCCTGAAGGCGGGCATGACCCTGCCGGCCGACACCGAGCTGGGCCGAGGCGCCTTGCTGCCGATGGCTGTCTCGCTCAAGGCCATGACCTGGCCCAGGGGCGTGGCCCTGCCGGCCATCCTGACCCTGTCCTCGACTACCCAGCTGAAGGCGGGCGATGTCATCCCGCGCGCCAGCACGGTTCTGGTCGCCGGTCTGACGGGCCTGCAAAGCGAGCCGGTGGTTCTGGACGCGTCCTATACCCTGCGGGGCGACCCGATCGCGGGCGATGTGACCACCATCCCCGGAGGGCATTTCTCGCCCGTGGTGCTCGATTTCGGCATCGAGGTGCGGGCTGGGGCGATGCTCCTGACCGGGCGGACCATTCCGTTCGGCTTCGCCAGCGGCGAAGGGGACTACATATTCGCCACCGGTTGGACCACGACCGCCCCGATCTGGGAGAGCAAGGCCGCCTTCGAGGCGGGTGCGACGCCGCTCTATGGTGCGGGCGCGGAAGTGACCGGCATGATCATGCCGGGCGCCTATTACGGCGCAGGCACCGTGCTGCCGACCGATATCGGCGACAGCCTCGGGATCACGGCCTCGCTGGTTCCGGCCGGAACGCCGATGAACATTTTCCACTATGATGTTCAGTTGAACAGCAATGTGACGGTGAACGCCGGGACCCTGATCCC
Organism: Brevundimonas sp.; assembly: GCA_036744355.1. Taxonomy (GTDB): domain Bacteria; phylum Pseudomonadota; class Alphaproteobacteria; order Caulobacterales; family Caulobacteraceae; genus Brevundimonas. The sequence goes on from DAIOID010000046.1 coordinate 1,233, forward strand.
GGCGGGAGTCAACCTGCAGCTTCTAGGCGCGGGCGGGCCGCACAACACCCGTCCGGTCCAGGCGGACGGCACGCAGGGTCGCATCTGGGCCGTGGCGCCCATGCTGGCGGCGGGCTCGCAATCCTGGTCGATGCGTCTGGTGGCGGGGGCCGACATCGGCTCGGCCGACGGCCGCACGTTGCGGGCGGCCACGGATCTGGCCCGCGCCGGCCACTCGGGCGACCTGACCCTGTCGGACCGCCACTATGTGAACCCGCAGGCGAGCTTGGCGGACGGCTTCAACCCCAACTGGCTGGAGGGGATGAAGCTGATGCAGAACTTCAGCGTCATCCGCACCGGCGTCGGCTCGCTGGATCTGCTGGCGGGCGGCGACTACCAGCAGATGTCGCTCTACGGCGTCTATACGGCGGGCACGCCCTCGGCCGAGATCGGCGGCCTGACGCTGGACGGCCACAACGTCTTCAACCAGCCGCGCGCCACCCTGACGGCTTCGGCCGGCCTGGCCAATCCCTGGATCGGACCGAACTTCGAAGGCTATGCCGACGCCATCCGCGACTATCAGGCCTGGTATCCCGAGCACGGCGGCGACCTGCTGCTGGCGGTGCAGGGCGGCATGTCCAGTTACGCCACGAACCGCGATTTCGCCTATCAGCGCGTCGGCAGCGGCAGCGTCGGCAACTGGCTGTGGCGTCAGGGCGGTTACGGCGTCAGCGAGAACGGCGTCTCGGTCGCTCTGGGTCAGGACGTGCCGACCGCCTGGTGGATCAACTTCGGCGGCTATGTGCCGAACAACTCCAGCGCGCTCAACGACTTCGTGGGCTTCAATGGTCCGTTGCTTGAAGGCTTCATGGGCATCGGCGCCCTGGGCGGCGGCAATCTGACGGTGCGGGCCGGCGGCGACGCCGGCGTGACCCAGGACTGGGGCAGGGGCCTGGACGGAAGCTCGGATACGAGCCGGGTTCGCATCTCCAGCTCGGGTCTGCATTTCGCGGTCGGCGGCACCGGCCGCGTGACCTCGGTGACGCGCACGGCGGGCATCGTCACGGACGGCAGCGTGGTCCAGACCGGCGGCGGCGACATCGACATTCGTCTGGGCGGCGTCCTGAACCCCGGCGCGGCGTCCAACATGCCGTCGGATCTGGCGGGCAGCGTGACCAATCTGCGCGGTCAGGTCTCCATCCTGTCCGGCGGGGTCGGCGACGGTACCTACAGCGCGGCGGTCGATGTGCTCGACCCGCGTCTGCCCGATCCGCTGCGGACCGCCTTCCACCTGCCGAGCGGCGGCCTCACCCTGGTGATCGGCGACGCCGACGTGCGTATCGACACGCGCGGCGACCTGATCCTGGCCGGGGTCGGCGATCCGGGCTCGACCCAGTCCTCGATGGGCGGGGTTTCGGTGGGTTACGTCAACGCCGCCGGCCAGTTCCTGCGGCCTGACGGTCTGGTGATGCAGACCAGCTTCTCGCTGTGGCGCGACGACACCAGCATCAGCTTGTTCAGCGCGGGCGGCGACGTCACCCCGATCACGGCGGCCTCCGGCAATGGCGCAGCGCGCGACGGGCGCTACTGGTATCCGCCCATCCTGCGGGTGACGGCGGCCGCGGGCAGCATCCGCTGGAGCGCGGAACGTTGCGACGACAACTGCAGCGGCGGCATCCCGCCGCTGGAGCTGGCGCCCTCGTCGATGGGGCTGGTTGAATACCTGGCAGGAACCTCGATCCTGGGCGGCGGTTCGCGTGATCCCGACTCGGGCGGTTCCTACGCGGCTGGTCGCCCGGTCGCCCTGTCGGGCATGGCCCGGACGCTGGATCTTCTGCCCAACCCGTTCCGTCCCGTGTGGATGACCGACTGGCGCGACACGCAAGGAGCGCCGGTGAACGTGACACAGCCGATCAAGGGCAATGCGCTGACCATCGGCGGCCTGCTGGCCTTCCAGACGGATACGGCGACGGGCACGCTGCGGACCGGTCGTCAGAATCCGGCGCTCTTCTATGCGGCGGACGGCGACATCAGCAATCTGAACTTCGGCTTCATCACCTACGACGGTCAGTCGCAGCTCTACGTCAACGCGGGCTCGGTGGACCTGCGGGCCTCGCGCGACATCGTCAACCTGGGCACGGGGACGGGGATCGGCTGCCTGAACAGCGGCCCGATCGAGTGCCGCGGCGCGCCGGTCTATCTGTTCGGCGTGTTCAACCAGGGCGGCCTGGTGGTGCACAACGACCCGTCCGACATCTCGCTGATTTCGGCGGGCCGGGACATCATTTACGGCAACATGACCGTGGCCGGTCCGGGCAATCTGGTGGTCGAGGCGGGACGCAACATCTATCAGGCCGGCAACGGGCGCTTCACCAGCGTCGGCCCGCTGTTCGACCTGTCGCCCTCGACCCGCAACGGCGGGGCCGGCATCTCGATCCTGACCGGGGTCGGGGCGGGCGGTCCCAACTACGACGCCTTCACCAAGCTGTATCTCGACCCGGCCAATCTGGCAGAGGCCGGACGCCCGTTGGCCGATCAGGCCGGCAAGGTGGCCAAGACCTATGACGCCGAACTGATCCAGTGGCTGAAGGAACGCTTCGGATATGAGGCCGCCGATGCCAGGGAGGCCCTGACCTATTTCAACGGTCTGGATCGCCAGCAGCGCGCCGTCTTTGCCCGTCTGGTCTATTTCGACGAGCTGAAGGCGGGCGGTCGCGAATACAACGACCCCAACGGCCCGCGTTTCGGCAGCTATCTGCGCGGCCGCAACGCCATCGCCGTCCTGCTGCCTGAGAAGGACGCAGACGGTAAGGCCATCTCCTACGCCGGGGACCTGACCATGTTCGGCGGCTCGGCGGTGCGGACCCTGTTCGGCGGCAATATCGAGATGCTGGTGGCGGGCGGTCAGACGGTGGTGGGCGTCGGCGGCGTGGCGCCGCCCTCGACGGCGGGCGTCCTGTCCATGGGGTCCGGCGACATCGACGTCTATTCGCTGGGGTCGGTGCTGCTGGGCCAGAGCCGGGTCTTCACCACCTTCGGCGGCGACCTGCTGATGTGGTCGGCCCAGGGCGACATCAACGCCGGGCGGGGGTCCAAGTCGACCGCCGTCTATCAGCCGCCGCGTCGGGTCTATGACCTGTACGGCAACGTCACCCTGTCGCCGCCGACCCAGAACACGGGCGCCGGCATCGCCACCCTGAACCCGATCCCGGAGATTCCGGCGGGCGACGTGGACCTGATCGCGCCGCTGGGCACGATCGACGCGGGCGAGGCGGGCATCCGGGTCTCGGGCAACGTCAACCTGGCCGCGTTGCAGGTGGTCAACGCCGCCAACATCCAGGTCAAGGGCGACGCCGTGGGCATTCCGGCGGTGGCGGCAGTCAATACCGGCGCCCTGACGGCGGCCTCCTCGGCCAGCAGTTCGGTGGTGGCCGAGGCCGCCCGACTGGCCGAGCGCGCCCGGCCCAAGCCGACCGGCGACATCCCCGCCATCATCACCAGCCGCTTCCTCGGCTTCGGCGAGTAACCGCAGCGGGAGGGAGGCCGAGGGCCTCCCTCCGCGCCACTTTTCTTCGACTGGAGTATCCCATGTCCGACGCTTCTTCGCAGAGCGCCTTGCCGCTCTTCTATCGCGATCCGCAGCCGCTTTCGGCGGTCCAGCACGGCGACTGGCGCCTGAAGGACGGCGACGCGGCCTTCGCCGCTGACACCCCCTTCATCCCGGTTGTGGTTAGCGAGATCGCCGCCGCCGCGCGCTGCTATCCGGTGGTCTTCTCGGCCGGGGAGGGGGCGCAGCCCGTCGCCGTCCTGGGCCTGGAGCAGCGCAACCTGTTCGTCGCCGACGGCCGCTGGGCCGAGGGGGCCTATGTGCCGGCCTATGTCCGCCGCTATCCGTTCGGCTTCATCGCCACCGTCAATCCTGACGGATTCGCCCTGGCCATCGACGCGGCTTCGGAGCGTCTGGCCGCCTCGGGCGAGGAGGGCGCGGCCCTGTTCGACGGCGATCAGCCGACGCAATTGACGCAGGAAGCCATGGCCTTCTGCAACGCCTTCCAGGGCGAGGCCGCCGCCACCCAAGCCTTCGGCGAGGCGCTGCGCGCTCAGGACCTGCTGATCGACCGTCGCGCCGACGTCACCCTGCCGGACGGCCGCAAGCTGGGTCTCGACGGTTTCCAGATCATCGACACGGAACGGTTCGCCAAGCTTGATGAAGCTGTCGTGCTGGACTGGCATCGTCGGGGCTGGCTGGCGCTGGTTCACTTCCATCTGGCCTCGCTGGAGCGTTTCGGCGCGCTGCTGAGCCTGCACGGGCAGGCGGCGACGACCGCCGAGCCCGCGACCAAGCCGACCAAATCCAAGAAGGCCTGACTATGACCAAGCATTCCATCCTCGCCGCCCTGACCCTCGTCGTCGTCGCGGGCGCCGCCCTGCCGGCCGCCGCGCAGCAGGCCCCGGCCGCCCAGCCGCTGGGCGGTCCGGTCATCCCCGGCGTCTGCCTGCTGTCGCGTGAGGCGGTCTTCGCCAACGCCGCCGCCGGCAAGGCCGCCAGCGCCCGTCTTCAGGACCTGGCCGCCGCCGCCCAGAGCGAGATCGAGACCGAGCGCCAGCCGCTGGAGGCCCAGCTGCGCGCCCTGGAAACCCAGCCCGACAACGCCGCCCGCCGCCAGCGCGCCGAGGCCCTGGCCAGCCAGTGGCAGACCCTGCAGCAGAAGGCCGCCCACGCCAGCCAGGAAATCGAAGCCACCCGCCTCAAGGCCATGGAGCGCATCGCCAACGAGGCCCAGCCGGCCATCGCCCAAGTCTACGCCGCCAAGGCCTGCGGCCTGCTGCTGGACCGCAACTCGGCCCTGGGCGGCAACTTCGCCAACGACCTGACCGCCGATGTGGTCCAGGCCCTGGACGCCCGCCTGTCCACCATCACCTTTGAACGCGAACGCCTGCCCCAGGCGACGGCTCAAGCGGCGCGATAGGGAGAGGCTCGATGGTCGCTGATCGGGTGCGTTCCTGGGCTGCCGGGCTGGCGGGCGTGCTCGGTCTGGCGTCGCCGACCGCCGCCTTGGCGCAGAGCTTGCCCCCAGAGGCCGCGCCGGCGGCCTGGGTTGAATATGCCGAGGCGGCCACAGCGGCAGTCTCTGGATGGCTTTCGGAAGATGGGAAAGCGGCGTCCCGTCTTCGTCTCTATCTGTATCAGACCTTGCCGACGGCCCAACCCGCACGACCGCTTGAATTGAGGCTCTGGATCAGCCCGGAAGGCATCGTGTCCCGGGTTGGTTTCGACTCACTCTCCCAGGAAGAGGCAGACGCTGATCTGCTCGGCGCCGTGCAAGGGCGTCGCCTGTCGCCGCCTCCGGTCGGAATGCTCCAGCCTTTGCGTCTCGCGATTCAACTGGACCCGGCCAGCTAGGCCTTTCGCGTCAGACGCGCCCTCTGACCGGCACCAACGCGCCAGTCACTGCGGAGGCGGCGTCGCTGGCGAGGAAGAGCATGACCGTCGCCAGTTCCGTCGGCTTGACCCAGGTCGAGAAGTCGGCGTCGGCCATGTCGGCGCGGTTGGCGGGGGTGTCGATGATGGAAGGCAGGACGGCGTTGACCGTCACGGGGGAGGCCTTGGTCTCTTCGGCCAGGGCCTCCGTAAGCTTGTGCACGCCGGCCTTGGAGGCAGCGTAGGCGCCCATGCCGGCGCCGGCCTGAAGCGCGCCCAGGGCGCCGACGTTCACAATGCGTCCAGCGGCCGACTGCGTCAGATGGGGCAAGACCGCACGACAGGCGTTCAGCACCGTCGTCAGGTTCATCCTGTGCATCCGGTCCCAGCTCTCCAGCGGGCCGTCGGTCATATGCCAGACAAAGCCGCCCACGGCGTTCAGGAGACAGTCGATGCGGCCGAAGCGCTGGGCGACGGCGTTCATAGCGACCTCGGCGGCGGCGGGATCGGTCAGGTCGACGCCGCCAAGGCCCATCCAGTCGTCGCTGTCTTCACGCGCGACGGGTTCAAAGTCGATGGCCGCCACGGCGTCGCCGCGCGCCAGGGCGGCGTCGGCGATCGCGCGTCCAAGCACGCCCGAGGCACCGGTGATCACTGTGACTCGTCTGTTCATCGTACGCTCTCGTATTTGACTTATGCGCAGCTTCGGGCGGCGCCTCGGCGGGGTCAAGACGGGCGCGGAGCTGGGCCGTTCTGGGCTCGCCGGGCCCCATGCCGCCAGAGCCGCAACGCCAGCCAGGGAATGGCACAGGGGGTCAGGTCGATCATGCTTCCAGGCGGGTGTGTACCGGCGTCCCGTTCTTGATGACCAGGGTGACGGGCGTGCGTTCGGCCACCTCGGCCAGACGGGCGCGCTGGGCTCCAACCAGCGGGCCTTCCAGAGTCAGCACACGCTCGATGCGTGGCGGGGTTTCGCCGCCGAGGTATTCCAGCCGGACGTGCAGTCCCCGCAGCGGCCAGCCCTTCTTCTCGGCGTACATGGTCAGGGTGATGGCGGTGCAGGCCCCGAGCGCCGAGATCAGCAGATCGAACGGGGCGGGACCCGTGTCGGCGCCGCCCAGGCGTTCGGGCTCGTCGGCGGTCAGTTCGTGCTTCAGGTCGCCGCCCGTCCGGATCGAGGTCTGGTAGCGGGCGGTTCCGATATGGGCGTGGGCGATGGCCATGCCGAGGGCTCCGATCAGGACATCGCGGGAGCGGAATCGGCGGGGTCGGGCGGCAGGGGAATGAACTCCCGATCGTCCATGTCGGGCAGCTTGATGCGCCCGGCGCGCCAGTCGGCCTTGGCATGCTCGATGCGGTCCCTCGACGAGGAGACGAAGTTCCATTCGATGAAGCGCTCGCCGACGGGCTCGCCGCCCAGCACCATGACGGTGGTCGGCCGCAGGGCGTGGATCACCGACGGGCCCCCCCCTGGACAGCACCGCCATTTGGCCGTGGCCCAGCGGCTGGCCGTCGTCGATCTCGACCAGGCCCTGGACGACATAGACGGCGCTTTCCGAATGGTCGCTCGGGGTCTGGAAGCGTGCGCCGGGCTCCAGCTCGAGATGCAGGTAGTGCAGGGGCGAGAAGGTGCTGACGCCCGCCTTCATGCCCATGGTTTCGCCGGCGACCAGGCGGCCTTTCACGCCATTTTCGATCCAGGTCGGCAGGTCGGCAGGGACGACGTGCTGGAACGAGGGATTGATCTCTTCCTGGCCGTTGGGCAGGGCGACCCAGGCCTGGATGCCTTCCAGACGCATGCCTTCCATGCGGGCGCGCTCAAAGCGTTCCGAATGGGTTACGCCGCTGCCGGCGGTCATCCAGTTGACCTCGGCGGGGCGGATGTCCTGCTGGACGCCCAGGCTGTCGCGATGGGTGATCTCGCCTTCGAAGAGATAGGTCAGTGTCGAGATGCCGATATGCGGGTGCGGCCGCACGTCCACGCTGCGCGGGATGCCCGCGGGCATGTCGACCGGACCCATGTGGTCGAAGAAGGCGAAGGGGCCGACCATACGGCGTTTCGCATAGGGAAGGACGCGTCCCACCTCGAAGCCGCCGAGATCCTTGCGGCGCTGGTCGATGACGAGTTCGATCATGGTGTTTCCTCGGATGGGGCGGCGGTCCGCTGAACGCGCCGGACCGCCTGTTGTTCAGCTGGTCACGATGCGGCGGGAATGTCGCCGAAGCGGCCGCTGTTGAAGTCCGTGATGGCCTGACGGATCTCGTCCTCGCTGTTCATCACGAAGGGGCCGTAGCCGACGATGGGCTCGTCGATGGGCTCTCCGGTCAGGAGCAGGATGGTCGAGTCTGCATCGGCGTGCAGGGTGACACTGTCGCCCTGACGGTCCAGCAGCAGGGCCTCGGCGGACCCGGCGGGCTGGTCGCCGTTGACGGTGACGTGGCCCGAAAGCACGACCACGATGGCGGTGTGGCCTTCCGGCAGGTCCAGCGTGGTCTCGGCGTCCCGGTTCAGCCGAACGTCCCACACGTTGATGGGGGTGAAGGTGCTGGCCGGGCCCTTGGCCGCATCCATGGCGCCGGCGATGATCCTGGCCGTGCCTGCATTGTCAGGCAGGGCGACGGCCGGAATGTCGGCGTTCAGGATCGACTGATAGCCGGGGCGGGTCATCTTGTCCTTCGCGGGCAGGTTGACCCATAGCTGCACCATGCGGAAGGGGCCGCCAGTCCGCGCAAAGGCGGGCGAGTGGAACTCTTCGTGCAGGATGCCGCCGCCCGCCGTCATCCACTGGACGTCGCCGGGGCCGATGACGCCGCCCTGGCCGGTCGAGTCGCGGTGCTCGACCTCGCCGTCATAGACGATGGTCACGGTCTCGAAGCCGCGATGGGGGTGTTGGCCGACGCCGCGCCGCTCGCTCGTCGGCTCGAAATTGTAGGGGCCGGCGTAGTCGAGCAGCAGGAAGGGGGTGACGTGCTTGCCTACTGCGTCATAGGAAAACAGCGAGCGCACCGGGAAACCGTCGCCGACCCAGTGGCCGCGATCATTGCCGTAACGTCCCAGAACCTTCTTCATGATGTGTCTCCTTCGGGGCGACCGGACCCTGCCGTTCGCGTTGAGGCCTATATGATCCGGGAACGCCGACGGCAGGAGATTGCGAAATCGCCTCGCTGCGTCCTATCAATAGAACGATGGCTTGATCAGTCGCCGCGCCATCGCCCTTGACGTGAGCGGGCAGGGGTCTAGGAACCCCGGCCCCTCTCCCCGCAGGTTCTCCCCATGACGTCCGCGACGCCCGCCACCATCGGCATCGACTTCGGCACGACCAATACGGTGGTGTCGCTGACCCACGGCGACGGCCCGGCGACCCTGGTGCGGTTCCAGGTGGAGGAAAAGGACCTGTTCGCCTTCCGCTCGGCGCTGAGCTTCCAACTGCACGAGGCGCGCGACGGCGGCTCGCCCGAGCGGGTGATCGAGGCCGGCCCCTGGGCCATCGAGTCCTATGTCGAGGACCCGCTGGAGACGCGCTTCATCCAGTCGTTCAAGACCTTCGCCGCCAGCGCCGCCTTCACCGAGACGCGCATCGACAACCGCCGCTATCGCTTCGAGGACCTGCTGTCGGCCTTCCTGCTGCGGCTGAAGCACCACGCGGGCGGGGCGATGGACGACCTGCCGCCGCGCATTATCGTCGGTCGGCCCGTGACCTTCGCCGGCGGCAATCCTGACGAGGCCCTGGCGCTGGAGCGCTATGAGGCGGCCTTCGCCCGTTTGGGCTTCACCGACATCCGCTATGCCTATGAACCGGTCGGCGCGGCCTTCTTCTTTGCGCGCGAGCTGAAGCAGGACGCCAATGTCCTGGTCGCCGACTTCGGCGGCGGCACCAGCGACTTCTCCATCGTGCGGTTCGAGCGGGCTGACGGCGCGCTGAAGTCCACGCCGCTGGCCCGGTCTGGCGTGGGCGTGGCGGGCGACGCCTTCGACTACCGGATCATCGACCAGCTGGTCTCGCCGGAACTGGGCAAGGGCAGCCTGTATCGGGCCTTCGACAACCGCCTGCCGATCCCGCAACGCTACTACAGCGCCTTCGCGCGCTGGGACCAACTGGCCCTGTTGCGGGCGTCCAAGGACATGCGCGATATTCGCGGCCTGGCCTCGACAGCGCTGGAGCCCGAGAAGATCGAGCGCCTGATCGAGGTGCTGGACGACAACCACGGCTACGCCCTGTACCGCGCCGTTTCGGGCCTGAAGGAGGCCCTGTCGCGGGAAGAGGAGGCGGTCTTCTCTTTCGTCGCCGGATCGGTGCGGATCGAGAAGCCGATTAAACGCACGGACTTCGAGGGCTGGATTGCGCCCGAGCTTCAGGCCATGGAGGCCGCCGTCGACGAAGCCATGGTCCAGTCGGGTCTGGAGGGGACGCAGATTGACCGCGTCTTCCTGACCGGCGGCACCTCCTTCGTCCCTGCGGTGCGCGACATCTTCATCCGCCGCTTCGGCGCCGACCGCATCGAGACCGGCGGCGAGTTCGAATCCATCGCCTCGGGCCTGGCCCTGATCGGACGGGAGGCCGATCTGGACCTGTGGAGCCAGAAGGCGGCTTAATCTCGATCCGGCGCGCCTAGCGGGAAATAGGCGCGGTAGGGCCGGGCCTCGTCCACCGCCCGCGCCATCGACGGCCGGGCCAGCAGTCGGGCGCGATAGGCTTTCAGCGTCTTGAAGCGATCCGCGATCGGGTGCGACCAGTCGGCGTAAAATAGAGCAGGCGCGGCGGCGCAGTCGGCCAGGCTGAAGCCGTGATCGGTCGCCCATTCCCGCCCCGCCAGCCGTTCGTCCAGCCAGGCGTAAGATGTGTCCAGCATCCGCTTCGCCTCGGCCACGCCATAGGGATCGCGGTCGCTCTCAGGTCGCAGGGCGTCCGCCACCAGCTTCTGCTGCGGGGTCGAGACATAGTGGTCGAACACCCGGTCCATCATCCGCACCTCGACGGCGGCGACGGGATCGTCGGGGATCAACCGCACCGGACCGGGATGATGCACGGCCAGATGCTCGATGATGGCCGTGGCCTCGACGACTGTGCGCTCGCCGTCCTGCAAGACCGGGAACTTCCGCACCGGCCACAGCGCCGCCAGTTCGGCGAAGGCGGCCTCGCCCTCCAGCAACCGGAATTCGAACGGCGTGTCGTTCTCATACAGCGCGATCAGCGCCTTCTGGCAGTAGGACGAGAAGGGATGGGCGTAGAGCTTCATGAGCGCCTCCTCGGTTGGTATCGGCGGGTTTCGCTGCGGCGTCGTCGAGCCTGCCTTACCTATTAAGGTTCTGCCAGCATGATCGACGGAGAGCTGGGGGGCGGCCATGACGACCGAAGAGCGAAAATCCGTGCCTGTTTGGGAGCGGCCAAGGCCTCGCATCCCTGAAGCGAACTGGAATCCGTTCGCCCGTCTGGACTCGCCTCATAAGGTGGATGTTGCGACCAACTCGGGATCGATGTCGCTTTTTCTAATCGGCCTGTTCCATGCCTTCA
>DAIOID010000046.1:12246-21059 GCA_036744355.1 Brevundimonas sp.
GGGGGGCTTGTCGGCTGGGTCAATGTCGGTCTGAGCCTGCTTGCGGCCCTGCTGTTCTTTCGGGTTCGCAGGACACGATCCCTGATTGCGGCTTGGATCGTGGTGTTTTGGGCGACCCTGTTTCTGTTGTTCCCGGTGTCGATCTGGCTGTTTTCCGGCTCCATGCCGATCGGCTTTGGCGTCCTCAGCGTCGTGACGTCGATAATGCTGTTGAGGGCCAGCCGGGCTCAGAAGCGCCTCGACGACATTAAAGCCTGAATTTGACCCCTCCGCCTCGCGATGCCAGATCGCGGCCCTCAGCAAGCGAGGGAGCCCGCCATGACCATCACCCTGTACGGCATCAAGGCCTGCGACACGATGAAGAAGGCGCGCGTCTGGCTGGACGGGCAGGGCGTGGACTATGCCTTCCATGACTACAAGGTCGCGGGCGCGAACAAGGCCGATCTGGAGCGCTGGGTCGCCGAGCATGGCTGGGAGACGGTGCTGAACCGCGCTGGAACCACCTTCCGCAAGCTGTCGGACGCCGACAAGGCCGACCTGAACGCTGACAAGGCGATCGCACTGATGCTGGCACAGCCGTCGATGATCAAGCGGCCGGTGCTGGACCTGGGCGACGGGCGGACCCTGGTGGGCTTCAAGCCCGAGCGTTATGCCGAAGCGTTTGGCGCCTAGTCCTCGACTTCGGTTTCCGGGCGGTCGTGGCCGTCCGCGCGTTCGGTGATCCACTGGCCCGAGGCGTCCTCGAACTCGATCCAGGAGGTGCGATCCGGCACCTGCTGCTCGCGCGAGACGGCGACGGCGGCGGCGCGCGCGGCCTCATGCGTGGGGAAGGTCTCGGAGAAGCTGTCGCCCAGCTTGTAGGCCCAGCCGCCGTCGTGCGGGACGATGCGATAGATGATGCGGGTCATGAAAAAGCCCCTGCCTGCGAAAAGCGCATCTGACGCTTTACCCGGGCGGCTCCCCTGTCGAGTCACGCTGTGGTGAGGGCGGGTGTCGAGCATCGCCACCTTACAAAGAGTTCATGCGCGATCCTGCATCTGATCGGCGCGATCACCGCCTCTTGTTATCAGAAGGCCGCAGCGTCACGCTCGGCTCCACTGTTCAAGAAGGGGGAAACCCATGGAAGAATTCATTCCCATCGCATTCTTCATCATGATCGGCGCCATCGTGATCGTGCCGAACTGGCTGAAGAGCAAGGAACGCAAGGAGATGCAGGCGACGCTGCGCTCGGCCATCGAAAAGGGTCAGCCGCTGCCGCCGGAAGTCATCGATTCGCTGAGCAAGGAAAACATCAAGCCGCCGGCGACGGCTGCTCGCGACCTGCGCGTGGGCGTCATCCTGCTGGCGGTCAGCCTGGGCATCGCCCTCTTCGGTTACATGGTCAGCTTCGCCGAGATGGACGCCTTCTATCCGATCGCCGGCAGCGCCGCGGTGCCCGGCATGATCGGTCTGGCCTTCATCGTCCTGAGCTTCTTCAACAAGAACAAGGGCTGAGGGACGACGGGGAGGGGAAACCGTCATGGCCAAACCTTTACGCGATCTGCACGACGTAGAGCTCGCCGCCCTGTCGGCGGCGGGCGGGCGCCGTGAGTTCGGGGAGCTGGTGCGTCGCCACAGCCCGGCGGTGCGCGGCCTGCTGCGTCGGATGGGGGCGCAGCCCGCCCTGGCCGACGACGTGGCCCAGGACGCCTTTCTGCTGGCGTTCGAGAAATGCGCCGAGTTCCGGGGCGAGGGGACCTTCGGCGCCTGGATCAAGCGAATCGCCGCGCGCCTCTATCTGAAGCGCCGCTCAAAAGACGCCCGTTATGTGGCTGAAATTGAAAACGACGAGGTCGCGCCAAACGTCGACAGCGCCGGGCGCATGGACCTGGATGAGGCGATGAAGGGGCTGACTGAACCGGAGCGCCTGTGCGTCTCCCTGTGCCACGGGGCGGGCCTGTCCCATCCTGAAATCGCGGCCGCCATTAATTTGCCGCTTGGAACGGTGAAATCTCATGTCAAGCGTGGTCTGGATAAACTTCGGGCCCGGCTCCAGCCGGAACCGGTTGCTCACGGGAGCGCGTCCCATGTCGGTTGATGAGTTCGACCCTGCGATCGAGCGCCTGTTCGCCAAGGCTCCTGCCTTTGCCGATTCGGCCCAGTTCGAGGCCGGCGTGGCGGCGAAACTGAACAAGTCGTCGCGTTTCAGAACCGCCGCCCTGTCGGTGGCGGGGCTGGTCGGCGGCGTCATCGCGGTGCGCGAGGTCCTGAGCGTCGATTTCAACTTCGTTTCTTCGTCCGTATCCGCATCGGCGGGTTCACAGCCTGCTGCACAGGGACTGATGATGGCGGGCATGGACGGCGGCATGGCCGTTCAATCCTTGCTGGATCGGCTAGGCGTGAGCGGTTTCGACATTAGCGCCATGGGCGGCATGCAGCTGTTCTGGGCCACGGCCGGGGTGCTGGTCGCGCTTCTGGCGGCCGGCGTCGTGAAGCTGTCCCAGCAGATCTGAGCGCCGTTTTCCTGACGAAGTCGCGACCTACTGCTGAAATTTCAGGTCGCGATCTGAACGCCTGCGTTGCGGGCGAGACGCCGACCCTCTAGGGTCGCGCCGGTTTAGCGACCAGTCTTGGCAGCTGTTTTTGGGGCGACGTTTCGTGGTTGATGTCTTCGAACAAGTCGAGGAGGAGCTTCGCTCCGATCGATACAAGCGTATGGCCCGTACCTGGCTGCCGATCGGCGCGGGTCTGCTGGTCGTCGCCCTGGTCGCCGCACTGGGCTGGTGGGGTTGGCAGAGCTACCTGACCAATCAGGCCGACAAGGCCTCGGCCGCCTATGACCGGGGCATGATCGCGCTGCAGGCCAACAATCCTTCCGGCGCGGACGCCGCCTTCGCCGAAGCCGCCAAGTCGGGCAACGGCGCCTACAAGGCCCTGGCCTTGATGCAGCAGGCCGGGATCGCCGTTTCGGCCAATAAGACCGAGGACGCCGTCAAGCTGTTCGACGACGCCGCCAAGGCCTCGCGTGATCCGATCATCGCCGACGCCGCTGCACTGAAGGCCGTCTTCCTGATCATGGACACCGCGCCCCTGACCGACATCCAGGCGCGTCTTGAGCCGCTGGCCAAGGACAAGCGCCCGCTGCAGGCCTTCGCCCAGGAGGCCCAGGCCATGGCCCTGCTTCAGCACGGCAAGACCGCCGACGCCCGTCAGATCTTCGTCCAGCTGCAACTGGGACAGGACGTGCCTGATTCGATCCGTCAGCGCGCCCAGGCCGGCATTCAGGCCGTGGACACCGGCACGGCCGCCGGTTTGGCCGCCATCGTCAAGGCCGCCGCTGCGACGCCTGCGCCTGTTGCTGCGCCGGCTCCGGTTGCTGCACCGGCCCCCGCCGCAGAAGCGGCGCCCGCCGCCGCCCGCCCGTAATCGTCGCTTTCAGGACTCTATCCATGAATCGTACGCTGAAAGTCGCCCTGCTTTGCGGCCTCGCCCTGACCGTCGCTTCGTGCGGCACCGTACGTAGCGCCCTGCCGTTCGGCCTGGGCAAGCCCAAGGAAGACGTCGCCAAGGCGTCCGAAGGGCAACGCATCTCGATCCTGGAGTTCGAACAGCAGCTGGCGCCTTCCGCCGCCCTGTCGGGCCGTGACTTCTTCCTGCCGGGACCTCAGGCCGCAACCGCCTGGACCCAGCCTGGCGGCAACGCCGAGAACGCGGTCGAACACGTCATCGCGGCGCCCGAATTCACCGTCGCCTGGAAACGCAATATCGGCGTCGGCTCCAGCAACACCCGTCAGGTGATGGCGCCGGTCGTGGCTGAGGGCGGCAAGGTCTTCGTGCTGGACGGCGAGGCCGGCGTGACCGCCGTCGACGCCGGCACGGGCGCCGTGCTGTGGAAGGCCGACGTCAAGGTCGATGAGCAGGACAAGGGCTCGCGCTTCCTGGGCATCGGCTTCGGCGGCGGCGCGGGCGGCGGCGGCTTCGGCGGCGGCGTGGCCGTCGGCGGCGGCGGCAAGGTCTTTGTCTCGTCCGGTTATCGCACCATGACGGCGCTGGACGCCGCGACGGGGGCTGTCGTTTGGCGCTCGACCGTCGATCTGCCGATCCACGGCGCGCCGACGGTGTCGGGCCAGCGCGTCTACGTCATCGACGTCGACAACCAGCTGATCGCCTTCAACGTGAACACCGGCCAGCAGGACTGGTCCTATCGTGGCATCACCGAGCCGGCCCGCATCATGCGCGCCTCCAGCCCGGCCGTGAGCGGCGACACGGTCATCGCGCCCTTCTCCTCGGGCGAACTGGTCGCCCTGCGCGCCTCGAACGGCCAGCCCGTGTGGCAGGAGGTGCTGTCGCGCACCAGCCGCACCAGCGCCCTGTCGGAGATCCGGGACATTGCCGGGCGTCCGGTCATCAGCCGCGGCTTCGCCTATGCGGTCAGCCATTCGGGCGTTCTTCAGGCCATGGACATCCGCTCCGGCCAGCCCAAGTGGTCTCTGCCGGTGGCCGGCGTCAACGCGCCTTTGCCGGCCGGCGACGTGGTCTATGTCGTGTCCAAGGCGGGCGAGCTGACGGTGGTCAACCGTGACAGCGGCCAGGTCTACTGGACCCGCGATCTGAACGAGGGCCGCGTCCGTGAGGAAGGCGGCGTTCTGGGGATCGGCAAGCGCACCGTGCGCCCCGTCTGGTCTGGCCCCATCCTGGCGTCCAACCGTCTGGTGCTGGTCAATTCGGACGGCGAGGCCGTGGCCTTTGATCCGAAGACCGGCGCGCAGCAGTCTAGCGTGAAGCTGGGTTCCGCCGCCTATATCGCTCCCGCCGCTTACAACGGTGCGCTCTATGTCCTGACGGACAAGGGCGAACTGGTCAGCATCCGCTGATCTTTTCCTGTTTTTGAGTTAGAAGGCCGACATGGCTCTGAAGGTCGCCATCGTCGGCCGCCCCAACGTGGGCAAGTCGACACTGTTCAACCGACTCGTCGGCAAGCGTCTGGCGCTGGTCGATGATCGCCCGGGCGTGACCCGTGACCGTCGCTATGCCGACGGCAATATCGGCGACATGGATCTGACGCTGATCGACACGGCGGGCTACGAAGACGTCACCGACGAAAGCCTGGAAGCGCGCATGCGCGAACAGACCGAGGCGGCCATCGAGGACGCCGACGTCATCCTGTTCACCATGGACGCGCGCGAAGGCGTGACCCAGCTGGATCGCATCTTCGCCGATCGTCTGCGCAAGGTGCACAAGCCGGTCATCCTCTTGGCCAATAAGTCCGAAAGCCGTGAAAGCTCGGGCGGGGTGGGCGAGGCCCACAGCCTGGGCTTCGGCGAGCCGGTCGCCATTTCGGCCGAGCACGGCGAGGGCATGGCTGACCTGTATCAGGCGCTGCTGGTCGCTTCCGAAGATGTCTTCATCGAGGAAGAGGAAGAAACCGACAAGCCGATCCGCATCGCCATCATCGGCCGCCCCAATGCGGGCAAGTCGACGCTGATCAACCGCCTGCTGGGCGAAGACCGTCTTCTGACCGGTCCCGAGGCCGGGATCACCCGCGACTCCATCTCGGTCGACTGGGAGTACGAAGGCAAGGCCATCCGCTTCGTCGATACCGCCGGGATGCGCCGCAAGGCTCGCGTTCAGGAGAAGCTGGAGAAGCTGTCGGTCGCCGACACCATCCGCGCCATCACCTTCGCCGAGGTGGTCGTGCTGGTGATGGACAAGGATGACGCCTTCGACACCCAGGACCTGCAACTGGCCGACCTGGTCGAGCGCGAAGGTCGCGCCCTGGTCTATGTCGCTTCGAAATGGGATCTGGAAGAAGAACCCCAGGCCAAGATGGCCGAGCTCAAGTCCTTGGCCGAACACAAGCTGCCGCAGTTGAAGGGGTCGCCCTTCGTCGCCCTGTCGTCGCACAACGGGCGCGGCGTGGACCGGCTGATGCCAGCCGTCATCAAGGCCTATGAAACCTGGTCGGTTAAGGTCAAGACCAAGGACCTGAACACCTGGCTGGCCATGGCCACCCAGAGGCACCCGCCGCCCGCCGTCAACGGCAAGCGTGTGAAGCCGAAATACATGGCCCAGACCAAGGCGCGTCCGCCGACCTTCGTGCTGATGGCCAGCCGGGCGTCGGACATGCCTGAGCATTACCAGCGCTATCTGGTGAACAGCCTGCGCGAGAGCTTCGACCTGCCCGGCACGCCGATCCGGCTGACGGTCAAGTCCGGCTCGGCCAACCCCTATGTCGACGGCGGCGCCAAGTCCGGTCCCGAGCGCTACAAGGGCGACGCCAAGACGGCGCCGCGCAAGGTGTTGAAGGCCGAGAAGGCCGAGGCTCTGTCCAACTTGCCCGGCAAGGCGCTGGAGCAGAAGAAGTCGGGCATCAAGCCCAAGGTGAAGGCGCTGGGCGGTCTGAAGGCCAGCTCCAGCAAGAAGGCCGGTCAGTCCATCGCGGTGCAAAAAGGCGCTCGCGGCGGGGCTCGCCAGGTCTCGCGCTCGGGCCGGGTCCGCACCGGCCAGAAGCACGCGCCCAAGAAGTAGGCTGCTCAGGCCTCAAATAGACAAAGGGCGAGCCGTCGGCGATGACGGCTCGCCCTTTTCGATTCCACAAACGGCTTCGTGCCCTCCGCAAGCCCCAAGGGGCCGCGATTAGGCCGACCGAGCCTGCTTCCAGTCCTTAAAGCTGACAGTCAGCGGCGGGGTCAGGTCGGGGCGAGCGAGTTCGACCATCAGGGGGCCGACCTCGGACGGATGCGGCAGGACCTCGGGGTCTTCGCCGGGGAAGGCCTGGGCGCGTAGCTGGGTGCGCATGCGGCCGGGGTCAACGATGGCGGCGCGGACCGGGGTGCTCTCGATCTCGTCGGCCCAGCATTTGACCAGGTTCTCGGCCCCGGCCTTGGTCGCCGCGTACATGCCCCAGAAGGCGCGCGGGTTGGTTGCGACGCTGGTGGTCAGATAGATGGCGCGCCCGGCGTCCGAGGCGCGCAGCAGCGGTTCCAGCGAGCGGATCAGGCGATAGACGCCAGTGAAGTTGATCTTCTCGACCTTGGCGAACTCGCGCGGCTCGGCGTGGGCAACCGGCGTCAGGCCCGAGGGACCCATGGTCGCGGCGGCCTGAACCCAGATGTCCAGCTTGCCGAAACGTTCGAACAGGGCGCCGCCCAGACGATCGATGGCGCCGCCGTCGACCAGGTCGAACGGGACCAGGGTGGCGTGCTGGCCGGTGGCGGCGAAGATGGCGTCGTCCAGCTCTTCCAGACCGCCCTGCGTGCGGGCGGCGGCCACGACGTGGGCGCCGGCCTTGGCCAGGGCCAGGGCGGTTTCGTAGCCGATGCCGCGCGAGGCCCCGACGACCAGGGCGATGCGGTTGGCGAGGGGAAGGGAAGCGTGTTCGGACATGGCCCGCTGATAGCGCGACCCGTCGTCCGGCGAAAGGCTCAGTTCAGTAGCCCTGTTTCAATAGCCTTGGGCCGGTTGCCACAGGCTGAAGCTGACGCCCTGATCGTCGGCGACGACGGCGGACAAGCCTGACGGGTTTTCCGCCGGCATGGCGGCGTGTCCGCCCAGCATCCTGACGCGGTCGCAGGCGGCGTGGATGTCGTCCACGCGGAAGTAGAGGTGCGGAAACGCCCGGTGCTCGCCCTTGGTGATGCCGAAGGCAGGGTCGGAGCCCTTCACATGGGCGTAGGTTGGGTGCGAGGCGTCTTCGTCGAAGGTCCAGCCGAACAGACCTGCATAGAAGGCGCGGGCCCTTTCGATGTCAGGGGTGTCGAGGGTGAAGTAGCCGAGCTGGATCATACCGCCTTAAGCGGTCACTAGCAGGGAAAGTTGCCCGCCCTTCGCATCCCGTCCGCCCTCGGCTATTTCGCGGTCCAGCAGCCGGGTCGGATAGTCGCCGGTGAAGTAGTGGTCCGTGAACTGGGGCTGGGCCGGATCACGCGGTCCCGCGCCCATGGCGTCATACAGGCCGTCGATGGACAGGAAGCCGAGCGAGTCGACCTCCAGGATCGCGCGCATCTCGTCCATGGTGTGGGTGGCGGCCATCAGCTGGGTCCGCTCGGGCATGTCGATGCCGTAGAAATCGGGATAGAGGATCTGCGGGCTGGCCGAGCGCAGGTGGACCTCCTTGGCGCCCGCCGCGCGGACGGCGCGCACCAGTTTCAGCGAGGTGGTGCCGCGCACGATCGAGTCGTCGATCAGGACGACGCGCTTGCCTTCCAGAGCGGCGCGGTTGGGGCTGTGCTTCATGCGCACGCCCTTCTGCCGGGCGCCCTGGCTGGGCTGGATGAAGGTGCGGCCCAGATAGTGGCTGCGGATGATGCCCATCTCGTAGGGAATGCCGCTTTCCTGGGCATAGCCCAGGGCTGCGGGCACGCCGGAGTCCGGCACCGGCACGACCACGTCGGCGTCGACCTGGAACTCGCGCGCCAGACGGCGGCCCATCTCCTTGCGGACGTTGTAGACCGAGCGGCCGTCCACGACGCTGTCGGGGCGGGCGAAGTAGACGTACTCGAACAGGCAGGGGCGGGCGGCGCGGGCCGGGAAGGGCTTGAGCGAGGTCAGGCCGTCCTCGTCGATCACGACGACTTCGCCGTGTTCGATGTCGCGGATGAAGGTGGCGCCGATGGTGTCGAGCGCGCAGGTCTCGGACGCCAGAACCCAGGCCTCGCCGACCTTGCCCAGCACCAGCGGGCGGATGCCCAGCGGGTCGCGGGCGCCGATCATCTTGTAGCGGGTCTGGGCGACCAGGGCGTAGCCGCCCTCGATGCGGCCCAGGGCGTCGATGAAGCGGTCGACGATCTTGGCCTTACGGCTGCGGGCGATCAGGTGAAGGATGGCCTCGGAGT